>CANKTP010000014.1 GCA_947486375.1 Candidatus Hydrogenedentota bacterium | reverse complement strand
TCGCGCAGGACGCGCGGCGCGCCGCTTCACGGGCGCGTGCAAGCGCCGGCAGCAGGATGGCCGCGAGGATGCCGATGATGGCGATAACCACCAGCAGCTCGATCAGGGTAAACCCTTTCTTGGATTTCATCTTGTAAAACTCCTGTGTTCGATGGTTGAATTCGGTATCAAACGATATTCAAACTGCGAATCAAACGATTCCACCGCCGACCATGCGAAGATACGAAGGGTATGATTTCATGATTCGGCGATGAGTATGCAAGAGGAGCCTAGGCATGGGAATCTACGTCGGGATTACTTACGGAACCCGGTCATGTTCCTCGTCCGCCGTTCCACGGCGAACATGCAGCACGGACTACGCTCCTTTCCTACCGAATGGGGAACCCGAGGCGAATGCCGCCCACCGAAGGCGACACTGCAACCCGTTAAGCTGCCCGCACCCAATCTTCTTGCATGCCTCCATGAAACTATCACTTATCCATTTTTTTGTCAAGCAACTTATGGCTTGCGAGGTTGGGGCCGAATCCGCCTGCTGCCATGAGATATAGAATTAGATTCAACCGTTTGATTTATAAGGAGTTATGAGTGCTCGCCACTCGAGCGGATTTCCCATCCTTCGGCCTATTTTCAGTCCAACCTCCTATTCTCGCCACCCACGGGTACGGCGAGCGGCTACTCCGCGTACAGCAACTCGAACACCTCGCGCGTCAAGCTCTCGCTATTTGAGGGGACCGCGTTGTTCAGCACGACCACCAAGTTCTCGTTTTCGATGTCGCGCGTGATGAGCGTGTTGAACCCGTTGATGCCGCCGCCATGGCTCACCGTGCGCACTTCCTTGTCCACGCCCTTGACCTTCATCGGCTTGACTGACCACCCGTATCCGTACCCATCCTTATGATCGGTGAACATGGTTCCCTTCGACGCCGCCGTGAGTAGCGAGTCCGTGTAGAGCGCGCGGTCCCACTTGTAGAGGTCCTCAACCGTGGAATACATCGAGCCCGCCGCATAGGGCAGGCCCATGTCGAGATAGCCCGCGTTCACAAGGGCCTTGTCCTTCCGTTCATATCCCTCGGCCCGTTTTGGCAGGATGGGCTCGTGCCGGTCGTAGCCCGAGTCCGCCATGCCACAGGCATCGAGCATCTTCCGCAAGGCCTCCTCGTAGGTACCGCCGGTCACTATCTCGATGATCGCGCCGAGCAGGAAATATCCCGAGTTGTCGTAGCGCCACGTCGAGCCCGGCTCGAACTCGAGGTCCCCGCTGCAATGCTTCGCGACAAAGTCCGGCACCGTATAGGGGTCGCGGCTCACCTCCTCCATGAATTTCGGCTCGGAGGTGTAACTCGGGATGCCCGAGGTGTGGGTCAGCAGGTGGTGGACCGTCACCTTGTCGCCCGTTTCCTTCCGGTAATCCGTGAGGTAGGTCGTGATCGGCACGTCGAGGGCGACCTTGCCTTGCTCGACCAGTTGCATGATCAGCGCCGCCGTGAATTGCTTCGTGATCGACCCGAGCCGGAACTTCGTGTCCGGAGCGTTCGGAACGCCCCACTCGATGTCCGCCATCCCCACGCCGCCCTTGTAGACGACCTGCCCCTTCTCCGCGACGAGCACCGAACCGTGGATGCGGCCCTTCGCGAAATGGTCCTGGACGAGCGCGTCGATTTCTCGGGCACGGTCGGCGAAGGCGGGGAGGGGCAAACATAGGCTAAGCAGAAGCAGGAGCGCACGTTTTTTGCTGATCTTGCATGACATGGAATAGTCCTTTTGATGTAAAGCGTTTCATAAACAACGGTTAAGTAAGTATAAATTAAGTGTTAGTAAATGCTAAATTAGCAATTGCCAGATCAAATACCGATGCCACATTCTCCACGAAGTGCTAATTTGACACTTGCTAGCAATTCGATTAGCATATCCCTTGGAGCCAAAAGACATGAGAAAACCACAAAAACCTCCATCACTCCATCGCCACATCCCGAGCCCGGAACGCTTCCAGCAAATCGCGGCCATGGTACCGGATCATCGGAGCGCGTATCTCCACTGGGACAAGCTTCGTCGCCACCCACCGCCGGGGGACCTGTCCCACGAGGAATGGTGGTTCGCGTTGAAGCTTCATCGCTCGGGGGCCTACCAACAAATACCCTTGGAGGATACCCAAGGGAGGCCCTTCGTGTACACCGAGGGCGCGAACATACCGGAACGCCTCCATCGAATTGACTTGGGCGCGGGTGGGACCGTTTCAACCCCCGATCCCATCACGAACCCCGAGACCCAAGAACGGTATTATGTGAGTTCGCTCATGGAGGAAGCGATCACCTCGAGCCAACTCGAGGGCGCGGCGACGACAAGCCAGATCGCCAAGGACATGCTGCGAACCGGACGGCCCGCCCGCGATCGTAGCGAACAGATGATCGTGAACAACTATCGGACCATGAGACGCCTGCGTGGCATCAAGGACCAACCGCTGACGCTGGGATTGCTCCTCGACATCCACCAGATGGTGACGCATGACACCCTTCGAGACGCCACCGCCGAGGGGCGTTTTCGAACGGCGGAAGACGGCGACATCGCGGTGGTCGATGAAAACGGGGAGCTGTTCCATGTTCCTCCGAGCCCGGCGAGCCTGGGCCCGCGTATCGAGAAACTCTGCGCCTTCGCAAACGGGGACACGCCCGGGCATTTCGTGCATCCGGCCATTCGCGCGATCGTCGTCCATTTTTGGCTCGCCTACGATCATCCCTTCGTGGATGGAAACGGCAGGACGGCGCGGGCGTTGTTCTATTGGAGCATGCTCCGGCATGGATATTGGCTCTTCGAATACATCTCGATATCGCGGATACTGCTGCGATCGAGAAGAAATTACAGCCTTGCCTACCTCTACACCGAGTCCGACGACAATGACTTGACCTATTTCATCGTGCATCAACTCGATGTCATCCACGAGGCGATGGGCGCGCTTCACGAGTACCTCGACCGGAAAGGCCGCGAGGTCCAGGCCCTCGTTTCGAGACTGAAGGGAACGCGCGTGTTAAATCATCGGCAACGCGCCTTGATTGGCCACGCCTTGCGGCATCCCGGACAGCACTACAGCGTCGAGTCGCATCGCCATAGCCACGATGTCGTCAAGCAAACAGCCCGGGCAGATCTCCTCGACCTGGGCGGGCGCGGACTGTTGGAAAAAACTAAAATAGGGCGCGCGTGGTATTTTACCGCCGTCTCGGATTTGGAGCGGCGCCTACGAAACGCCCCGGGCGAGTTCGGTGACTTGACGGATTGAGCGCCCGCCAACCAGCCGCGCTGTCCTGCCCGGTGACCGGTGGTATCATGATTGAAGAGAATGGGGAGTAGGCTTTTCGATGAATCCGATTCGATTGTTACTGGCCACCGCGATTGCTTTCGCGATGCCGATCGCCTTCGCGCAACAAGCCGTGCCGGGCGCGCCTGCGCGGGCCATCTCCTTCGAACAAGACGTCCATCCCATCCTCACGGCGCGGTGTTATCAGTGCCACGGCGGCGGGCTGGCTCGCGGCGGATTGCGGATGGACACGCGCGAACTGTTTCTCAAGGGCTCCGATCACGGCCCAGTCGCGGTCGAGGGCAATAGCCCGTCGAGCCGTTTGATCCAATTGGTCTCGGGTTTGGACGACAAACTCGTCATGCCGCCGAAAGAGCCGCGCCTCACGCCGGAACAGATCGACATCCTCCGCCTCTGGATCGACCAGGGCATTGTGTGGGACTTCTCGAAACCCACCGTCGACACCTGGGAAGCCCCAATCGCCCCGCGCCGTCCGGAGGTCCCCAACCTGCCGGGCATCCACGGCTCCATCCACCCGGTCGACCGCTTCATCGCGCGATACTTCGGGGACAAGGGCATCGACGCGCCTGCGCTGATTCCGGATTCCGTATTTGCGCGGCGGGCCTGGCTCGATGCGACGGGCCTATTGCCGGCGACGGCGCAACTGGAGGAATTCATCGAGCGGAACAGCGTGCGCAAGCGGCAGACGCTGGTGCGCGAATTGCTCGCCTCGGACCGCGACTACGCCGAGCATTGGATCGGCTTTTGGAACGATGCCCTGCGCAACGATTTTCAAGGGACCGGTTACATCGACGGCGGGCGCAAACAGATCACCGGCTGGCTCTACGAGGCGCTCTACTACAACAAACCTTACGACCTGTTCGTCCAGGAGTTGATCCATCCCGCCGAGTCCTCGCGCGGATTCAGCGACGGCATCGTCTGGCGCGGCGTCGTGCCCGCCGCGGAGCTGCCCCCGGTACAGGCGGCGCGAAGCGTCTCGCAGGTGTTCCTCGGCGTCAACCTCAAGTGCGCCTCGTGCCACGACAGTTTCATCGACAACTGGAAGCTGACCGACTCCTACGGCATGGCCGCGTTCTTCTCGACCGACGCGCTCGAACTCGTCCGTTGCGACGTCCCCACGGGTAAAAAGTCGATGACGAAATTCCTCTGGCCCGAACTCGGCGGCGTCGACGAGGGCCTCTCGCGGGGCGAACGCACGAAGGCCCTCGCGAATATCGTGACCAGCCCCGAGAACGGTCGCTTCGCGCGCACCATCGTCAATCGCGTCTGGGCGCAACTCATGGGTCGCGGACTCGTCGAGCCCCTCGACGACATGGGCCGTCGCCCTTGGGACCCCGATTTGCTCGACTGGCTCGCGGCGGATTTCGTCGACAACGAATACGATCTTCGCAAACTACTCTGGACCATCATGAGCTCGAAGGCCTATCAGCTCGCCAGCGAGGAGGCCGGGCCGATCGACCCGAAGGCGCCCTACGCCTTCCAAGGTCCGCTCGCCCGGCGCATGACCGCGGAAGAATTTCTCGACGCCCTCTCGCGCGTCACCGGCGTCTGGCAGGAGGGACCCCAATTCGCGATTTCGGACGACCACGTCCCCGCGCCCGGCGTCGGCGTCCGCGCGTGGCGCATTCCCGCGGACTCGCTCACGCGAGCCCTCGGCCGGCCCAACCGCGAACAGGTGGTGACGCGGCGGCAGACGGAATATACGACCCTCCAGGCGCTCGAGTTGAGCAACGGCGAACGCCTCGCCGGTTTCCTTAGCAAGGGCGCGGCGGCCTTGGTCGAAAGCGGCCTCGTCGACCCGGCGATGCTCACCGAGACGGTCTATCGAATGGCCCTGCAACGCCCCCCCACCGCCGCCGAACGGACCGCCGCGCTCGAAATTCTTTCGACAGGCGCCGGTACCCAAGGCGTCGAGGACCTGCTCTGGGCCGTCGCCATGCTGCCCGAGTTTCAACTGATATATTAGTGACCTAGGTTCTTGATATTGTCACCACATCATCGCGACATGCGAAGCAACGTCCCTTTGGGGGCGATCTTGCCCGGGGCGCGTGCCACATGACGATCACGATCCTATCCCGGAGCCCTGGCCCATGACCAACGCCGCCATCCTCCTCGGCGACCTGGTTCACCCGGGGGCCATCGCGACTTCCCTCGACGCGCCCGATAAATACGCCGCCATCGAGTCCCTCGTCGACCTCCTCATTGCCGCAGGCGACCTCCCCGCCGAGTTCCGCGAACACGCCACCGGCATCGTCTCCGCCCGCGAACATTCCCTCAGCACCGGGATGGAACACGGCATCGCCTTGCCGCACGCGGCCTCCGACCGCATCGACCGCCGCATCGCCGCCCTCGCCACCGCGCCCGAGGGCATCCCGTGGGACAGCCTCGACGGTTCCCCAGCCCGCCTCATCATTCTGCTCATTTCCCCTCGCCGCGAGTTCAACATACACGTCCGCACCCTCGCCGGCATCTCCCACCTCCTCAACCGCAACGCCTTCGTCGAGTCCCTCGTCGCCGCGCCCGACCCCGAGGCGCTTCATGACCTCATCCAAGACGAGGAGAGCGGCTCGTGGTTCGAGCGGTTTCGCCGGCGCTTGCAGGGGCACTGAGTGTTTCCGCTCGCCGATTTGCTCGCGAGTCGCCACCCCGTCCGTCCATATTGTCCATCGTGTCCATATCGTCCATTCTCAACGTTACTGACGCATGCTCCGTGAATACCCCCTTGCGCTTCCTCCTCGTCCCGCATAGAATGCCGTAACCCGACGGGAGGATTTCCATGCACTGCGAAAACCCCACTCCGAGTCTAGTTGTGACCTGTCTAGTCGCCCTATCCCTGTCCATCTTCGCCCACGCCGACGATTCAAAATGGACCCCCGACGACATCCTCCTCGCGGAGACCGGTGTTGGGTTCCAGATTGCCCCCGATGGGCGTTGGGCTGTGTGGTGCAAGTCCCAGATGGACAAGGAAAAGGGCAAGCGCATTGCCAATCTGTTCCTCACATCGCTCGACGGAAAACAGGAAATCCAACTGACGCGCGGGCAGTCGCTGTACTCGTCGCCAAGGTGGTCGCCGGACGGCAAGCTCATCAGCGTCATCAGCACGCGCCCGTTGCCCGAATCCCCCGAGAAGAAGGACAACCTCGCCGAGACCCAGCTCTGGCTGATTCGTCCCAATGGCGGCGAACCGTGGCACGTCACCTCTCTCCAGCGGGGCATCGCGGGATATGCGTGGAAAGACAAGGACACCATCGCGTTTATCGCCCAGGAAGACCCGACGCTGGTCGAGGCGACGATCAAGAAAGACAAGGACACCTCCAACGTCGTCGAGGACGCCGAACACGAGCCCCCCGTGCGCCTGTTCCTGCTGGATGTCAACGAGAAGAAGGTCACTCGCGTCACCTCGAACACGGATTGGATGGAGGAGTTATGGGTCTCGCCGGACGGCCGCTGGGCAGTCACGCGCCACGCGCGAAGCCTGAGCTTCGAGTTCGATCACAAGGCCTTCCCCTTCACGTTCCTCACGAACCTCGACACCGGCGCGTCGACGCAACTTTTCGCCGACAAACGCTTGCTCGCGCGGGATATCGACTGGACGCCGGACAGCAAGGGCTTCTACGTCACCGCGCCGGTATCGAAACATCCGGTATACATCACGGGCTACGTCAACCAGGTCTACTACTGCGATCGCGCCACCGGGTCGCTCACGCAGGTTGACCTCGCATGGTCACGCGGCCTCGGGTCCCCAACCGTCCATGCGACGCGGGTCGGGTTCATCGCGCTTCTTTCCGATGGAGTGCGATACAAACCGGCGCGCTATTCGAAGCAAGGCGACCGTTGGTCCATGTCAGAAATCGGTGGCGATCATGTCGCGAACATGTACGGCTGGGAACTCGGCCCGGATCGCGACACACTGGTCTATCGCTACTCGAAGGCGGATGTGCCGTCGCAGTGGGTCGCCGCCGATCTTCGGGGCCGCTCGATTCGCGGCGAGACCATCCTGACCAAGCTCAATCCGAACTACGACAAGAAGCCCAAGCCCAAGGCCGAGGTAATCGACTGGGTGGGCGCGCGCGGCGATCGCGTCGATGGCATTGTCTATTACCCGATTGGATACCAGGAGGGGACGAAGTATCCGTTGATCCTCTCGATCCACGGCGGGCCGATGGGCACCGACACCGACGAATGGCGCCAGGGCTGGGGCGCTCCAAAGGTCTTGCTCGCGCAGGAAGGCGCCCTCGTGCTCGAGGTGAACTACCACGGCAGCGCGAACTACGGCCTCGATTGGTCCGACTCGATCGGCGGCGGCAATTACTACGACCTCGAGATACCCGACATCGAGGCCGGCGTGGACACGCTCATTGCGCGGGGCCTCGCCGATCCGGATCGCCTCGCGACGATGGGCTGGTCGAACGGCTCCATCCTCTCGATCGAGCTCGTCACGCGAAACCCGCGCTACAAGGCCATCTCCGCGGGCGCCGGGGACGTCGAATGGATCAGCGACTGGGGCAATGTCGATTTCGGCGCATCGTTCGACAACTACTACCTCGGCGCATCGCCCTTCGAGGACCCGCAGCGATACATCGAGAAGTCCCCGTTCTTCCGGCTCGACAAAGTCACCGCGCCCACGATCATCTACTTCGGCACGGAGGACCGCGCCGTGCCGCCCGGCCAGGGTTGGTCGCATTTTCGCGCCCTGCAACAGTTCGGCAAGACCGACGTGAAGTTCATTCTATTTCCCGGCGAACCCCACGGCTTGCAGAAGTATCAACACCAGAAGCGTAAGGTCGACGAGGACCTCGCCTGGTTCGCACGGCATTTCTTCAAGTCCGAGCAACCGAAAAATCCCGCCGTGAAGAAAGGCTCGCCCTTGGACATCGCGCTGAAGATAAGCACAATCGCGCGCGACGGACGCCTCCATGGCAATCGCGAGAGCGGCGCGCTTGTCCCCGAGATCGTCGCCTACGAAGGCCTCGAGATCAGCCGCTTCGAGATCACCCGCGCCCAGTATGCGTCGCTCATGCCGGACTATGCCGTCGAACCCGGCACCGAGAACTTCCCCGCGAATGGAATCTCGTTCGAGCAGGCGACGGTGTATGCGAAGGCCCTCTCCGAGCGGATCGGCGCGGCCTATCGCCTCCCGAACGAGGACGAATCCAAGATTCTCTACAAGTCCGCCGAAGGTGCCGAGAACACGCTCGACTACTGGGCCGGATTCGCCCCCAACCCCGACGACGCGAAACGCCTCGTCGCGTCCATCGCGGCGCTCGAGGGCGCCGCGCCCTTGCTCCGCGAAGTGGGCATGCATGCGGGCAGGGGAGATGACCTCCTGGTCTTCGACCTTGGCGGCAACGCGGCCGAATGGACCGCCGACAAGGACGGCGCCGGGAAGCTGATGGGCGGCAGCGCCGATCAACCCGCCGATGGCCGCATGCGCGAGCCGATGGCCGGCGAGGCCTATCGCGGCTTCCGCCTCGTGAGGGAAAAATGACCGGCAAATCGAAGTTCGAACGGGCGATCGAGTTAATCGACGAAGCCAACGCGGCAGACCCGAACCGGGAACTGGCCGAAAGCGTCGAGCAGGCGAAGGAACTGATCTATGGCCGCCGCATGAGCGCATGGCTGGACCGAATCCATCCCGGCGCATCGGAGGCGTTGCGGCTCGCGGTGCGGGCGCAGCACCTGCGGCGTTGGGCGATTCCGCGAAACGAATTCCCAATGACGCGCGCGGGATACCATGCGTGGCGAACGCGACTCTACCGTTTTCACGCGGACGAGGCGGGCGCGTTGCTGGTAAAGGCCGGGTACGATACCGGGACCATCGCGCGGGTCCAGGAACTCCTACAGAAGAAAGACCTACGAATAAACGCGGAGACCCAGGCACTGGAGGACGCCGCCTGCCTTGTGTTCATCGAGTATCATCTCGGCGAATTTGCGCGGCGCGACGACATGGACGAAGAAAAGTTGATCGGCGTCATCCGCAAGACGTGGACGAAGATGTCGGAAGCGGCGCATCAGGCCGCGTTGTCCTTGCCGATACCGGACGATTTGCGTGCGGTTGTCTCGAAGGCGCTGGCAGGAAATTAGGGACAGTCACCTATTATTCGATGAGTACGGGACCGTCGCGGTCTCCAGTTGCGCTGGGGCGATCCCCGTTACGCAACTCAACCGGACAATTCGAATAATAGGTGACTGTCCCTAATTTCCTATACCTGCAAGACGCCCGAGTGGAACCGCCTCGATGGACGTTCGCGCCCCACGAGCCGGATGGCGCTGACGAGCACGTCCCGCGTCGTGTGCGGCGCGATGATGCCGTCCACCCAGCCGCGCGCCGCACCGTAACGGATGTCCGTCTTCTCCACGTAGCCGGCGCGGATCTTCGCGCGGAGCGCCTCGAGTTCCGCCGCGTCGAGGCCGTGGCCGTCGCGCTCGGCGGCCCGCTTGTGGATGTCGAAGATGACGCCCGAGGCCTGCTCGGCGCCCATGACGGCGTACTTGGCGTTGGGCCACGCGAAGATGAACGTCGGGTCGTAGGCCTTGCCGCACATCGCGTAGTTGCCCGCGCCGAAGGACCCGCCCACAATGACGGTGATCTTCGGCACGATGCAATTGCTCACCGCGTTGACCAGTTTAGCGCCGCTGCGGATGATGCCCGACTGTTCGGCGTCGCGGCCGACCATGAACCCCATCACGTCCTGCAGGAATACGATCGGGACATGGGTCTGGTTGCAGTCCATGATGAACCGTGCCGCCTTGTCGGCGCTGTCGGGATAAATCACGCCGCCGATCTGCAGGCCTTCGCTCTTCGAGTGGCAACGCCGGCGTTGGTTCGCCACGATGCCTGCGGGGCGACCGCCGAACCGCGCGAAGCCGCAGACGATGGTCTGGCCATAGTCGGGCTTGAACTCCTGCCACGTCCCCGCGTCGATGATGCAGTCGATGATCTTGCGCGTGTCGTACTCTTTTCGCCCGTTCACGTCGATGAGGTCATAGAGCGATTGCGGATCGGAGCCGGGCGCTCCGGGCGCGGCGTACGGCGCGGCTTCCGGAAGTAGGTCGACCAACAAGCGCAACCGCGCGAGGCAGGCCTCGTCGTTGGGTTCCCTGAAATCGACCGTGCCGCTGATCTCGGCGTGCATGGCCGCGCCGCCCAACTCCTCCGGGTCCGCCTCCTGGCCGATGGCCGCCTTCACCAGCGCGGGCCCCGCGAGGTAGAGGCCGCTGCCCTCGGTCATCAGGATTTTGTCGCTGAGCACCGGCAGATACGCCCCGCCCGCGATGCAATTGCCCATGATGGCGGCGTATTGCGGGATGCCCGCCGCGGACAACACCGAGTTGTTCCGGAAGATGCGGCCAAAGTCGTCCTCGTCGGGAAACACCTCGTCCTGCATCGGGAGATAGGCGCCGGCGGAATCGACGAGGTAAAGCAGCGGCAACGAACACTCGAAGGCGATGCGTTGCGCGCGCAACATCTTTTTGCAGGTCTGCGGAAAGAACGTGCCGGCCTTGACGGTGGCATCGTTCGCGACGATGAGACAATCGCGCCCGCATACCGGTCCGATGCCGGTGACAAGTCCCGCGCTGGGCACGCCCCCGACTTCCTCGTACATGCCATAGGCCGCCCAGAGATTGACCTCGAGGAACGCCGCGCCCGGATCCAGTAACAACTGAATGCGCTCACGTGCCGGGAGCCGCCCGAGACGGCGCTGCCGTTCCCAGCCGCTCCGCCCCCCGCCCTCGCGAAGCACGGCCTCCGTGGCGAGGATTTCATCGGTGAGGGTGCGCAGGGGCGTTTGTGCATTAGCGGACATTGTGAGTCGGATACCGTTCGTTAGGTCAGCGATTGACGTTACATACCCTGATTTTGGCGGACCGAAGGTCTGATCCGTACCCGGGAACCCTCGGCCAGCTTGCGGCACGTTTCCATCGTATGCCCGCCCCTAATCACGCAGTGCGCGGAGTTGTCCGGCACGGGAGCATGGATTATGGCGAACCCCAAAGACAGCAGGATCTTTGCCTGCAACTCGATAAGCCCCATGCCGCGCGGCACCAGATCCAGACATTGTTGGGGAGTCGTCAGCCTTGCCAGATCCACGGACGGCTCGGGATCCGGCTTCTTGGTTTTATTC
This sequence comes from Candidatus Hydrogenedentota bacterium, assembly GCA_947486375.1. Lineage (GTDB taxonomy): Bacteria > Hydrogenedentota > Hydrogenedentia > Hydrogenedentales > CANKTP01. Next base: position 23,871 of record CANKTP010000014.1, on the reverse strand, counting down.
TTGAATGCCGCAGAGCTAACTTGGTCGCCATCCTTGATGTGGATGCCGAGAATTCGTCGATATAACCAGTCGTTTTCCGCTATCTTTACATCCGCACCCATTTTTAGGCAAGTAACGTATAGAATATCTTATTCAGCGTGAGGTCGAGACTCGCACTTTCCACTTCCTCAAAGGCTCGTTCAGGACCTATTCCATTCGCCAACAGGTAGGAAAGCGCCGCATCCGGCCCGATTTCGACCTCGATCTCCGCGTTCGTCCCTGACCATTCGATCTGGACACCCCCATCGTCAAGCGGGGCCACGCACGCAGGAACAATTCTTTCCTCTATCGAGCCGAACAACTCTTCTTGTACGGAGTACATGATAGATATCGCCGTCTCAACCGCATTCAAGGACACGGGATCGGCACCGTAAGAATTCCAATTGGCCTCGAGGGTGAGAAACTCATGGAGTCGCGACAGCGTATCACCTAGACACGGGGCGAAAGTTCGTAGGGGAGCCATACGGGCGTGTACCCATCGGTTGAAACGACGCTAAATGCTCTTGCGCTGCTCCTGACTATAACCTAGCCTTGGCGGTCGATCAAGGAGGTAGCCGTCCTGACTTCTTGCTCCAGGACTCGCGGCGGGCACGAAGGGCCGCCCCGGCGCGCTCGCCGCAGTTACTTCAAATGCTTCTGCGTGATTGCCTGTACCCGCCGATCCACCGCCCGTTCCCACCCCTTGAGCCCGAGCCGCCGCGCGAGATATCCCTGCACGACGAGCGAGAGGCCGTAGCGGCGGATGCCGAACTTCACTCGCTCGCGTTTGTCCTGTGCGCGCAACGCGGCCATCATGGCCGGCGTCACCTCGACTGGGGGGTGGCCGCTCAAGGCGTAACCGCGCCGTACCAGGTGCGCGGCGCAGCGCGATTCGACGAGTTGGATTTCCCGCGGCGTCTGTTTGGTCTTCCATTGGTATACCAGATTCGGGTCCGGCGCGTCGTAGGAGGTGTGCTCGGGATAGCGGAGCATCGCGGGGTCGTACTCGATGCCCAGGAAATCGCATAGGCGGCGGAGTTCAGCCTCGGGTTGGGTCATGAGGGACTCGAACTGCAACTCGATGTGGCGGTCGGGGCTTAGTTCGGCGCGTAAGTTGTCCCAGAGGCCCTCGGCCTCGATCCACACCTCCACCCCCACCCATACGTTCCCCGCCCACCCCATCCCGATGACCGACTTGGCCACGTCCCGCGGATCGCGCACAAGGTGTATGAAGCGCGCCTGGGGCCAGATGCGCAGGATTCGGTCGAAGTGGAGATGGACGGTCGTGCCGGTGATCGGCTTGCCGTTCGTCTCGCGAATTTGCCGCATGAAGTCGTTCATCAGGCCGGGATAATCGAGCGAACGGTCGAGCGTCAGCCCGCTCGCCCGGAACACCCGGTGGTTCTCGAGCCAATCGTGGTAGGCGCTCATCGCCGGCCAGCCGCCCTCCCGCGGAAGGAACTCGACGCTGAGCTCGAACTCGTACTTCCACGCCACCCGCGGGTGATGATCCAGCATGAGGCGTAATGCGGTCGTCCCCGACCGTTCCGCCCCGACCAGAAATACCGGGTTCTCGATAGAGGTGCCTGCCATGCGCTCCTTCCCCGCGCCCTCCCGCGGACGCCGCCGCGGATCATAGCAAATGCCCTTCCCCCGCGGCATGGGCAGTTAGGAATTGCGCCGCCTGTAGTTGACGTTCTCGATTCCCTCGTAGTCGCTGTCCTGGGTCCAGAGGATGGCGTCGTGCGCGCGCGCCGTGGCAAGGATGATGCTGTCCGCCATCGGCAACTTGAGATCGACGCTGAGCCGTGCCGCATGCACGGCGAGCGCCGTGTCAAGCTCGACCAGTTGACCTTGCTGCATGTTTGCCACCGCGCTAAGCGCGGCATGCTCGTCGAGCTGTAGATACATCCGTTTGAAGACTTCGAACACCGTGACTACCGGGACAACCAGGGTGCCGGCCTCGAGAATCGGATCGGCGAATAAATCTGCGTTGGGGCCGTCGGCGAAGTTCTCCAGCCATCCGCTGGAATCCACCACGTTCATACGCGGTCGTCGTCTCGCGGTACATTGGTATCGATGCCCTTGGCGAACCCGCAAAGCTCGGCAAGGGGCTTGATGGGGATCAAATGAATATGTTCCCCCACCGCTATCGCATGAAACTTTTGGCCGGGTCGCAAACCCAGTTGCTTTCTTAACGTTTCCGGAAACTGTATGCGAAAGTCGGATGTTAGTACCATCGGTTCCATGAAAAGCTTCCTCGCCCACGCGACTCTACAATAGGATTATACCGTCTTCGATGTTCCGAGTCGTGAGACTGGCCTTATTCCCTTGTCAATTCGCCCGGGCTATTGCATTTGATAACCAAATCACCCCGCTCACTCGACCCATTCCGGTTTCTCCCAATCGCTTATCATCGTGCAGTGTCGGCGCAAAACGCGGTTGCCGGATTGACTCGTGAAGTAGAGGCGGGAGGTGATGAAGGCGTCGGGGTTGCCGTCGGCGCAGAGGGCGTAGAGGTCGGGGCACCGAGGCGTGTACGACGGTCGTCGAGGAGGCGCACAACATGGAAGCGGCGTCCCGCCGCTTTGTGCCCCGACCAAAATTTATGAATACGTCTTGCTATTGGCCGTTGTTCGGGGCTTCGAGTTCGTCTAAAGCGGCGAGGACGCGGCTTCCACTTTAAGAATCAAGTGAAGTAAAGGACTACTTGGCGTCGCCAGCGCTTGCCTTGTGCGCCCTGATGGCTACCGTCTTGAACTCCGCCTTGTCAGTGATCGCGTATGTGAAGTAGCTCGTGTCTTGGTTGTTGAGGATGATGTTAGTGGCAGGGTTTAGGGCGGGCTCGCTTTCCATGGAGGGCACGTCGCCGAGGTCGAGATTGATCCAGAGACGGACTTGGCCGTTGGCGGAGACTTGGGGCGTAATCGCGAGTACGGCGTTCGCGCCCTCGGATGACTTGGCGAACATCGGCCACCAATCGGCGGCGGACTGCTGGGCGTGTACCGTGGGTGAGGAGAGGACGTTGGGCGCGAGCGTCCCTGCGGCGAACGCGAGGGTCATCAGGGCGAGGGTCGTGGCGATGCGTGTCTTGGTCATGGGTACTTCCTCCAAGTTGCTCCCGGGGGATTCCGAGATTTGCTCGTTTGAATTCGGGCCGGATTAGTGGACGGCCAGATACATATTGGCGAAAAGAATGGCTGGCAAAATCAGGCATCCAATGATCATCGTGATGAACAGAATGCCCCACGAGTTCCAGTCGATGCGGGTCACGTACTCCGGTTCGAGTCCAGTCCGATCGCGGGCGATTTGCAGCAATCGCTGTGTATCGTCCAGTTCGGGCAACCACATCGGTGCGGTTTCCGATCCTGTAATTTGTAGCCAGGTGATTTTTCCCGACCGGGTCCGGGAGACGCGAACTCTCGCCATGCTGGTCCACGGAAGCACACGTTCCTTCAAGAATTTGCGTTTCCGCGCCAATCCCAAATCGCTCGCCACGACACGGTCCAATACCATAAATCGGTAGATGGCGTACAAGAACGCCAGTGTGCAGAGGGCGCCGAAAGTCCAAGCCCATAAATCCGGATAAACAACGCTGTAGGTTTCACTAAATGACGGGGAAAACTCCGCCAGCACCTTTCCCAACACCCTCACACCCAATAGCGTTACGAAAGCGAGAGGGCCCATGGCGCGGTAGTACGCGATGAGATGCGGTGAATTCCGAAACTCTTGATGCATTCTCACCGCCTTTCGCAGGGATACAATTCGGGTTCTCTCAGATAAAAGCCAGAAGGCGACCTGTGAAATAGGTGATTGGTTGATTCAACATCCCGACAATGGCGACGTAAAAGCAAATGGATCGCCAAAAGCTCCAGTCGATGGCGGTCGCGTACTCTGGGTCGATGCCGGTTTGTTCTTGCGCGATTTGCAACAGCCGTTCCGGATCGTCCAGATGGGAAAGACGCATCGGCACCATTCCCAAACCGGTAATCCTGAGCTTGGTGATCCTTCCCGAACGGAGTCGAGTGGCGCGGACACCCGTCATGTTTGTCCAACCAAGCGCTAACTCCCATTGTTGGACGGGAAACATCCACTTCAATCCCGAAGCGTCCGCCACGAGACGCTCAGTTCGGAAACGTCGGATGGTGTAGGGCAAATACGTAGTCCCGACGATAATAAAAAAGAGAAAGAAGTACAGAATTCCGTCTCTTGCGAAGATAAAGTTCTCAGCCATATAGGGTTCCCCTCGTAGCGCAATCCCCACAAGACCCACGCCCAAAAGCGCGATCGAGTTTCTGGCCCTCTCATGGAGATAGCGCGAAATGAACTTGGGGGATTTTCGGAACTCTTGATTCATCTGCGCCGCCTTGGTGTAGGTCGATTCGAAAGGACTCGAACGGGGTTGCGGCCTGCGCCGACCGCACCCCCCATAGCACTACGGTAACACGAGCCAGCAAATTCGTCAATGCGTTCCCAATGCGTGCCAATCCGGAATCACCTTAACCCGTTATCCCGCGCCATGATGGCCGCGCTCAAAAATCTTCTTGACAACTGAACAACAATTCAGTATATTGGAATGCGGCATGGGCGGAATGGCCTACCCGGCTTGGATTGCCGGGACTCCACCCGTGGCGAGCGCGAGGGTTGCGTCATGAAACTGGATGATTTGCTGCGGTTTAATGTGCCTCCGGCGGTGATTGGCCTTTGGAAGGGGGCGATGGGCGAGCGGCTGTTGCCGGTGCAGGAGGCGGCGGTGAAGCGGCATGGGCTGTTCGAGGGGGGCAATATGCTGGTGCAGGCGCCGACGTCGTCGGGGAAGACGTTTATCGGCGAGATGGCGGCGGTGCAGACCGCGTTGCGGCGGAAGAAGGTGGTGTACCTTGTGCCGTTGAAGGCGTTGGCGGAGGAGAAGTACCGCGAGTTCAAGGCGAAGTACAGCGAGTACGGCATCAAGGTCATCGTGTCGTCGCGGGACCACCGCGAGTTCGACGGGGCGCTCGAGTCGGGGGATTTCTCGATCGCTGTGGTGGTCTACGAGAAGCTGGCGCAGTTGTTGGTGCGGCGTCCCGAGCGGCTTGCGGAGATCGAATTGGTCATCGCGGACGAACTGGAGATTCTATCGGACCCGGAACGCGGCGGCATGGCCGAATTGCTACTGACGCGGGTACTGCAATCGGGCCGGCGGTTGATTGGGCTGTCGGCGGTGATTGGCGCGGCGGACGAACTGGCGGCGTGGATGAAGGCGCGGCTGGTGCAATACGAGCAGCGCCCGGTCGAGCTGCGCTATGGTGTGTTGTGCGACGGACGTTTCCGTTACCGGATGTACAACGGGATGACCGAGGCCACCGAGGAATTGGACGATGCGCCGGGCGAGGGACCGTGGGAAGTCTTGACCCGGAACGTGTGCCGCTTCGCCGAGGAAGGCGAGACGAGCATGGTGTTCGTCAAGGCGAAACACGAATCGCGGCGCGGCGCGCGGTTGCTGGCCGAGCGGATGGAGTGCCCGGCGGCGGAAGGCCCGATGGCGGCGTTGCGGGCGCTCGAGGCGACGCAATCGCGCGAGGCCCTGCTCGAGACGCTGGCGAAGGGCGTCGCGTTTCACAACGCGGACTTGTCGCCCGAGGAACGGCGGATCGTCGAGCATGGATTCCGGACCGGCGCGATCCGGGCGTTGGTCTCGACGGGCACGCTGGCGGTGGGGATGAACCTGCCCGCGCGCAACGTGTTCATCACGGCGGACAAGTGGCGCTACGACGAACGCTTCGGCACGCCGTGGAAGGCGCCTATCCTGCGGTCGGAATACGAGAACATGGGCGGGCGCGCGGGACGCTACGGCATCGGGCAAGACTTCGGACGCTCGATCCTGATCGCGGCGACGCCCTTCGAGCAGGAGTCCCTGTGGCGGCGCTACGTCGAGGGCGAACGCGAGCCGGTCGACCCCTGCCTCGCGCGCGAGCCGCTCGAGAATTATGTGCTCCAACTCGCCGCGTCGCGCGCCTGCCGGACGGAGCTCGAGCTTCGCGCGTTTCTCGATGCGACGTTGACGGGGCAATGGGTATGGAAATCGACGTTGACCGAGGAAGAGGCCGAGCTGCGCGTGCGCGCGGCGATTCACCGGGCGGCGGACGCGGGCGCGCTTACGCACGATCCCGACGGACGGATCGAGGCGACGCCGCTGGGTCTCGCGTTGGCGTCGAAGGGATTGTCGATTTCGACGGGCGCGGAGCTCGAGGCCTGGGTGGTGCGGTCGCAGTCGCGCTCGTGGAGCCCGATTGACTTGGTATTCGCGGCGGCATTGACCCCCGACGGACGGAGTCCGCTGATCGGGCTGACCGCCGAGGAATGCGACGGCGTGGACTATCCGGCATGGTTGCGCCGCGTGACGGCCGAGGACGATTCCCGCGCCGACGTGCCCTTGAACCGGGTGCGGAACAGCGCGGTGAAACCTTTCTTCGACGACATTCGCGCAATCAAGACGGCGCTGTTGTTGAACGACTGGATCGAGCAGACGCCGTTGCGCGAACTCGAGGAACGCTATCACACCCTGACGGGTCAAATCCTCGCCGTGGCCGACCAAATCAGTTGGTTGGTGGATGGTGCCGCCGCGATCGCGACGGCGCTGGGGGCCGCGCCGGGGTTTGTGGCGCGGTTGCGGGAACTATCCGAACGCGTACAACGAGGGCTGCGGAAGGAAGCCTTGCCGGTGGGCCGAGTGAGGGATCCGGGACCCTCTCGCGCGGCCATCGCAGCCCTCGTCTCGAATAATTTGCACACGCCGGAGGCGCTAGTCGAGGCCCCGGCGCGGGTGCTCGAACAATGGATGCCGAAGGACGCCGCGCGCGCGCTCAAGGCCTGGGCGGGACGTTCCGCAGTCCCGCTCCCCGGAGAATCGGCACCCGAGACGCGGAAGCCCCTCGGCCCGTCGCTCATCGTCGACGACCGGTATGCGGGCCAGATCGAGTTGGACGGCGTCTCGGTGACCCTGCAAGAAAAGCAATACCGGTTGATCCGGCTCCTCGCGCAACATCCCGGCGAATGCGTGCCCTACGACCGGATTTACCGCGAGGTCTGGGGCGACGCGGTGGTCGAGGACAACCAGATGCACTTCCAAAAACGGCAACTCCTCGAACGAATCGAAAACGTCCTCTCCCATCGCAAGGGGATGATCAAGACGATACCCAAGCGTGGCTTTGCCCTCATGCTATCGGCGCAAGAGGTTGCGGTACGGCCCGCGCACGTCTCAACGGCTGCGTAGCGCGGGCCCTTGCTCCCACACGGGCGCCGCGCGTTAGCGGACGCGCGGCGCCCGATGGGGGAAATTAGGGACAGTCACCTATTATTCGATTCCGCCGGTTGACCTCGAGGCACCGGCGCTACTTCAATCCGCACTAGGGCCATAGATATACTACCTATATCGAATAATAGGTGACTGTCCCTAATTTCCCGGAGGCAAGAGCTTGTTCCAAATGCCCTGCGCGCGGGCGATCGCGGCGAGGACCTTTTCTTCCGTGATCGCGTCCTTCGCCTCGCGCGCGTGATCGAGGGCCGCCTCGAGCGCCTCGTGCATCGTGTGGATCTGGCCACGCATCATCTCGATTATCTGGGCGGGCGCGGGCATGCGCGTGTTGAGAATCACGTAGGGTCCGAGGGAAAGCCCTTCCTTCACCCACTCCGCCGCCATGCGCGGATTGGCCTTCAGCCCCTGCGCGTCGAGGACCTTGATGAGTTCGTGTTGGGCGAGAAACTCTACGAGGCGCTCCCGGCTGAACCCGGCCAAGCGTCCGTCCGCCTCGAGGTGCGCGATCAACGTGTCGATGCGGACCAGCGGGTTTCCCACCTGCGCCAAATACCGCATGACGTATTGTTCCAAGTCCTCGAGCGTCACAAGCAATCCTCCTTGCATTGGCGGGGCGATTGTCTCACGCCACGCAAACCATCGGCAAAACGAAGCCATGCCCCGGTCCCGGCAATGGAAAGCAAGCCTTCCGGTTGCCCAAGAAACCCCGATGCGGTCGTCGCCACTACAAAAGGGACGCCACTCCCAAGATGTTCGCTCATGCCTGCATTCCCGACGCGAATTCTCGCGGCGATTCGAGACCGGCCTGTGTTGTACAATCCCCCTGACAACTCGCCCGAATCGGCTCGAAACGAGGAAATCCGCGCATGCCGCGCTACAAACGCTTCGCAAGATTGTTGTTGGCCGCGGTCTTGGTGATCGCCTCTACCGCCATGCCCGGCTGCATCGTACTTCGCACCGCCGGTAACGTGGTGGGTACGGGCGTGAAATCCGTCGGCCGGATAATCGGGTCGATTCTTCCCGGCAAGGACTGATCAACGGCTGACCCGCGTGCCGTTGATATACCTCCGGTTCGCGACGGTCGAGATGTCCATCTCGACGGTGTAGCCTTCCGATTCGCTACGGATTCTCGAGCGAATCACCGTGACCAGATTGGGATCGGGACCCTCAACCAGTCCCTCGAGGAGCGTCCGGCCGTACATCGGGGGCCATTCCTCAATATTCACGATTTGGCAAATGGTCGGCGCGAGGTCGGCGTTGCTCGAGGGGACCCGCGATCGCACCGATTGCTTGAAGGACGGCCCCGCCGCGATCAGGGTGTTGCGAATGTCGTGGGGACTCGAGGTGCCGTGACCCGCAACGCCGCCTTGGGTCGTCGCACCGGCGAATCCGAACTCGTTCTTCTCGCCGGACCAATTGGCGGACACGACGATGTCCGCCGCGCGCGGATGATCGAGATGCGCCGCGGCCAGCGAGAGTGTGCCGGGGACGGCGCCCATCATGTCGTCTGGCGCGGCGCCCCGCGTAAAGATCGCGCCGGCCCACGGGGCCTGTTGGAGCGCCTTCACGATGGCCGCGATGCGCTCGGGGCCGCCCTGTTGGACGTAGACGTTGCCGGCAACGACGACCGCGCCGTCGTCGAGGCCGTGATCCTTGAGCACCGCCGACACGTTCATCCCGCCCTTATGGGTCGAGAAGCCGTGATCGGAGGTGACGATCACATCGACCTTCCCGGCGAAGGGGCTGTTCGCGATGGCATCGAGGACGCGGCCCACCTGGGCATCGACTTTCCGCAACGCGTCCACGGTGACGGGATCGCCCATGCCGCGTTCGTGCGCCGTGTGGTCCGGGTCCGAGAGCCACATCATGGCCAGTTCGGGGCCTGACTCGACCAATCCAAACGCGAGGTATGCGTCGACGGCCCATCCGTTCTGCGCGTCATTCGGCGTGCTTTCGATCGGCGCGGGGCCCAAGGCGCCGAGTATGCGATCGCGCTGTGTTTCCGGAAAGATGCGCTCGACATTGATCACGCCGCCGCCCAGCGCCTTGGGATTGAGCAGGAGGGCCGAACCGCTGGAGCCGGAGCTGACCACCAGCGCGGCCATGCGGGACTTCGCCAATCGCTCGGGCAGCGACCTCGCCGTCAAGAGGTTTCCGCCGGTGGCCTCGTCGATGCGCAACAAGTTCGCCGCGTCCGAGGTGTTCAATCCCTTGAGGGGATCGACCTCGGGGAAATACACCGAATTGTCCATCAGGCCATGCGATGCCGGATACGAGCCCGTCGTGATCGACGACGAGTTCACCCGCGTGACCGTCGGAAACACCGAGTGGTGATCCTCGAAGACGATCCCGCGTTCGCCGAGGGCGTGGAGGACCGGCATGACGTCTGGGGTGACGTAGTCGGGGCGAAGTCCGTCGAGGACGATGAGGAGAACTTTTGGGTCATCGGCACGGGCGGAGATCGACGCCAAGACAAATAGCGCCATAACGAATCGAATAAACATGGGCAGATTACCTCCGGAAATTAGGGACAGCCGTTCCGCCGCCCGAGTGCGCGATGGGCGATATCGTTTCGGTGGAAAGCGCCATCGAAGCGGATGTGCGACACGGCAGCATAGGCGCTCTCGACCGCCGAGGCGACCCCCGATCCCATCGCGGTGACATTCAGGACGCGCCCGCCGTTGGTGACCAGCCGGCCTCCCTTCATGGCGGTCCCGGCGTGAAACACTTGTACGCCCGCGACCCGTTCCGCCGCGTCTATCCCGGTTATCTCCATCCCCTTGGCGTAGGCCTTCGGGTATCCCCCCGAGGCCATCACCACCGTGACGCAGGCGCCGCCGTGCCACTCGACGCGATGCCGGTCGAGTGTCCCATCGCAACAGGCGAGCAGTAACGGTACAAGGTCGCTCTTCATGCGCGGCAGGACGACTTGCGTTTCCGGATCGCCGAACCGGCAGTTGAACTCGACGACCCTTGGGCCGGAGGCCGTGACCATCACGCCGGTGTAGAGCACGCCCCGGTACGGATGTCCGTCCCTGGCCATGCCCTCGATGCACGGACGCACGATCTGTTCCTCGATCGCGCGGTGGACTTCCGGCGTCACCACCGGCGCCGGCGAATAGGCGCCCATGCCGCCGGTATTGGGGCCGGTGTCCCCATCGAAGGCGCGCTTGTGGTCCTGGCCCGACGCGAGCGAAACGATGGTATGGCCGTCGGTGAGCGAAAAGAACGAGGCCTCCTCGCCGTCGAGAAACTCCTCGACGATCAGCCGGTTGCCCGCGTCGCCGAAGGCGCCCTCGTCGAGGGACTCCCGGATTGCGCGAATCGCGGTCTCGATGTCCTGCGCGACGGTGACGCCTTTTCCGGCGGCGAGGCCATCGGCCTTGATCACAATCGGCAGCGGCTGGGACTTGACGTACTCGATGGCGTCGTCCGCGTTCGCGAACTCGGCGTAGGCCGCCGTCGGGATGCCGTGCCGCGCCATGTGGGCCTTCGCGAAGGCCTTGCTCGATTCGAGTCGCGCCGCGGCGGCGCTGGGCCCGAACGCGCGAAGGCCCGCTTCCGCGAAACGGTCCACGATCCCCGCCGCGAGCGGATCCTCCGGCCCGACGACTGTAAGGTCTATCTTCCGATCCGCCGCGAATTTAAGCAGGCCATCGATGTCGCCCGATGCGATGTCGACGCATTTCGCATGGCCGGCCATGCCCGGATTTCCGGGCGCGCAATATATCTGCGCGACCAGGGGGCTTTGCGCGATCTTCCAGGCGAGCGCGTGCTCGCGTCCCCCGGACCCGATCACGAGGATGCGCATGTCAATACTCCGGCGGCTCGCAGCGGTGCAGGTACTCGCCCAGTTCCTCGTCGTACTTGGCGGAACAGGCGAAGGCCTCCTGCGCGAGGCGGAAGCGGGTGCGGAAGGTCAGCGTCCCGTCGTTCGCGCGAAGCTCATGGACAAAGGAAGAATAGCGTTCGGGATTGACCACGACGGACACGTAGCGGTAGTTCTTCGCCGCCGACCGGATCATTGCGAGGCCGCCGATATCGACCTGCTCGATCACCTCCTCGAGGGTGATGCCGGGCAACCGGGCGATGTCATTGAGCGGGCGAAGATTCACCACGACGAGGTCGATCCACTGGCATTCGTAGGTCTGCATTTCCTCGACGTGGAGCTTGTTGTCGCGAATTCCGAGGAGGCCGGCGTGGATTTTCGGATGGAGGGTCTTGACGCGCCCGTTCATCATCTCGCGAATTCCGGTAAATTCCGAGATGTCCTTGCACTCGATCCCGGCCTTTGTCAGCGCGCGGTGGGTCCCCTCGGTCGCAATCATCTCGACTTGCGACTCGCCCAGAATCCTCGCGAGATCGACGATCCCGGTCTTGTCATAACAACTTAGTATGGCGCGCCGAATTTTTGTCATGCCACCGCTCCGCAATCCCGGTCCCCGCGAGCGCGCCCGATCGGGCCGTCACGCGGGAGGGGGATAGTACACCGGGGGGAAAACGGTTTGCACGTTCCGAAAGTTGCGGTGCAGGCTAAGCGCCGAATTGGCGGAGATGGTGGTGCAGGTGAATCCCGTTCAACCGGCTCCATTGCCGCATTGTCAATGGGCCCAATATGGGATGGCGACCCACTTGGCCTGGATGGGCCTCAAGCGCATCGAAGAACCGCTTCATTGCGCCGAGGAACAGGCCCTTTTCCTCCTCGAAGGGGTGATCGGTGGGCGGTGACCAGTAGTCGGGTGCCTTGATGCGTCCGCCGGGCCAAGTGGTCATCACATGGCAAATCGCGAAATACAGGATCCGGCGCACCACCGGAATGCTGGAATCCGGCAGGTTCGTTTCGCCGACGCAGGTCTCGAACGCATTGCGCATGTGGCGCAACATCTTGTTCGTGTCCATCGTGCCGAACTTGCGGGGGCTGTCGGCGCGGAGCTTTTCGATTCGGGCCAGGAACATCGATTCATTTTCGCGGGTAAGGTGGGGCTTCGACATGGGCAACTCCTCGATGTTCAGACCAAGCCAAACTGCCGGTAGTGATGGTTCATGTGGACGCCATGGGCATGGCGCCAATAGGCGAGACTCAAGGGGCCCAATCCCGTATTGACCGTCATGCGGGCCGGATTGGCCGCGGCCTCGCGGACGAACTCCTCCATCGCCGCGAGCAGCAGACGCTTCTCCTCTTCAAACTCGCCTGCGGTCGTCGGAACGACAATGTCGGGCGCTTTGATTTTGCCCATCGGCCAAGTCGTGAACCACTCGAAAAAGACGAGCCGGAACAGCCAGCGTAGTCCTAGTGGAACCACGGGCTTGCCCACGCCGGGGATCTTTCCGAGGGAGATGTCGATGGTGCGGCGCAGGTGGTACAACATCAGGCTCGGCGTCATCTTGCCCCGGAGTCGCGCCTGATCGGGGCCGAGGGTGCGCATGCGATCCGAATGATAGGCCAGATTCTTTTCGTTCAGGTCGAGGATGGGCATGACTGTATCTCCGCTGGTTGCAGACGCATTTGACGTAAATATGCCTGACCGTGGTCTAGTAGGTGGCGGACACGTTTGCATCATAACCCGTTTGTTTTCAGCATGTTATATATTAAACGAGGGGGCAGTAGTTTTGCGCGGATGCGCTTCTTGGTTGACATAGCCCTCGCCGGATGGTACTTCTTGGGTGTCACCTCGGATTTCGAAGGGTCCCGCCGGATTTGGATGCACCTCCTAATTTTACTTATGTCGACTCTCCCGACTCCTTAAAGTCGCTCGTCCGCAAGTTGGGCAAGACCGAACGCATCGCGCTGGACACCGAGGCCAACAGCCTCCACCAATACTACCAGAAGGTCTGCTTGGTTCAACTGACCTTCGATCAAGAGAACTACATCCTCGACCCGCTGGCCGAGCTAACGCTCGATCCATTCTTGGAACTGATTGCGAAAAAGCCGCTGATATTTCACGCGGGCGATTACGACCTGCGGATGATGCGCGCCTCGTTCGGGTTCGTGCCGCACAAGCCCGTGTTCGACACCATGCTGGCCGCCCAACTACTGGGCTGCGCCTCGATCGGGTTGGTCGAGGTCGCCCGGCAGTATCTCGACATCGCGCTAACGAAGCAGGGCCAAAAATCCGATTGGTCGCGCAGGCCGTTGTCGCCGGCGCAGCTCGACTATGCCTCTGATGACACGCGTTATCTCGCGCAGCTTGCCGACACGATGCGCGGCGAACTCGAGGCGCTCGGGCGCTTGGAATGGCACGAGGAGTCGTGCGCGCGGATGGTCGCGGCGGCCACCGCAGAGTCAGAACGAGATGACGACGACCGCTGGCGCATCAAGGGCTCCGGGCTGTTGGATCGGCGGACCCTCGCCTTTGTCCGCGCCGTTTGGGAATGGCGGGACGAGGAGGCGCAGCGGGCCGACAGGCCCCCGTTTAAGATTCTCGGAAACATCGAGATCATCGAGCTGGCCCAGTGGTCAGTGGCCCATCCCGAATCGGAATTGGAAGAAGGCCCGAGGTTGCCTCGCTCGTGTACGGGGCCGCGCTTGGCGAAGCTGAAGGGGGGCCTTCGCCGCGCGCGCCAGTTGCCCGAGTCGGAGTGGCCCGAACGGCGGAAGCGATCGGGACTGCCGCCGGTCCCGCCCGAGGAAAAAGCGTTGCTGGACCGTCTTCAAAAGGCCTGTGCCGGAATCGGCGAAGAATTGGGACTCACGGCGTCGCTCATCGCCTCGAGGGCGACGTTGGCCCAAATCGCGCACAAGCGGCCGAAAAGTCACGAGGCCCTTCTCGAGAGCGCTCCGCTCATGCGTTGGCAGGCGGGACTTATCGGGCCGAAGGTCCTTCCGCTGTTCCAATAAGCTGCCGCTTCGCGGCAAGCGCGTTGCCCGCGATCAACACGATTCCAAGCGCAAGCAAGGCTGCTCCCGCAACGCGGAACGAAAAGGAAACCCCGCCTTCGCGGACCGCCGGCTCGACGATGAGCGGCGACAAAAACTGCCCAAGGAAAACGCTCGTAGTGAGCGCGCCGACCACTCGACCCCGGATCGCCTCGGGTGTCTCCGACATCAACCATAGCGCGAGGTTGGGCATGAGCATCCCGAGGCCGAGCCCGCCGGTCGCGACTCCGGCATACAAGAGGCCGATATTGTCGGACAGCCCGACGATGGAATACCCGGCGGCCATGAGAATGAACACGAGTGCGGCCACGGCTTTGACGTCCAGCCGCCGGCGCAGACGATGATACTGGGTCGCCGAGAAGGCCCCGAGCACCGACGACGTGGCGACCACCAAGCCGGAGTGCAAGGTCTGGCCACCGGTGAGGTCATTGGCCAGGAAGGGTAGTTGCACGGGAATCATGTAGAAGAACACCATGCCGAGGAACGATAGCCCGCAAGTGACGAGAATCGTTGCCCAGGGCAGGGGCGCTCCCTCGACATCCGTCCCGATTGACGGGCCGGGTTGCCGCACCGGTTCGGGTACAGCCCACACGGCGAGGGGCACGAGGGCGAAGGCCACGAGGTAGATGAGGAACGGTTCCCGCCAACCGAAGCGCACCAGGAAGGTGCTGGCGAGGATGAACCCGACTCCGCCGAAGGACATGAACGCGCCTTGCAGGCCGATGATGCGGTCGCGTTCGCTCCCCTCGAAATGGTCGCCGATCAGGGTGCTGCAACTGGTCATGAGGCCCGCGACCACGATGCCCAACGCGGCGCGGCTCACGAGAATCGCCTCGAGCGACGCGAGCAGGAACGCCATCCCGCCGAAAATCCCGAAGGCGAGCAAGGAGCACACGAGGATGCGTTTCCGGCCGAACTTGTCGAGCAGGATTCCCATGAACGGCGCGCCCAAGGCGATGAACAGGGCGGGCAAGGTGAGGATGAGCCGGACGAGCAGCGTCGCGCCGGGCCGCTCGCGATCGAAATGCTCGGCCATGGACGGCAAGGCGGGGGCCACGGCGGCGCCGGCCATGATGGTGAGCGCGCTGCACATCAACAGGGTGAGCGCGAGGAGGCCCTTCGAGTGCGGCGTGTCGTCGTTGGCGTGAATCAATGGCGCTCCAATTGGGTACAGCCGGTGCGGGGGCCGTCTCGCCCGAAGAGGCGCGGCGGGTTCGCGATTATAGGTTGCGAGCGCACCGTATCCAAAAAGCGCGGGCACGAGGAATTTGGGGATGGACGGAATGGACACGACGGACTAAATGGATGGATGCTGACGTTGTAATTGTGCCCTTGGTTCCGGCGATTGCGGGAGCGGGGGGCTTCGCGATGCCATCCTACGCCCGAGCACCCACACGCATTGGGAATCCCATGCGGTTCGGTGCGATAATTTAGGACTCCATCCAAACCGTTGAAGGGACAATTTTCGTGGGCGTGAAAACGAAGGCGGGGAATCAAGACCGTGCCGACAGGCCCGTCCTGGACGAGTGGTTCGAGAAGATCGACGGGGACATCGGGTTTCTGGCGACGTGTTTTGCCGAGGTGCTCCAGGAACTGGGCGAGGCGGAGTTGTCGAATGCCCTGCCTTGGAAGGGGGGCGACGACGGCGCGATGCCCGCGCCGGAACTGTCGCTCGACGAGATTAATCGCGAGTTGCAGTTGCTCTCGATCGCCTACCACCTGCTGAACCTCGTCGAGGAGAACGCGGCCGCGCAGGCCCGACGGGGCCGCGAGACGCGGTTCGGTCTCCTGCATGAACCGGGGTTGTGGGGGCACGCCCTGAACGAACTTATTTCCAAGGGCTACTCCGAGGCGGACATCGCGGACACGTTGTCCTCGATCCACGTGGAAGTGGTCCTCACGGCGCATCCCACCGAGGCGAAACGGCCCCCGGTGCTCCGGCAACACCGCGCGCTGTTCGAGGAATTCTCGCAACTCGAGAACGCGATCTGGACGCCCCATGAGCGCAGCGCCATTCGCAACCGCATCAAGGTAATCCTCGAGCGGCTTTGGCGCACGGGCGAGATGTATCTCGAGAAGCCCGACGTATTGTCCGAGGTGGACCACGTCATGGATTATTTTCGCGAGGTGTTTCCCGCGGCCCTCTCCGCGGTGCAGAAACGGCTGGGGGAGACGTGGCTCGAGGCGGGGTTATCGAGGGAGACCCTGCGCCGGTTGACGCTCTGCCCGAAGCTGACCTTCGGCAACTGGGTCGGGGGCGATCGCGACGGACACCCCTTGGTCACGGCGGAGACCACGCGCAAGACGCTGGGGGATTTTCGCGGTTGCGCGATTCGACTCGCCGACGAACATCTCGTGCGGCTGATCGACAGCCTGACGTTGTCCGGATTGTTCCAGGCCCCCCCGCCGTTGCTTGTCGCCGCGATTGCACGCCAGCGCGAGGGCCTCGGCGCGCACGGCCGGATTGAGCTCGAGGTATATACGGACGAACCGTGGCGCGAGTATGTCCGGCTATTGCGTTGCCGCCTTTCGGGGACGGCCGCAGACTCCGCGGGGTGTTACCGTCATTCGCACGAGTTGCTGACGGACCTCCGGGTGCTGCGCGAGTCGCTCGAACTCGTCGGCGCGGAAAGGCTCGCGGCGGCTGAAGTCGATCCTGTCTTGTCCCATCTCGAACATTTTGGGTTCCACTTGGCGGCGCTGGACATTCGCCAGAACAGCGAGTTTTACGCCGCCGCCGTGGCGGAACTCCTCAAGGCCGCCGGGTTCACGGATTGGGACTACACGCAATGGGACGCCGCCGCTCGGCGCGAGTTCCTCGACCGCGAGCTCACGACGCCGCGTCCCTTGGCGCCCCGGTCGGGCGATTTGGGCGAACACGCGCAGGCTGTGCTCGGATGCTTCGAGGTCATCGCCGGATACATCCGGGACTACGGCGCCGCGGGCATCGGGGGCCTGATCGTGAGCATGACGCGCGACGTCAGCGACCTGCTCGTGGTGTACCTGTTCGCGCGCGAGGTGGGGTTGTTGCGCGCCGGCATGGACGGGATGCGCTCGGAAGTCTCGATCGTCCCGCTCTTCGAGACGCTCACGGACCTCGATCACAGCGCGGACATTTTGCGCGCGTTTCTCGATCATCCGATCACGCGACGGACCCAGTTCGCCGCGGACGCGGGCCGCGCGACGCAGCAAGTGATGATCGGCTATAGCGACAGCAACAAGGACTCGGGGATATTCTCGAGTAACTGGGCACTGAACCGCGCCCAACACGCGCTGGCCCAAGTCGCGAAGCATGCGGGCGTGCGCATCGCGTTTTTTCACGGCCGCGGGGGGACGTTCAGCCGCGGGGCAGGCCCGACCCACCGGTTCCTCGAGTCGCTCCCGGCCGGTTCGCTGGGCGGGCACATCCGCGTGACCGAACAAGGCGAGGTCATCGCGCAGAAGTTCGGCAACCTGCCGACGGCCGTCTTCAACCTCGAGCTGCTTCTCGCCGGGGTGGCGCGGACCACGCTTCGATACGGGCGCGCGGGGACGGAGGACCCCGAGTACCTCGCCTTGTGCGACAGGCTGGGGCGCTTCAGCTCGGAAGCCTACCGCGAGTTGCTGGGCGGGCCGGGTTTCCTCGAGTTCTGGATGCAGGCGACGCCAATCGACGCGCTCGAGAACAGCTTCATCGGCTCGAGGCCCAGCCGACGCTCGGGCGAGAAGACCCTCGAGAACATGCGGGCCATTCCCTGGGTGTTCAGTTGGACGCAGGCCCGCTATTACCTGACCGGTTGGTACGGGATCGGGAGCGCGATGGAAAAACTACTCGAGACCGATCGTGCGGGTTTCGAGGCGTTGCGGAGCAATGTCGAGCAACGGTCCTTCGTCCGGTACGTTTTTTACAACGCGGAGGTCAGCCTTGCGTCGGCGGACCCGGACATCATGCGCGACTACGCGATGTTGGTCGAAGACGAAGGCGTGCGGGAAGGCCAGTTCGCGAGAATCGTCGAGGAGTTCCAACGCACCGAGCGCATGCTGGACGAGTTTTTCGGGAAGGACCGCGCCTCGCGCCGGCCCCGGCTCGTCAAGACGTTGGCCATGCGCGCGGCGGGGTTGCGCCGGTTGCACACGCGCCAGATCCAACTGCTACGCCGCTGGCGGGACCTTCGCGAGCGCGATCAAACCGCGGAGGCGGAACGGATGCTGCCCTCGCTATTGCTCTCGATCAACGCCATCGCCAGCGCGGAACGGACGACCGGCTGATGGACTCGCGCGAGGGACGGGAATCGCGGCAGGCGATCCAGGACTTGGTCCCCTCCAATTGTTTTGGCTGCGGATCGCAAAACGAGGTGGGCCACCAGATCAAGAGTTACTGGGACGGCGCGGAGGCCGTGTGTACGTGGACGCCGAAGCCCTACCATACGGGCGGGCCGGGGTTTTTATATGGCGGGATTGTGGCCAGCCTCATCGACTGCCATTGTGGCGTCGCGGCGGTGGCCGCCGCGTACGATGCCGAGGGGCGCACGATCGGGTCCGAGCCGCGCATTTGGTATGTGACGGCGAACCTGAACGTGGACTACATCCGCCCGACGCCCATCGACGGCCCCGTGGAACTTCGCGCGCGGGTGGAGCGGATGGAAGGGCGGAAGTCGTTCTTGACGTGCGCGTTGTTTTCGCAGGGCAAAGAATGCGCGCGGGCGACGGCGATATTTGTCAGGTTGCCGTGAAGCCGAAATTGGGGACAGTCACCTATTTCTCGATTGCCGTTGTCGAATAATAATCAAGTTATCGACGACGAGAAAATGGGTGACTGCCTTGAAAATACAACCATCGGGCGAGCCCAAGGGACTGACTCCGCATTTCGCCCGGCAGTTTGGGCGAAACGCGGTGTCTGTCCCCGGCCACCTCTCAGGCCACCACTTTTTCATTGTTATGGGTGAGGCGTAAGCCTCATGTATGACTGTCCCCAATTTTTGGCGAGAAACGCCCGGCCCTTCGATTGACGGAGACTTAGTTTCGGCGATGGCGGCATGGCGCCCTTGAAACCCGGATGGCCAAACCCGCGTCTACCAACTGGGAGGATCGCGGTGAACGGCGAAAACGAGTTGCGCGCAGGAAGCACACGGTGGTTGGCCACGTATTGTGCGCTCGCTTTCGGCATCACTTGGGGGCTCGGCTCGTTGTTTATCTTCGCGCCGAAGTTCGTCGAGGCTACCTTTGGGCCGGCGGGGCTTGGCAATCCCATATTTATTCTCGCGGTGTATTCGCCCGCGATTTCCGCGTTGATCGTCATCGGGGCAACCGGCGGCCGCCCGGGGTTGGCGGGGTTCTTGCGGCGAATCCTGAATTGGCGCGTCGATGCTGTCTGGTACGGGTTCGCCTTTCTGATCGCACCCACCTGCACCGCAATTGGGGCGGTGTTTTATCGACTCGGCGCGGGGAAATGGCCGACGGGACCGGAAGAAGGATTCGTCTCGCAGCTCGCCGCATTGGGATTCATGTTGATACTGGGGCCGTTGGAAGAACTCGGGTGGCGTGGATATATGCTGCCTGTTTTGCAACGACGATTCGCCCCGCTTACCGCGGGGATCATCGTCGGCATCGTGTGGGGCATCTGGCACCTGCCTTCCTTCTTCGTGGCGGGGCTCCCGCAGGGCGCTTGGGGGGTGTTCCCGTTTCTGTTGGCGATCTTGTTTGCCTCGGTCCTCTTCACGGGAATGTTCAACGGCGCAAGGGGAAGTCTTCTCCTGCCCATGCTATTCCACTGGCAGCTCAACAACCCGATGTTCCCCGACATTCAGCCCTACGATGTCCCGGCATACGCCGTGGGGGCACTCGCCCTGTTTATGCTTTATCCCCGGGGATTTCGCCGGGAGTCTGCCCATACCACCGTCTTCTCGTGAACCAGCGCGGAGCCGATCGAGCGCCCGGTTGAACTCGGGGCCCGGGTGGAGCGGATGGAAGGGGAAGTCCTTTTTGACGCGCGCGCTGTTTTCGCGCGGCAAGGAATGTGCGCGGGCGACGGCGATGTTTGTCAGGCTGCCGCGGTAGTTGCGGCGCCGCCATCGCGATCGGGCTTTCCTCCGCTCGCGCCCTTTCGGTCGGCGTCCTCCCTACGGTTTTGCCTTCTTGGGGAAGGCCAGGGACAACCCGATGGTCGCGACAATTACGGAAAGGATAATCGCGAGGGACCATGTGATGGGAAATTTCCCGTCGAATGCCTCGTTTAGCCAGACCATCTTAAGGCCCACGAATATCAAGACGATGGCGAGGCCGAACTTCAACAGGTGGAACAAATCGACGGCCCCGGCAAGGAGAAAGTACATGGCGCGGAGCCCGAGTATCGCGAACACGTTCGAGGTGAATACGATAAGCGGCTCGTTCGTGAGCGCGAAGATTGCGGGAACCGAGTCGACCGCAAATATGACATCGCTCAACTCGAGGAAGACAAGCGAAACCATGAGCGGAGTCGCGTGGAGGCGTCCGTCCAGCCGCACCCAAAACCGTTGGCCGTGCAAATCGGGAGTGAGGGGTACGAATCGACGAAACAACCGGAGGATCGGGTTCTTTCCCGGATCGATGGGTTTGTCGGGCGCGAAGAACATCTTAATCCCCGTAAGGATTAAGAAGGCCCCAAAGAGATACACGATCCATTCGTACTGCAACAGTACGGATCCCATGGCGATAAATATCGCGCGGAACGCAAGGGCGCCGATAATTCCGTAGAACAACACGCGATGTTGGTACTTCTCCGGAATCCCGAAGAACGTGAATACAACGACGAAGACGAAGATATTGTCTATCGCCAGGGATTTTTCGACAACGTATCCCGTCAGAAACTCGAGCCCAATTTGCCTCGCGGCCGCCGCGGGCTCGAGCGCGCCAAGACCCGCGAGCTGCGGATCGCCCGTGAACGTGTAGAGCGCGAATCGATAGAACCCGTAGTTGAAAAGCAACGCCAAGGCGACCCATACGACGCTCCAAATGCCCGCTTCCTTGAAAGAGACCCGATGGGATTCCTTGTGGAATACCCCAAGGTCGAGCGCCAGCAAGGCCAATACAAAGGCGGAGAAGCCAGCGTAAAACCACCAGTAATCGGAGAACGCAAAAATTACACTGTCGGGCATCGATGCGGGGTCCTATTGGGTTTCTTTCCGGCTTGCGGACGTAATGGCGACCGCGCTTTTGCGGCAGCGGATGTGGCTTCGCGGCGCATCGAAACCCCGCAATGGCATTGCCAGGTTCGAAGATTTGATTGCATGCCGGAAATGTTTACGGGATTCCCGATCTTGAAGGAAGTCAGCCGGGATCGGCTCGCCCCGTTGGAGGATTGAACATGCGTCGAGGCCAGAAAATTCCGGTGGTCCGATTAGACGGCAGGCAAATGGGCGAGGGTGCCCCATATGACAGGGAGGGAGCAGCTACCGGGTCGGAGGCACGGATCCGGCATGTGGTGGCGAACCTGAACGTGGAGTATGTTCGCCCGGGCCCGATCGATGGGCCCTCGCAACGGCGAAATTTGTTAGGTAGCCATGAGGCCGGAATAGGGGACAGTCCCCCCTTTCGGCAGGGGCCGCTTACTTCTTCCTACCCAAGATAATCTTATTCAACCGGTCCTCGGACTGAATCATGCTTCGCACGGTGTGATAGTTAATCTTCCACGCGTGGCCCATATAGTCCCAGAGCAAATTGTTGTTCTCGTCGAAGAGGGGAAACCACTCGCCGACCTCGCGGTTGATGACGTGGTCCATCACGAAACGGTGGACTTTCTCATAGGCGGCGAGGTACTTGGGATCGCCGAGGACGAAGTAGGCGTCGAGGAGGCCGACGAGGCATTCGGCTTGCTGCCAGAACTCCTTGTTGCGCTCCCGCGCGGGGCCTTGGTTCGGGCCTTCGCAGAAGACGCCGCCGTTCTTGTAGTCAACGCCGTATACGACGCAATGGTCGTACAGCTTGCGCATGCGTTCCTTGTACGCCGATACGTCGAGCCCAAGGATTCGAATCGTATGGCTTAACAACCATGCGAACTCGACGTTGTGCCCGAAGCTGGTGTTGTCGAGGGGGCGTCCTTCGTCGTGCTCGACGTCGCGGTCGCTGCCCCAAACGTCGCGGAACAGGATGGCCTTCTGGGGCGACCAATCGGGAAGAAACTGGGCCATGCCCGTGCCGAACTCGGGGTGAATAATCCGGTCGAACAGCACGCCAATCGTCTCGAGGGTCTTCTCCCGGTAAATGGGCGCGCCGGTTGCCTCGTACATGTTGGTGAAGGCTTCCATGAGGTGCATGTGGACATCGAAGGACTTGCGGTCGCCGCCGTACACGCCCGGCTTTTTCTTCGTCCAGTCGCGCTCGAAGAACTCGTAGTATCCGCCGTGGCGATTGTCCGCGGCGAAGGCCTGGAGCGCCTCGAAGGTCTTGACCGCCCACTCCATCCCGCGATGATCGCCGGACGCCATGCCGTATTCGCTGAGCGCATACATGGCGAAGGAATGGCCGTAGGCGAGTTTGCTTTGGTTGGCCGGGGTACCGTCGCGCTCGACGGTCCAGTACCAGCCCGAGTGGGTATCGTCCCAGAAATGCTCGATCAGGAACTCGACGCCCTGTCGCGCTCCCTCGATGAATACGTTGCCCTTGTCCAGCCCGGCCCTGTGAATGGACGAGAAGGTGTAGATCATGCGCGTCTGGCAGATGAGCGTCTTGAGGGTTTCGCCCGTCGGTTTTCCGTTCCGGTCGTGGTAGGTCAGGAATCCCCCGAATTCGTTGTCCACCCCGTGGTTGCGCCAGTAGGGCAGCAATTCATCCCGGAGATGGTCCTGGACTTCGAGGAGCCAGCCCTCGCATTTCTCGGACGATGCCTTATCCATTTTAGTGACCTCCATACTACTACTTGCCAGAATCTTGTTTTCTTTCGCAGAAGTTCTTGCGGCGAGAAGTCGTTTGCTTTGCGATCTCCACGTTTTTTGAGGCTAATTTTTGCCCAATGATCTAGCCTCAAAGAACGCAAAGAACACAAAGAATTCGTCAATCAGTATGGACATTCGACCCTTGGGTTGGGGCTATGCTGCGCTAGTTAATTCGGCGACGCGCTACGAATTACCGTCGCAACTTCCCGGGGTCGATGCTGAACAGGCCCGAGACTTTGTCCCAGTAGGCCAAGACGATCCAAAGGACGAAAGGGACGGTCAACCAGAACTCGCCCAGGGCGCTGGGAATCTCGGGCGACTCGGCGATCGCGGCGCGGAAGCGGTATACCAGCGTGACGAATGCGATATGCCCCGCAAACATGATCGCCACTCCGACCAAGATTACCCGGAGCCGCCTCCACATCCCGAGCCCGGCGGTCGCGAGCGTGAGGATGACGAAGGGGGGAAGACTGTCGACCATGTACGCGATCTTGATGAATTGCTCGCGGGAATTTTCGTGAAACGCCAGCACGGTCTCCGAATTCAGTATGCCGTCGGGGTCCGTGACGACCCTCATGTAGTCGATGGGCAAGCCAAAGAGCGTGCGAAGCAGGCCGCCGCTGATCTGTCCGAGTATCCATACATAGCCCCGAATAATCGGGCCCCACCACAGGGCGAGGCAGACGGGTGCGATCGCGAGGAATTTCATGCAAAAGAAGAACACCCCGCGTGTCGGGCGTCCTTGTTTCATGGCTTGTCTCGCTTGACGACGAACTCGATCCAGGTCAACC
>CANKTP010000013.1 GCA_947486375.1 Candidatus Hydrogenedentota bacterium | reverse complement strand
GTCGAATGTCCCGGCGGCCAGGGTGAACTCTACATCCCCCTGGCGCTGAACGAGGCGGCTGGCGGGTATGTCCTCACGGCGCGAGACGTGTTGACGGGGATTGCCTCGACGCACGCATTCGACATCCTTCCCCCGGTGTAGCGCCGCCTATGCCGTTTCCGGCACGGCCTCGCCGGCGGGCGCAGCCGGGTTCCTCTTGCGGGACACGCGACCGTTCTCCGCGGTTTTCGGTTTCTTCGCGGGCGCGGCGGTCTTGCGCTTCAGGCGGGTGTGGCGAATCTCGATGGGCTCGAGCTCCTCGACACCGGCCGCCTTGCGCAGTTCGACAAACGACTGGTCGAGGAAGTGGTTGAATTTGTCGACGTCGGGGGCGACGTTGGCGTCGGCAATGAGGCCGAAGTGGATGCGGTGGTTGTAGCTGAAGACGCCCAGGTTCAGGCCCATCCCCGGGGCGACGGGCAAGAGGGGATAGTGTGCAAGGACTTTGCGGCCTTGCGAGTACAGGGGAATTTGGGGCCCCGGCACGTTGGTGCATACCATGTGCAGGCCGGGCGAGAACAGCGCGACCCCGAGCACGGTCTGCACGCTGGGCGCGAACACCGCGGCGCCGAGCAGGGCTTGCATCGCCGGGGGCGCGCCCTGCCAGAGGTGCATCATCAAATTGAGGCCCTCGGCCGTGCGGGCTTTCTTCAGGATCGTGGTGCGCTCGGTGATGGCTTGCAATCGCTTCACGGGATCCTTGAACCCCAGGGGAACGTCCACGGGGAGCATCGAGACTTGGTTTCCCATGGAGCCGCGCTGGTCTTCGCTCCGAAGGCTTACCGGCACCATCACCCGCAGATTTTGCTTGTGCGTCTTGAGATTGTGCGACTCCATGTAGCGGCGGACCGCCCCACCCAAGGCGGCCAGGACCACGTCGTTCACCGTCCCGCCGCATTGGCCCCGGATCGCCCGGGCCTCGGCGAAGGAGACCGAGCTCCAACTCAGCTTGCGTTTCCCCGAAAAGTTCCTGGAGTTAAACGGCAGTTTCTTGACCGGCTTGGCGAAGTCGCGGAAAAGTCCGGGCAATTCGCGCACCAGCGGCAGGGCCTGGCCGGCGCGGATGGTCCTCGCCATGCGCAACATGCTACGCTGCATCTCGGACCAATTGTCGATCTGCTCGCCGAGCGTGTCCCAGACGGCCTCGACGAAAAGCTTGCCGGGTTCCGGGATTGGTACGGGCTCGAAGGGTTGTTTCTCGAAAGTCTGCGGAGTGGGGGAGGGGTCGAGGATCACGCTCAACAATTCGGCACCGGACACGCCGTCGACCATGCAGTGATGCACGAGCGAAACGAGCGCGGAGCGTCCATCCTTTAAGCCATCGAGGAGGTAAATTTTCCACAATGGTTTGTCGCGGTCGAGCATGCCCTCGAAGAGTTTGCTAGCGGTCTTCTTGAGTTGTTCCTCGGTCCCGGGCGAAGGGAGCGTGACGCCGACGACATGGTTCTTGATGTCGAATTTCGGGTCGTCTTCCCAAGTCGGATGGCCGATATTCAGCGGGGCGAGGATTAGTCGCTGGCGGTAGCGGGGAATAAACGCCAGTTTTGCGTCCAACTCGTCTCGAAATCTCGTCAGGGACATGGGTCCGTCGAGCACGTCGACCCCGCCGATGTGCATTGGCGCGGTGGGATGCTCGGTGTACAGAAACGCCGCATCCATCGCGCTCAATCGCCGGTTCAATTTTGCCTTGGACATGAAATACCCACTCCCCGTTGCGGCGCTTGGGTAGTCCCAAATGCCTGTTTTCCGCGTTAACACTATACGCCGCGAGGGTCTAACAGGTCAAAATTCGGCGCGGTGTGCCAGGAAAGCGGAAATGGACGATGTTGACCGCCTGGACGATATGGACGAATTGAAGGCATCGGTACCGATACTACTTTTGCTGGCGATTCGCCGAATGGACTGACCCGCGGAGGTTGCATTACGATACGGGGAACGAACAAGTTTCCCGGAGCGTCATTCATGTGCGACACGATGGTCATCGTCGGCGACAACCGCGTCCTCTTCGCGAAGAACTCGGACCGCGACGCCAACGAGGGGCAGAACCTCGAGTGGCACCCGCGCCGCTTGAACGGGAAGGACGCGACGCTCCGCTGCACCTACATTGGCATCCCGGATGTGCGCGAGACAAACGCCGTCCTGCTCAGCCGGCCGTTCTGGATTTGGGGCGCGGAGATCGGCACGAACGAACATGGGGTGACGATTGGCAACGAGGCGGTATTCACGAAGGAGCCTCATGAGTCCGCGCCGGGCCTGATTGGCATGGATCTATTGCGGCTGGCGCTCGAGCGCGCCGAGACGGCGGAGACGGCCTGCGGCGTCATCACGGCGTTGCTTGAACTGTATGGCCAAGGGGGCGGCTGCGGACACGAGAGCAAGAAGTTCGTCTATCACAATAGCTTTATCGTCGCGGACCGCACGTCGGCGTTCGTGCTCGAGACAGCCGGTCGAAAGCATGCGATCGAGCAAGTCTCTGGCGTCCGCAGCATCTCGAACGGACTGACCATCCCGGAATTCAGGCAGCGCTACACCGACACGATTAAGACGCGCGGATCCGGCGCGCCGGTCCGTCAAAAGAGGACGCAGGCGCTGTGCCGCACGGCCACGAATGTTGCGGGGCTGATGGCCGTCTTACGCGACCACGGCACGGCGAAGGACGATGGTACGCCGCACTATGCGTGGATCAACGGGGGATTGAACGCGCCCTGCGTCCACGCGGGCGGGATGTTCGCGTCGAGCCAGACGACGGCCTCGTGGATCGCGGAGCTTTCGCCGAACCGCTCGCAACACTGGGTGACCGGGACTTCCGCGCCGTGCATTGGCCTGTTCAAGCCGGTACATGTTGGCACGACGGTGAATCCCGGCCCGCCCGCGAAGGACCAGTCCGACCACAGCCTTTGGTGGCGGCATGAGCGGTTTCACCGCATGGTGATGAAAGACCCGGCCCGGTTGCGCCCGTTGTTCATTCCCGAGCGCGACGCCGTCGAGGCGCGATGGATTGCATCGCCCCCGGCTGCCCAGGCCGCCTTCGACGAGGCGAGCGCGCTCCTGAACAAATGGACCCGCCTCGTCTCCGAACAAACGGTCCGCGACACCCGCCCCGTTTGGACGCGGCGATATTGGGCCAAGCGCGACCGCATGGCCTCGGTCTGATCGCGGCCCGCGTGACCGATTCACCAGCCCCTGGCCTGTCGCGCGACGTTGGCCTCCGATCCGCGACCTTGCTCGTGGTCGCGGGCATGATCGGCGCGGGGATTTTCACGACGACGGGATTCATGGCGCAGGACCTCGGGCACCCCGCGTGGATTCTGTTGCTCTGGGCGGTCGGCGGGGTCATGGCGCTTTGCGGCGCGCTGTGTTTCGCCGAGCTCGGCGCGATGATGCCCGAGGCCGGCGCCGAGTACGTCTATCTTCGCGAATCCTACGGACCCACGCTGGCGTTCATGGGCTCCTTCGTCGCCCTGCTCGCGGGCTTCTCCGCGCCCATTGCCGCCGTGCTCAAGAGCCTCGTGCGGTACCTCGGCCACTTCATCCCCGTGCTTGCCGACGATCCCCGGACCGCGGGCCTCGTCTCGCTCGACGACTTGGTGGCCATCGGATTCGTGTGGGCGCTCGTCGCGATCCACGCGCGCGGCCTCAAGTCCGGCCTCGGCTTCACCGACCTCGTCACCGCGATGAAGGTGCTCGGGATTGTCGCGTTGATCGGGGCCGCGATAATCGCCGGCAAGGGTGCGATGGAAAACATCGTCACCGTGTCGCCGCGCTAC
Source organism: Candidatus Hydrogenedentota bacterium (assembly GCA_947486375.1). GTDB lineage: Bacteria > Hydrogenedentota > Hydrogenedentia > Hydrogenedentales > CANKTP01. The sequence goes on along the minus strand of CANKTP010000013.1, from coordinate 31,990 downwards.
GCGGAACTCGGCGCTGCGGACCTGGCCTCGACCTTGGCGACCTCGCTCATCTTCGTGAATTTCTGTTATCTCGGCTGGAACGGCGCGGCCTACATGGCCGGGGAAATGAAGAACCCCCAACGACATCTCCCGCTCGCGCTGTTGCTGGGTACCGGCGGAGTGACCCTTCTCTACATGGCCCTCAACGTCGTCTACCTCTACGGCGCAGGCGTAGATGGACTAGCCGGCGCGGTGGAAGTTGGCCTCGTCGCGTCGCAGTCCCTCTTCGGGCCTTCGGGTACCACGGCGATCGCGGCCTTGATGTGCGTGACGATCCTCAGCTCGGCCTCGGCGATGACGGCGCAAGGGCCGCGCGTGTACTACGCCGCCGGGAGGGATGTTTCGCGCCTTGCGTGGCTGGCCCGCATTTCGCCCCGCACCTCAACGCCCGTAAACGCGCTCATCCTCCAAGGTGCCGTCACCACCGCGTTCATCCTCAGCGGCCGCGTCGACCAGATTCTCCAATACGCCGGCTTCACGGCGACGCTCTTCGCGACCCTCCCCGTATCCAGCGTTATCTACCTGCGCATCCGCCGGCCCGATGCCCCGAGGCCCTTCCGCGCGTGGGGCTACCCCTTCACGCCCCTGCTGTTCCTCGGCGTCTCCACCTGGACGATGGTCTGGGCCGTCCGCGGCCGGCCCCTCGAGTCCATGCTGGGATTGGCGACGGCGGCATTGGGCGCGGTGTTGTTTGTGGGGCTGACTAGAACAAGATCGCGCTGACGGACACCAAGATTCATCCCGCTTCTGCCCGCACCCGCGTCGCTCAACTAATCGCCGTCGCCGTTTTCAGGAAGTTCCGGCGTATCGAGTCTCTCCCTCACGGTTTTTGGTGCCTTCCTGAATGCCGCGCTCACCTGCCGAACGGGCGGCATGTCGATTTGTTTGCCCGCCAGGAGTTGGGGGTATGCTCACAAACCGGCGCGGGACTCGTATAGGTCGGCGCAAGTTCACCTGTCGGTTGATCGATTCGAAATCGGTCGCACGAGGCAGGTTACTATCTTCGAGTCAGTCGCGACTTGGTATCGTTCCAGCTTCTTTCGGGGGTCCGTTAGGCTACGTCTCCCGCCAGCCGGAGGATCACCACGGACCCGCCACCGTCCTCATCAAGCCGCAGACGCATTGCGACGAGGAACCGATGACGATCAAGTTCCGCCTCGACCGCCTGAAGGGCGTGGCGACGGCAGGTCGGCTGGGCATCGAATTTCAGGGGTTGATCGTCTTCACGCAAGATGGCCGCATCGCCCGCGAACCCGAGGTCTCGCACTACGGTCGTTCTCACATTCGCGCGTTGCCCTCGCCCGTTGCGCGGATTCGGCGGGGTTGATATGCTCCGTGCCATGTACCCCACAGGCAATCCCCATCGTGGTTGACGAAATTCGCGCGGCCCTGGTGTCCGCCGTTCGCGACACCAAGGCCCCCGGCGCGGTGCTGTACGTCGGCAACCTTGAACAGACCCATTTCTTCGAGGCAACCGGACTGCGCCAGCGCACTCCCCTTTCGTTGCGCGCCGAGAAGGACACGCTCTACGATCTTGCCAGCCTGACGAAAGTCATCGTCACGACCACCCTTGTCTTGAAGCTTCGGGACGCGGGCAAGGTCCGCCTCGATCAATCCATTGCCGATATCGTGCCCATCCCGGCGTTCCGCGAAATCACGATTCATCATCTCCTGACGCACACCGCCGGGCTGAATCCCGGCAAGCCGTATTACAAAGAGCTGACCACCATCGATGACATGTTGATGCGCTACGCGCTCGAGGGCATCGACCGGAAACCGGGCGTCGCCTCGGTCTATTCGGACGTGAGTTACATGCTGCTCGGGCGCATGGTCGAATTGATCGAGCGGGACACATTGGACGCGATTGCCGTGGAGCGGATATTCGATCCTCTCGGCATGAAACGCACGCGCTACAAGCCGCCGAAGGAATGGGCGGCCAACTGCGCGGCGACCGAGAAATGCGAATGGCGCGAGCGCGTCATCGCCGGGGAAGTACACGACGAGAACACCTCCGCGGTGGGCGGCGTCGCGGGGCATGCGGGGTTGTTCTCGACAGCGGAGGACCTGGCCCTATTCTGCCGTGCGTTGCTCGGTGGAAAATTACTCAAGCCCGCGACCGTGGACGAGATGATCGCGCTGACCCATGTGCCGAACTATCCCTGGCAGGGCCTTGGCTGGCAACTCGATCCTTGGCGCGGCAAGAGCATGGGGTATCTCCCCAGCCGCACGGCCTTCGGTCACACCGGCTGGACAGGGACGAGCATCTGGCTTGACCGCAAGACCAACCTGTTCAGCATCCTCCTGGGCAACACCTGTCATCCCTCGCGTACCTCGCGGGACAACGCCGTGTTCCGGCGGACAATCCACGACGCGATCGCGAAGCAGTTCTTCCCCGCCACGACAAATGCCCACGGCGGCCTCGACCGCGTGATGAAGGAGGACTTCGCGAAGGTGAGCGACAAGCGGATCGCGTTGCTCACCAACCATGCCGCTGTCGATCAGCTTGGGCGTCCGATTCGCGATGTCCTCGCCATGGCCCCCGATCCGCGCCTGCATATTCTCTATAGTCCCGAGCACGGCCTCGCGGGCCAGGCCGAGGCGGGCGCAACGGTGATCGCGCAAAAGGCAGACGTGCGTGTCGTGAGCCTGTATGGCGAGCAAAAGGAACCCACCGCGGCCGAGTTGGAGGAGATCGACTGGTTCGTGATCGACCTGCAGGATATCGGCGCGCGGTATTACACCTACATGGCCACGATGAAACGTTGCCTCTCCGCTTGCGCCCGTGCCAAGAAGCCCGTGCTCGTGCTCGATCGCCCCAACCCGCTCGGCGGCATCGTGCTCGAGGGGCCGATTGCGACGGTGACCGCGAGCGACGTGTGTTCCGCCCCGATTCCGGTGCGTCACGGAATGACGATGGGCGAGTTGGCGCGGTTCTTCCTCGACACGGAATTGAAGGGGTCGAAACTCGATCTCGAGATCAGTTACCTCGACTCGTGGTCCCCGGAGGGATTATTTTCGGAGTGTTCGTTGCCTTGGGTGCCTCCCTCGCCAAATATCCCGACTCCGGAAACGGCGCTGCTCTACGTAGGGATGTGCCTCTTCGAGGGCACCAACCTGAACGAGGGCCGCGGAACCGAGACCCCCTTCGCCGTCGCGGGCGCGCCGTGGCTGGATGCCAAGGCGGTCGTTGGCGAAATCCGCGCGGAGGATTGCCCCGGTTGTGAACTCGAGGCCGTCACCTATACCCCGCGCGCCATCGCGGGCAAGGCCTCTGATCCCCGGCACAAGGACCATGAGTGCCAAGGGATCCGCATCCACATCCGGAACCCCCACGAGGTCCGGAGTTTCCGGACGGCACTCGCGCTCCTCTGCGCGATTCACGCGCGCCACGGGGACCTGCTCGGCTGGACACCGTTCTTCGACACGCTTGCGGGGGGGCCCGATCTCAAGCAACGGATTCAGCGGGGCGGGTTCGCGGCCACCATCATCGCCGCCTACGAACCGGCCCTGCGCGAGTTCGACGAGGAGCGCCCGCGGTTCTACACCTGAGGGTTAATTCGGGGACGGGCTACGAATTACGCGAGATAGAATCGAGAACCTCGCCACATCCGTGGACGTAATTCGTAGCCCGTCCCCGAATTAACCAGGCCTTAGTCGAGCGGCGCCGGCGCGCGATACATGATGGTGTAAATCAGGTCGCCCGAGTTCGCACGCCCGGCGTGTTCGTGGCTCAGCGCAGATTGGATTCCGATCACGTCAGCCTTCGACGCGATGATCCATGCGTTGACGGTCTTGTCCAATTCCGCGGTACGGTCCTCGTAGCCCTTGAAGGTCTTGATAAATATCATGGGAATTCTCCGAATGGTTGAAGGGGAAGTGTAACAAGCAGAGGCGGCCCCGGGAAATTTGCGCCGGGCTATGCCCGCGCGGCCTGTGATAGTTGCTCGTCCAGTTCGCGTATCTTCCCGGAGGTCATCGCACCCGCGTATCGAGCCGCCGCGTAGTCAAAGTACCACCGCGAGACCGCGTCCGCCGCGTCTCCCTCGGCCCGTCTCACCCGATGGGCAAACCGATCCAGCGTTTCGCCTCGTTCGCGGCGGAGCCCGAGGAGCGCGGCCCGATCGTCGCACTTCGCAAGGAGATCCGAGAGCTGCAGCAATTCCGGATCGGGCGCCGCTGGAGGCGATTGAACGGTGCGATTACGACGCCACGCCAACCATCGGCGGCCAAGTAGGACAAGGATGTAGATCGTCGCCCCAGACACCGCGAGGCCAACGACCAATCGTCTATTTCCCATCTTGATACCGCGCGCGAGCGTCGAGATGAATTCCTTCGCCTCGCCCAACGTGGCCGATGCATAGTCGACGAGCAGGACCCAAGCCGACAATCCATCCGCCTGGGGCACGCCGCTTGCCGGGGTTGCCTCAACGACGAACCATCCGGTCTCGGGGTCATACACCTCGACCCAGGCATGGGCATCCGAGTTTTCGGCTAGCCAGTACCCGCCGTAGGGGTGCCGATCGCGCACGACGAACCCCGTTACGTACCGGCATGGATACCCCGCGATACGGAGCAACAATGCCGCGCCCGAGGCGAAATACTCGCAATGCGCGGCGGGCCGCTCGGTGAGGAAATAGGTCATCGGATCGATGCGGTCAGGCACCTCGATGCCGAGGGTATACTCGAAATTCGCCTGAAAGAAACGCTCGACACGCGCCGCCGCATCCCGCGCCGATGTGGTGCCGTCCAGGAGTTCGTGCGCGAGATCGACGATTCGTTTGTCGAGGGCAGGAGGTACGCGGAGTAGCGTCTGACGCAGTTCCTCGGAGAGGGGTTCCGTCGCAAGACTGGCCGAGGAAAGCACGGCGTAAGGCTCGCCGCCCGGCAGTTTCGGCGCCGTCAGGATGCCGTGTTGATCGCCTTCCACGTTGTCCGCGCGGATGCTGACAAAAGCCGATGAGAGCGGCTGGAAGAGTACTCCGGCCAGTTCGCCGTCGGGCCAGACTTCGATGAGATCGTGCCGAACGTCATCGACTGCTCCTTCGCCCACGCGATACGCCGTCCGCCCGCGGCTGGGCCCGAATTCGCCCGGTGCCGCGCCGATTTTACGCAGCGGTAGCGCTTGGGCGCTATTGGCCCAGCGCCGGCCTTGGAACAAGTCGAAGGCCGCGCCGCGCATATAGCCCGGCGAGGTTTCGGCGTAGACGCGGAGGGCCGTCCCGCCGCCGTCCGCCTTGATGCCCGCCACGCTGCCGAGGCTCGCCGCGCCCGAGAATCCAACCTGGCCCATCGACACGGGGGGCACGATCAACTCGCCCAGGAATGTGTCGATCCGTTCGCCGTTACTCAGGACAAATGCGCTCCCGGCGAACCCAACGAGGCCACCCAATACCGCCACGGTGACCGCGACCACGGTCCGCAACGGCGCCCCGTCATGGCCCCTGCGCCACATCAGCGGCGATCTCACGGTGTAGTAGGCCATCGCCGTGACTGCGAAGACATCCGAGGCAACCTGAAACTGACGGTGCCCCCCCGCCCCGACAGTCATGTCGCCCGCCGTCACGAGGACGATGAATCCGTAGATCGGATAAACCTCGTTCAGGCCCCAGCAGCTCCGGACAGCGCGGTGCTCCGTCGGCTCGAAACGGGGCCGGACGATTAGTTGGACGGCGAGCAAGAACAACATGCCTTGGCCGGCCGCATGGGCGATTCCCGGGAAACGAAACAGCCCCGACGTCGCCGGGCGCGCGTACGGCATGAGGACCATCAAGGCACCTGCGGCCAGCGCGAGCGCCACGAGGATGCCGTTGCGGCGCGAACGGCCGGCCTCGAACTCGAGGAGTCCGATTGCGCCCAGCACCCCGAGGATCCCCGCCGCAACGGGCACGGCAAAGTCCCGCGTGGACAACGCGAACAGGAGCGCTGTCTCGGCCAGTATCGCCCACGCAATCCAGCGAAGCGCGATCACAGGCGGTCCACCATTCCGTCGCGGACTTGGGCGGGGGTCACCACGGCGATCTCGCATTCGGCGTCGTGGAGCGGAATCGTCGCCGGTCCCTCGCGGACGAGGAGGACCTTGACGCCGCAGCCGCGTTCCATCGCGGCCCTCGCGAGCCCGGCGCGGCCCTCGTCCCAGTCGAGCACGACAAAAATCAGCGTGGTGATGTTGCCCAGTTCGTCGGACAGGGCCGGAGTCAGCCGGGCGAAGGGATCGTCTTGACACGGATCGAGACACGCGAGGATTTCCATGACGTTTTCGAAGTGCGCCGTATGACGCCCCGCCCGGAACACATACAGCTCGGGCCCCGCCGCGAACAGATCGATGATGTACTCCCCGCGCGCCAGGCAATCGGCGACGGCGGCGCACAGGCTAATGGCCGACTCCATCTGCGGATACCCCGCCACGGGCGCGCGGCGTGTGCTCGGCACGAAGGTGTCCAACACGAGCGCCACGCGGCAGAAATATTCTTCCTGGTATTCGCGCACGGCCGGTCGCCCGATTCTCGCCCATGCCTTGAAGTCGATGCGCCGGATTGGGTCTCCCGCACGGTACTCGCGGTTACCGATATACTCCGGCGATTCTCCCGTGCTCGAGGTGAGCGCGATCCCGCCCGGCTGGAACTTCCGGCCCATCGAGATGTCGACTGCGGCCAGCGGCGAGAACGCGGGATACACGAGCAGCGAATTCTGGCGAAGGACGCCCCGGCCAAAACGAAAGAAATTCGAGGGGAACGAGGAGAACGCGCGGTATCGAAGCGGGCCGTAGACGCCGCGCTTCAATGCGCGCAGTTTGATCGAGATGCTGCCCGCCGCGCCGCGCGACAAATGCGTGCACGCGAGGTCGACTTGGCCGGTGAGTTGGTTGGCACCGCCGTCGAGCCTCAGCGACAGATCGAAGCACGGCAACGCCCGCCGGTTGCGCGCATCGAGACGCACCTCGAGTTCCTCGCCCGCGGTCAGGTGGTGCGGCAACAATCCGGACAACGCGACCTTCGGCCGGAAAAACCATGTCGCCAAAAGCACCGCGCCCCAGATGCCTCCGAGCCCGCAGAGGACATGGTAGATCGGAAGAGTGCGCGACACGGCCCCCATGCACGCGGCGAGGATAAGGATGCCCGTGAATAATCCGCCCGTGGGCGTCAGCAGGAAGCGCAACGAGGCGATTTGCCGCCGGTTCCGCTTGCGCAGGGTCGACCATCCGTCCTCGCGGCGGTCCGCGTGCAGGCGGCCCTCGTCCGCAAGCTCGCTCATGTCGGTACCGTCAACCGCTCGACAAGTTCGCGCACGATGTCCGCCTTGCGCGCGCCGCCATACCGCGCCTTCGAGGTCAGCATCAACCGGTGCGGGAGGACACGGCCCGTCATGCGCTGCACGTCGTCCGGCGTGACGTATTCGCGGCCCTCGAACGCGGCCGCGGCCTGGACCGCGCGGAACAACATGATGTTCGCACGCGGGCTCGCCCCGAGTTGCACCCGTTCGTCCTGCCGTGTCGCCTCGATGATATCGATCATATAGTCGACGACATTCGCCTCTACGTGGATTGCCCGCGCCCGCTCCTGGCAGGCCACGACTTCGGCCCCAGTCGCCACCGGGCGCAAGGCGTCCAGCGGATGCGTCGTGGCCTGCGAGAGCAGCATGTCCCTCGTCGCGGCGCGGTCCGGGTAGCCGATGTTCACCTGCACCATGAACCGGTCGAGTTGGGCCTCCGGCAATGGATACGTGCCGTGAAAATCCATCGGGTTCTGCGTCGCGAGCACAAGGAACGGCGCGGGAAGCTTGTGCTGGACGCCCTCGATCGTCGCCTGCGCCTCGCTCATCGCCTCGAGCAAGGCCGACTGCGTTCGCGGCGACGCCCGGTTAATCTCGTCCGCGAGCAACACGTTGCAAAATATCGGCCCTTGGTGAAACTTAAAGTCGCCCGACGCGGGATTGTAGATCGACGACCCGAGGATGTCCGCCGGAAGCAGGTCGGGCGTGAACTGCACCCGGTTGAACGCCGCGTCAATCGACTTCGTCAACGATTTCGCCAGCGTCGTCTTGCCAACCCCGGGAACGTCCTCCATCAGGATCGATCCCCCTGCGGCGAGCGCGATGACGACGATATTGATCGCGTCGTCCTTGCCCTTGATGACCAGCCCAAGATTGTCCCTAATCCGGTGCAGGGTCTGCTGGCATTCGGCGATTGTTTGCACGCTCACGTGTCCCTCCCTCGCAGCGGCCATTCCGGCCCCAAGTCACCTCTCCGCGAATTACCTGACCTCGGCAGTCTATTCCCGGCGCGATGGAACGGTCAAGCCGTTGTGAAGCGAAGCTTCTGGTATGCCGATGCCACTATTCTTCGATTTAGGTTTTGTCATGAAATGACGTTTACAAATCGGGTGTCGCGATGGTGTGATTCCATTCGCCATGAAACTTGTGCGGTTGAAGATGAATACTCTCCATTTCCTCGTCCGTCACTTTCACTCCTTTGAGATACTTGCGTTTGCCCAAGGCGGCCTTCACGCGCAGCCCTTTTTTATAGACTGACCGATTCTACAGCCTCTCGCGAAAACACACCCCCCCTTCGCCGCGAAATCGTTGCCGGCTAATATCCCGCGGCCATCCCGTCCTTGCGGGGATCGGAGGCGCCGAAATAGCGGCGCGGTCCTTCCTCGCGCCATATGGCCTGGTAGCCGCCCTGGGCGTTGGTATTGGGACTGATTCGATGGCCGCGTTCCGCGAGGCCGACCTTCACGGAATCCGGGATTCCCTCCTCGAACTCGAGGACGCCGCCCGCGCGCATGGTCCCGCCCGTGGGTTCGGGGCTTCCGGAGTGCGCGATGCGCGGCTGGTCACCCGCGTCCTGCGGCGACATGTGGAAGTCAACGATGTTCATGACGATCTGCACGTGGCCTTGGGGCTGGAAGTCGCCCCCCATCACGCCGAAGGACATCACGGGTTTTCCGTCCTTCGTCATGAACGCCGGGATGATCGTGTGGAACGGACGCTTGTGCGGCTCGAGGCAATTCCGGTGCTTCGGGTCGAGCGAGAAACTCTGGCCGCGGTTCTGCATCGCGAAGCCAGTGCCGTCTGGAGCGATTTGCGATCCAAAGGCACTGTAGACGCTCTGGATGAACGAGACCATGTTGCCCTCGTCGTCCGCCGTGGTGAGGTAGATGGTGTCGGAGTCGAGGGCCGGGTCGCCGTAGGTTAGCTCGGTGGCCGCCTTCCTCGGGTCAATCAACTTTGCGTGCGACTTCCCGTATTCCTTCGAGATCAACGCCTCCGTGGGCACCTTGGCGAACTCGGGATCGGCGTAATACACCGCGCGGTCCTCGAAGGCGAGCTTCTTCGCCTCGGCAAGAAGGTGAAGATGTTCCGCAGAGTTCGGCGTCATGGCCGTGAAATCGAAGGTCTCCAGCATGTTGAGCATCTGGAGCGCGGCGATGCCCTGGCCGTTGGGCGGAATCTCCCACACGTCATAACCCCGGTAATTCGTGCTGACGGGATCGACCCACGTGGCCGTGTGCTCCTCGAAGTCCTTCATCGACAGGCGCCCGCCGTGGGCGCTCGAGTGGGCCACGATGCGATCCGCCGATTCGCCGCGATAGAAGGCGTCGGCGCCCTCCTTCCCAATGGCCTCGAGGGCGGCGGCCAACTTGTGGTTGGCGAAGATGTCGCCAAATTCGGGCACGCGCCCATCGACCGCGAACACCGCCATCAAGGTCGGGTGCTTCTCGATCGCCAGCTTCCAGTCGCGCGCGATGACGGGGGATACCGGAAACCCCTCGAGGGCATAGCGGACTGCCGGTTCCACGATCTTCGCCAGGGGCAACTTTCCATGTGTCCCAGAGAGCGCGGCCCAACCGCTCACGCACCCGGGCACGTTCCACGATAAGGGACTGTTCCTCGGGATCGACTTGAGGCCGAGACGCTTGGCGTCCTTGAGGCTGAAGTCATAGGCCGAGCGCCCGCTGGCGTTGAGCCCGACGAGCCGCTGCTCCTTCTCGATCCATGCAATGGCGAAGAGGTCGCCCCCGATGCCGTTCATCATCGGCTCGACGAGCCCAAGCATGGCGTTCGCCGCGATGGCCGCGTCAATCGCGTTACCGCCGGCCTTGAGGACATCGAGCGCGGCGACGGTCGCGAGCGGCTGGCTCGTACAGGCCATCCCGTGGCGGCATACCACGGTCGAGCGGTTCCGGTTCCGCGCCTTTACGTTTTCCGGGTTCACCGCAAGGACCTCCGCTGCGCTTGGGTTCATGGCGGCCAACCCCGGCGCCGCGGCCGACGCGCCCGCCCATTTGAGAAAAGTTCGGCGATTCATGTGTGTTCCTCCCACGGCGCGTCCGCACCCTGCGTACGGAACGCCATGCACAACAATACCGCATTTCACGTCGAACCAATCAAGCGTCCGCCAAGGGCAAAAAAAACCGCGGGCCCGCCACAACGGGCCCGCGGCACTGCAACGCAGCGGCTAAACGAATCAGCCCGTAAAGGTCTTGCCTTCCTCGGCGAGTTTCTTGAGCAGGGGCGCGGGCTTCCAGTCGTCGCCGTGGATCTTCTGGAACTCGCAAATACGCTCGTAGACTTTCTTGAGCCCGATCGAGTCGGCCCAGAACATGGGGCCGCCGCGATAGACCGGATAGCCGTAGCCGAAGGTGTAGATCACGTCGATGTCGCTGGCGCGCTGGGCGAAGCCTTCCTCGAGGATGTACGCGCCTTCGTTGACCAACGCATAGAGGCAACGTTCGAGAATCTCCTCGTCGGAGATTTTGCGGCGCGTGATGCCCGCCGCCTCGGCCTCGCGAAGGATGATCGCCTCGACCGAGGGATCGGGCACCGGGGTCCGGCTTCCCTGTTCGTACAAGTACCAACCTTTTTGCGTCTTCTGGCCGTAGCGTCCGTCCTCGCACAACGCGTCCGCCACCTTCGAGTGACGTTTGCCCGCTGGGACGCCCTTGCGTTTGCGGATGCGCCAGCCCACGTCGAGCCCGGCGAGGTCGCCCATCGCGAAGGGACCCATCGCCATGCCGTAGTCGTAGAGCACGCGGTCGACATCTTGCGGGAGCGCGCCTTCCTCGAGGAGGAACCCTGCCTCGCGCGCGTAGGGGTGGATCATCCGGTTGCCGACGAATCCGTCGCACACGCCGACGACGGCGGCGACTTTCTTGATCGTCTTGGCGACGGCCATCGTCGTGGCGAGGACTTCCTTGCTGGTCTTGGCACCGCGCACGACCTCGAGCAACTTCATGACGTTCGCCGGGCTGAAGAAATGCATCCCGATGACTTGTTGCGGGCGCGAGGTGACGGCGGCGATCTCGTTCACGTCCAGCGTCGAGGTGTTCGAGGCCATGATGCAGGTGGGCTTGCAGACGGCGTCGAGTTTCTTGAACACCTCCTTCTTGATGTCCATTTCCTCGAACACGGCCTCGATGACCATGTCAACGTCCTTGAAGCTGTCGTAGCTGAGCGTCGGCTTGATCAGCGAAAGGCACTTGTCCATCGCCTCCTGGCTGAGACGGCCCTTGGCCACGGTGCCGGCGTAATTCTTCGTGATGATGCCGATACCCTTGTCGATCAGTTCCTGGCTCGAATCCAGCAGGTAAACGGGGACGCCCGCGTTCGCGAAGTTCATCGCGATGCCGCCGCCCATCGTGCCGGCGCCCAACACGGCCGCGTGCTTGATGGGCATGATGGGCGTGTCCGACGGCACGTCGGGAATCTTGTTCGCGGCGCGCTCGGCAAAGAAGATGTGGCGCTGCGCCCTGGACTGCACCGAGTCGTGGGCCTTGACAAAGATTTCGCGTTCGCGCTTCATGCCCTCGGCGAAGGGAAGGGTGGCGGCGGCCTCGACGGCGTCGACGCAGTGCATCGGCGCCTCGAACCCGCGGCTGGATTTGTTCAATCCCGAACGAATCGCAGCGAACAGTTTCGGGTCGGTACCTTTCACCTTCTCGTCGCGCGCGCTGATCTTCACCAGCGGGCGTTTTTCATCGACGATCTTCTGGGCGAACGCCAGCGCACCCTCGAGGAGATCGCCCTCGACAAGCTCGTCGACGAGGCCGCGCTCGCGCGCTTCCTTCGCGCCGATGGGTTCGCCCGTCGAGATCATTTTCAGGGCCTGCTCGACGCCGACCACGCGCGGAAGCCGTTGCGTGCCGCCCGCGCCGGGGATCAGGCCCAGCTTCACCTCGGGGAGACCGAGCTTCGCCGCCGCGACCGCGCAACGGTAGTGGCAGCTCAGCGCGACTTCGAGACCGCCGCCCAGGGCCGTGCCGTGGATGGCCGCGATCACGGGCTTGCTACAGCCCTCGATGCTATCCAGCGCAGGGTGAAGACCCGGCTCTTGGGGCGGCTTGCCAAATTCCGTTATGTCCGCGCCCGCGATAAAGGTCCGTCCCGCGCAGATCAGCACAACGGCCTTGACGTCATCCTTTTCGGCGGACGCAATGCCGTCCATCAGGCCCTTGCGCACGACCACGCCCAGCGCGTTGACCGGGGGATTGTCCACCGTAATGACGCCGATAGCGCCTTTTTTTGAATAACTTACCAGTTGATTGCTCATCGTTCCGTTCTCTCAGTTGCCGATGTGGCCCAGCCCACACGAAAAAAATTGGTCAAGATGCGAACTGTACACAACGAAACGAATACGAGTCAACCGGAGGCTCGACGTTGGGCCCTATTGAAGCAATCTCACTCCCTTGATTCGAGCATAGACTTTGAGGCCCGGTGCCAGCGCCAATGCGTCCGCGGATTTCGCCGTGACGATGCACGCGAGGACGCAATCGTCACCCGAGTCTAGGGCACCTAGGCGAACAAGCGTCTGGCCCGGCCCCAGGGGAGTGACTGAACCTACCCGGACGCAGACCTGGTTCAGGAGGCTCGAATCGTCCTCGCGGCGGAGGCCCAAGCTGACGTCGTGCGCCTCGACCTGCAGCCGGACCGGGTCCCCCGTCGCCAAATTCACGAGCGGGGCCCAGAGCGGGCCGAACGCGGAGTCAAGAAGGCTCAGGTGATAGGCATCGTCATGCCGCACAACCCGCGCCTCGATGATGGAAATAATTTCCCCACCCGCCGATCCCGGTCCCAGGCGCTGCGCCATCGCCGCGACCGGACCGGACTCCGTCACCCGGCCGCAATCGATCGTCACGACGTGGTCGGCCAGGCGCAACACTTCGCGGATTGAATGGCTGACGAGCAGGGCGGGGATGGACAGTTCGCCGTGCAGGCGCGCCAAGTACGGCATGATCTCCTGCCGGCTGGCCTCGTCCAGCGACGACATGGGCTCGTCGAGCAGGAGAAGCGCCGGGCTGGTTAGCAAAGCGCGGGCGATGGCAACGCGTTGGCGTTCGCCGCCGGAGAGGTTCGAGGGCATGCGGGACATCAACGGCCCGATGCCGAGCCATTCGACCGCCTGGTCGACCCGAATCCGCCGGCCGGCTGGGGGCACTCGATTATACCCATAGCGGATGTTGCGCTCGACGCTGAGGTGGGAGAAGAGGCTGCTCTCCTGGAAAACATAGCCGACGGCCCGGCGATGCGGGGGTAGGAACACCCGGTCGTCCTGCCAGGTTTCGCCGTTGACGCGCACCTTGCCGCGCGGCGCACGGGTAAGCCCGGCCAGGCAGCGCAACAGGGTGGTCTTGCCGGAACCCGAGGGACCAAAGAGGGCGGTGATTCCCTCGCCCGGGGCGTGAAGCTCGGCGTCCAGCCGGAACTCGCCGAGATTCAACTCTATATGGGCATCAATTCCGGTCATCGTCGAATGCCCTCGGCGCGGCGGTTCATCGCATACACCAGGAAGAGGGTCAGGAAGGAAAAGACAAGCATGCCGCCGGACAGAAGATGGGCCTGGGCATAGTCAAGCGCCTCGACGTGATCGTAAATGGCGATCGAGACCACCTTCGTTCGCCCCGGAATATTGCCCCCGATCATCAACACGACGCCGAACTCGCCGACCGTATGCGCGAAGCCGAGACTCAAGGCCGTGAGAAATCCGCGCCGCGCCATCGGGACTGCCACCGTAAAAAAATGATCGAGGGGTGACGCCCGCAACGTCGCCGCGGCCTCGATCGGACGTTCGCCCAGGGCCGCGAACGCGTTCTGGATGGGCTGGACGACAAAGGGAAGCGAGTAAAGGACCGAACCGATCACCAGCCCCGGAAACGAAAACACGAGCCGCGGCCCACCCCACGATTCCCATGCGCCGCCAAGGGGCCCATTGGGACCAAGCATGACCAGGAGATAAAACCCGAGCACCGTCGGCGGCAGGACCAACGGCAACGCCACGACCGCCTCGACCACCGTGCGGAACCACGAACGGCTTCGCGCGAGCCACCAGGCGAGGGGCGTGCCCAGCAACAGCAGGACAAGCACGCTGACAGAGGCCAGCTTCAGCGTGAGAAAGACCGGACGCCAGTCGAAGGACGTCAAGGCATCATCCATCGCAATGTCCGCGCGTCATGGAAGTACGGTGTATCCCGACGCCTCGATGAGGCGGCGCGCCTCGTCGCCGCGCAGGAATTCGAGGAACGCTTTCGCCCCCGGATGATTGGCGCCGTTCTTGAGCAAGATGGCGTCCTGACGTATCGAGCTGTAGCGTCCCGGGGCCACCAGCCAGACCTTCCCAACCTCCATGTCCAAGACTTGCGAATGCGCCACGAACCCGATCTCCGCCGCGCCCGACTCGACGAACTGGTATGTCTGCGCGATGTTCTCGCCGTGGACGATTTTGTCCTCGACGAATTCCCATAGCCCGGCCCCCTTCAACACCTGCAGGGCCGCCGCGCCATAGGGGGCGGTCTCGGGATTCGCCATCGCGACGTGCGTGACTCGCGGGTCTTTCAGCGCGTCCAAGCCAATCGACACATCCACCTTTCCCGCGCTAACCATCGCCAGTCTTCCGACGGCATACGTAAAGCGCGTCCCCTTGACCCCCGCGCCCTCGCGTTCAAGCCGTTCCGGGGAAGCCGTGTCCGCCGAGAGAAATACTTGAAACGGGGCCCCGTTCGTAATCTGCGTGTACAGCTTGCCCGTCGATCCCGGGCTGGTCTCGATCTTGAAACCCGATGCCGCTGTGAACCGCTTTGCGAGCTCGTCCTGCACCGCCTTGAAGTTCGACGCCACCGCGACGTAAAGCGGGCCGCCGGTGGGGGCCGCCTCGCCCTGGGCCATCGCGAAACCCAGACAGGACCCGGCGCCGATCAAGACGATGACCGCGGCGACCAGCCGCGCCCAATCGGCCCCAGTGAATTTCATGTCCGTTCTCCAAGCCATGGGGTTGTTCGGAAATTCAGTCCTCGTCCGCCGCTCAACACGCCGCGCTACTATCTGTCAGAATCTTGTTTTCGTTCGCAGAATGTCATGCAGCAATCACACCGGGTATTACTTCGCGACCCGGCCCTTGTTCGCTTTTTTACCGCGCCATCCGCGTTATCCCTGGTCAAAGAGCGGTACTCTTTTGACCAGGGATAACGCGGATGGCACGGATTGAAACCTGCTTGGATTCACGCCATTCGATGGCAGGCGATGCCCATGCCCCGTCACCCTACGTACAAAACCTCGCGCCCTTTTCCCTGCGCGATCAGCGACTCGAAAGTTTCGAGTTCGGCCAGGGTGGCGGGATCGGTGAGGTCAATCGTTTTCTTGTACTCGGCGGACATATAGGCCGCCGCGCACAGGCGCACAATCTCGACGCCGTATGACCAATCGGCGAGGCACGGGCGGCCCGCCATGAATGCGTCGCGCATATCTTCCATTTCGTCGACGTAGCCGTAGAGGTCAGCCTCATTCGACTCGACCGCCAGCAACCCGCGCGATGCCGTCGATTTTTCGAGCGCGCTCTCGGAGTCCGCCACGGCGTTCGCCGCCGCGTCACCAATGAAAATGTTCAACGGCGTCTGGAGCGAATTGAGTTCAAACGCATAGCCCGGCCCCATGCCGTCCATGAACAGGCGCAACCCCTGCTTCTCGTACATCCACGAATTCGTGAACTGCGCCTTCGAGAGTTGGCCCGTGTCCGGATTCTTGAACGTAATCGTACCGGTGGCAAAGTCCTCCGCCGGGGTCTTCGCGTAATCGACGCCCATCCGCTTGAGTAGGTCCTCGCGCCACTTGGGCTGGCCCCACTTTAGCAACGCGACTTCGGCGTTGACCGCGATGGGCCTGAGGTAGGTCAGCGGTTTGCCAATTGGGGTCAAGCAATACCACGCGCAGGCGATGCTATGGCAGCCCATGTCCGAAAGCACCCCGCCCCCCTGGCGCACCGGGTCCCAGAACCATCCCTCGTGCGGGCCCCCGTGCTCCTCCGAGCATCGCGCCAGCGTCATCGGCCCCATGACTTCCTGTTGCGGCCGCAGTTGTTGAAGTTGCGCCTTGATCGGTTTCATGTGGAGCTGGTTTTCGAAATAACACGTTGGCACGCCCGCGTCCTTCGCCATCGCCACGAAGCGCCGCGCCTGCGCCACCGTCCGCGCCAGCGGCTTCTCGCAAATCACGCCCTTCAACGCCGCGCCCGCCTTGACCGCGGCAAAGACCTGGCCAATCAAGTCCTCGCGCACATGGTTCGGCGCAAACACGGCCACCACGTCGCAGTGCTTGCAGAGTTCCGCGACATTCGCATACACCCGGCAATCCCCGAGGCCGTTCTCCGTGGCATACTTTGCCAGCGCCCCCGCCCGGTTCGGCGACACGACCCCGACCAAGTCGATGCCGCGTACCTGCTTCAGGGCAAGGGCCTGAAACTTCGCAATAAACCCGGCGCCAATAAAGCCGAGGCGCAATGTCTTCATGGATGGAAATCTCCTGTTGGAAAAAACGAACTGATGGGACGCGGGATTATAGCCAAGGGACGGGGGGCGCTCAACGACAGCGTGCGTTTTTCCTTGACTTCACCGAATGTTTCTTCATAGGCCGAGAGCGTCAGGCGTGTCCGTCTGTATCAACGATCATCGGGTGTGCTTCTAGGCAAGGGTATGGGTGAACAGGGTCTCCCTCTCCAAACTAGCCTCCGCCAACTCGGCGAGATGGCGATGATGGGTGAAGAAAATCACCTGCGTCCGGCGGGACAAGTCCGCGAGAATTCTCATGGTCGCCACGGCGCGCTCGTCGTCGAAGTTAATTAGGATGTCGTCCAGAATCAGCGGAACGGCGGGGTGTTTCTCCAGATACAGTTCCAAGCTGGCGAGACGAAGGGAGAGATACAATTGATCGGCCGTGCCGTCGCTCATCCCCGAGACCCGGATGGATTCGCCGCTCCCGGGTCGACGGCCCACGAGGATGTTTTCTCCATTGTCCCCGAAATCGGGGGTGAGCGTCTCGAAGGAGTCCAAGGTCAGTTTTGCGAAAATCTCCCCCGCGCGGCGAAGTAGCGGTCCCTGATTGTTCGCGCGATATTGTTCGATGGCGCGGACGAGAACAAACTCGGCAATCCGCAGACGTACAAACCGCTCGACATCGGTAGCCATCGACGCCAATATGGCTTGGGCTTCATCGTTGGCCTGGGCGGCGCCTGCGCTCCCGTCCATCTGGCCCAGTACCTTTCTATGTTCCCCGATTTCCTCGGAAACGGTTTTCAGATCAGCTTCTTTTTCCTCGACATCGCGATTCAACC
This sequence comes from Candidatus Hydrogenedentota bacterium, assembly GCA_947486375.1. Lineage (GTDB taxonomy): Bacteria > Hydrogenedentota > Hydrogenedentia > Hydrogenedentales > CANKTP01. The sequence goes on along the minus strand of CANKTP010000013.1, from coordinate 14,358 downwards.
CGGAAATTGCCGACTCCAGCATGTCCGGGTTTTCGCGCCTCGCCATCTCGAGGAAATTGCCCAGGCCGTCCCCGGACGACAATTCAACCAGGCGCTCATTGATTCCCATCAATGATTGCTCGAATCCCCGTCTCTGCGTCGAACGCTCCTCCGCATCCGGCAATGCGTCAGCGGATATAACTTGGGCCTCCTTGCATAAGGCCTTCAGCCCTTCGTCGCCACGCACGAGGATAGCCTTGGCCTTCCGAATACGTTCTTCCTCCAGTTTTTTTTGCTTGCCAATATCCGTCAGGCGCGTGCTGTCATGCTTGCTTTGCCCGAGAAGTTGATTTAGCGCCAGGACCGCCACATCGGCAGGAAGCAAATCGAGTTCCGGCGCGACGGTTAGGGCGAGTCTTTTTACCTTTTCGCGAAAATCCTCGTCGTCGTGGGCAATCTGATCGATTCGCATCTTGCGCTCGGTGGCCTTGTCGAGCGCCGAAAGTAGGTCGTCTATCTGTTGGATAATCGCGTTGGCATGCTTCGGGGTCGCATCCGGCGCCTCACCCAATTCCGTCATGGCTTTGCCCCAGGCGCGTTGCCATTTTGCGAGGGCATCGGAAGATTCCGAAACGGCGCGTTGCGCCGCGGGAAGTTCTCCAGAATCGAGCACGCTGAGCTGTTGGATGACATGGTCATGCGCGTGCGTGGCCTTGCGCATGGATGCCGCCACATTGTCCGCACGGTCTAGCAACGCGGCCAGCGTTCCTGTTCCGGCGGATCCCGGTCCCCCGAGCGTGCCCAAGACCTTGTTCAACTCGTCACGGGATTCCTCGATGGCCTGGCCGATGCCGACCATCTTGATTGACCGCTCGCGAAGCGTGGCGGCCATGGCGACCAGGCCGCTAGCGGCTTGCGCCCATGGGGCCATTTCCCTTGGCGGCGTTGGCGCAATCCCGAGCGCTCTCCATAGTTCGATCCACGAGTGGGTTGTCTCTGCGTGCTGCCGCTCCGCCGTCACATGAGCGGAACGCAATTCGGACAGCCTTCGCTCACCATCAATCGCGTCCACTTCAAGCTGCGCCAGTTCGGCCACGCGATCAGCCTCTCGCCGAAGTCTGTCGGACAGATTGTCGACCTTGCCCGCGATAAACTCATGGGCATCGGCAAGATTGCCCGCAATCTCGTCCGGCACATCTTGGCGGGCCAACACCTCCTGGATTTGGTCCCGGCTGACGTCATTCGGGGGTACGGCCGTTTCCCATGAACGCCGGACGAGTCGCCAGCTTTGCTCCCGTGCGTCGCGGGTCGCGAAAAGAATCTCCTCGGTGGGGACGTTTTGCCCGCGCCTGAGGGATTCAATCTTCAATTTCGTCGCGTGTTTCTTTTCCACGAGATCGGCAAGGCGTTTCTCGATCTCATTGCGGCCCTTCAGTTGGTCGTCAATGTCCGTCCTGAACCGCTCGATCGTGGCTTGGGAGGGAACGGAAACGCCCTCGATGGCCTCGAGGGGGCCGTCCCACAGCCCGAGGCGGGACAAGCCGGCCCGCGCCCCGAGAGTGGCAGCCTCATGCTCTTGCTTGAGATCGCGGAGCAACGATTCCAAATCGCCGAGTTTACGGATGCGCCCCACACACTGTTCCAAGTCCGCGGGGTCTCGCAAGTCGACCGCCTTCTCCATCTCAGCGGCCACGCTTCTCCTCTTGGTGTCCAACAACTCGATGTTCGCCCGTGCGCCATTGAATTTGGACTCCACCACCCCGCTTTCTTGCCCCAGATCGAGAATGTCCTGGCGCCGCGCCGAGTTCAATCGTAACTTCTCCGCATCCTGTAAATCCCAGCCAGGCCGAAGGGTTCCGAGGGACTTCCTAGCCTGCGCTTCAAATAGATGAAACTCCGGCTCCAAATTCTGCCGGCTATCGTCAAGGGCTTTTCCATTCACCGCGGAGCGCAAATAGAGTTCCTCAACAAGCGATTCGTTTGTCAGGGCTTCGTCATTTATACTCAACCCCGATATCGAGGAATTCGCGGCGTCGAGGCGTTCTTCCGCTATTTTTCCATCGCTTTGGGCCTGCGCCCCTTCTTGAAGAAGTCGGCGCCACCTTTCGCCAAAATCTTGGGGAAGAAGGACAGCCGCGGTCACGGGCGCAAGGCCCGCGAGGGCCGCCTCGCGTTTGGCCATTAGCGGCAGGGCTCTTAGAATGCGATCGAGGCGGTTACGTTCGGCGGATATGGACTTGGCCGCGCGCTGGATTTCCTCGCGCTTCTCCTGCGCATCGCCCAAGGCCTTTCCCACCCGGGCCCATTCTTCCGGGCGTAGCTGCAGGTTCTTTAGTTGCCTGCGTTTTTCCTTGAGCCCGGCGATCTTCGCGTTGATGCTCGGGATGGACCCCGTGGGTTTGAAGAGCGCGGCTGCCTCTTCCTGCAGCGAGGACAGCACCGCACGGAGGTTGCCCAGTCCAGCCGACGCGGCGAAGAGCGCGTGACCGATGTTTCCCTTGTCCTCGAGAATAGCCCGTCCGCCTGCGACCAGTTGTTCGTGATGCAGTCCGAATACGGTTGTGAAGGTCTCCTCGTCCACGCCGCCCAGTTGGGCCTGAAGCTCGGCCTCGTCGATGACCGTCTCGCCCGTGGCGTCGAGTAATGTTGCCTTTGTACCTTTTCGCCGCACGAACTCGAGGCAGCGTCCGTCATGGCGAATTGCCGCCCCGATCCTCATTTTTCCCATCGGATGAATGAAGTCATCGGCGGTACGCGACGGAATCCCGTAAAACAGCTGGGTGATGGCCCGAAGCGCCGAACTTTTTCCCGCTTCGTTCCGGCCGTAAACGATGTGAAAGCCTTCATGGCCCTGGGTCAAGTCGATGACTTGGTTGGTGAAAGGGCCGAAGGCCCGCAAGTCGAGGCGGTCAATTCTCATGACTGGGCCTCGACTCTGCGTAATCGCGCATTCAGCATCGGATAGACTTGCCCGAGAACCTCCGCCAGGTATTTCGTGTCCATAAACGGCAGCGCATCGGCCCCGTCGCGAAATTCTGGGGGTAGCTTCGAGGCCAAAGGCTCGAACTCGCCGGCCAACTCGAGCAAGGCGGCCTCATCGGCCGCCAGCGATTCAACCACGCGGAGTAGTTCGCTCATGGCGTCCGTAGTGTCCGTGGCGGGCGTATCCGCGACCGGTCGGGTCAGGACCTTCACTTTCTCGACCCACACGCGGCCGCCTCCATAATCGTTGGCGACTGTATGCACAGCGGCGCGGAAATCATCGGGCCGGGCCGCGAGCGCCTCGTGAATGGCACTTGCTCCCCCGATCGAAACCCGCAGGGCCACCGTCCGGCCGCCGGCGTTTTCAAGCGATATCGAAAGCCTGCGCTGGAATTCGTCCGTGCAATCCACGTCTGTCCTGAACTCGGTCGCATCGATGATGAGGTCCTCCCAACGCAGGACATCGAGCTCATGAAATTCCACCCCGGGCTTCCCGGAACCGTCCACCGTGACCATCAGGCACCCCTTGGGGCCGGTCTCGCGGATGTGCCGACCCTGGATGTTTCCGGGAAACCAAATGGGCGGGTCGGCCTGGACACATTCGCGAGTATGAACGTGCCCCAAGGCCCAGTAGTCGTACCCGAGACGGTTCAGTCCATCGACGGTGCAGGGGGCATAGTTGTCGTGCCCTTCGCGCCCCGTCAAGCTCGTGTGCAGGAGACCGATGTTGAACAGGCCGGGAACGACCGGCGGATAGTTGAGAGTGAGATCGTCGGTAACGGCCTTGGTCGGGAATCCTTGCCCGTGAATCGCGACCCCGAGGTCTTCCAATCGGAACGTTTCCGGCTTCCGGGTACCGAATTGGCGGACGTTGTCCGGCAGCGGGAGATGTTTTGTCATGACATTTTGGGCGTCATGGTTCCCAGCAATGACGAAAGCCGGAATGTCCGCCTTGCGAAGCTCGGACATCTGCCGCGCGAAAAAGAGGCCCGTGTTGTGATCGCGCCAATCGCCGTCGTAGAGGTCGCCGGCAATAAGGACGAAATCCACCTTGTTCTCGATGGCAAGCTCGACCAAGTTATCGAGCGCCCTGCGCGATGCATTCCGGATTTCCTCGACCGGCGCTCCCTCGTAACTCGCCAAGCCCCGTAGGGGGCTATCAAGGTGAATATCGGCCGCATGAATAAACTTCACTTGTCCGGCCTCCCCAATTACTCCGATTTCGTCCAATTGCTGGCGATGAAGGCTATCATATCCGAATCGGGTCGCGCCGGTTTCTTGCCTTGGGCAGGTTGATGGTCTATCCTGTCGAATCAGTCCGGCCATGCCGGAAGACAACCCCAAAGTATGGTCCGGACACCCGGCCCAAGGAACCCTCGGGAGGGAGATAAGATGATGTCGCACCGAATGACGCGGCGGGCGTTTCTTGCCGCGACCACCACCACGACCGCCTTGGCATTCGCCCAGGCCCCCAACACCGCGAGGGTCGTACCCCGCAAACTTTCGCCGAACGAGAAATTGAACGTGGCCGCGATCGGGGCGGGCGGCAAGGGCTGGACCGACATCACGTCGTGCGAAAGCGAAAACGTCGTGGCGCTGTGCGATGTCGATTGGGACCGCGCCGCGAAGACCTTCGACTATTTCCCCAACGCGAAGAAGTTCAAAGATTATCGAAACATGATCGAGGAAATGCCCGAGATTGATGCGTTCACGATCAGCACGCCCGATCACACCCACGCGCCGGCGGCCTACATGGCGATGAAAATGGGCAAGCATGTCTACGTGCAAAAACCCCTGACCCACACCGTGGCCGAGGCCCGCCTCTTGGCGGTCACCGCGAAGGAAATGGGCGTCGCCACGCAAATGGGTAACCAGGGACATAGCGGCGACGGCGTGCGTGACTTGTGCGAGATGGTGTGGAGCGGCGCGATTGGCCAGATCCGCGAAGCGCATGCCTGGACCCATCGGCCCGTGTGGGAGAACCAAGGCAGGCCGGACCCGCTGCCGAATTCCAAGCAGCCCGAGAACATGGACTGGGACCGCTGGATCGGCGCCGCGCCGATGCGTCCCTACGGCAAGGGCTATGCCCCGCACGACTGGCGCGCATGGCTCGATTTCGGCGGCGGCGCGTTGGGCGACATGGCCTGCCACATCATGGATCCAGTGTACTGGGCGTTGAAGTTGAACGACGCCGAGGATTACACCGTCGAGGTCATTCAGCAAAAGGGCCAGAACGACCAGACCTTCGCGATTACGACGACGATCAAGTATGCATTCCCCGCGCGCGGCGACATGGGGCCTGTCGACGTGTATTGGTACGACGGCCACTGGAAGGACGAGAAGACCGGCGAGGAAGTGTACAACCGCCCGGCGCGTCCTGCCGGCATCCCAGACAATCAGGAACTCGGCGACGAGAACAAGAACGGGTCGTACTTCGTCGGCGATTCGGGCGTCATCACGACGGGCGAATACGGCGGGCAATCGCGCCTCATGCCCGACGAGAAGATGCTCGATTACAAGCGCCCGGACAAAACCATCCCGCGCATCGCGGAGCAGGATCCCTACCGCAATTGGCTCGAGGCCTGCAAGGGCGGCACGCCGGCCTGCTCGAATTTCAGCTACTCGGGGCCGTTCACCGAGATGGTGAACTTCGGCAACCTCGTGGTGAAGTCCGGCAAGAAACTTCACTGGGACAACAAGACGGGCAAGGTGAAGGGCGGACGGAACGCGGACGAGATCGTCAGCAAGGAATACCGCAAGGGATGGGAATTGCCGATCTAATTCCGGTCCATAGGTCTTGACGAATCAAGCCCCCGGGGCGGTTGCTCCCGGGGGCTCATTTTTGGCGGCCCGGATCGTCGCCTCTGAAGATTCGGCCGGTTGTACCGCCGCGCCCGTAAAACTATACTTTCCCGGTATGGGCGCGCCAAGGTGCCCGTCGCGCGGAGTTCCCCATGAAAAACGACAAGACCCTCAGAAAATACAAGTCCTCCGGCGGAGTCGACGTCTACAAACTCCCCGTCGAGGCCTTTCCCAACCACGTCACGAACTGCTATCTCGTGATGGACGACCCGATTACGTTGCTCGATACCGCCTCGGGATGGGACACGGCGAACGCGGAACTGGCCGCGTGTTTCGACGGACTGCGCGAAAAGTTCGGCGCAAAAATCTCGCTCAAGGACGTCGGGCGGCTCATCATCACCCACGGCCACATCGATCATTTCGGCGGCGTGAACTTCGTCGTCAGGGAGTCCGCCGCGGAACTCGGCATCCACGAGCTCGACGCCAGCGTCATCCAAAATTTCAAGGAACGCCTTCTCGTTTCCTCGACCAACCTCCACCTGTTCCTCGCGCGCTCGGGCATGCCGCAGGAGGAAGTCGGGGCGCTATTGCAATTGAACAAGTGGTCCAAGGACACCTTTGTCGCCCGGCCCGTGGACTTCACCTTCGACGAGGGACAGGTCCAGCGCGGCAAGCTCACGGCCTTTCACACGCCCGGCCATTGCCCGGGGCAAGTCTGCCTTCGCCTGGACGACATCTTGTTCACCGCCGACCACGTCCTCTCGCGCATCACCCCGAACCAATCCCCCGAGGCCATCACACGCTGGACAGGCCTGGGACATTACGTCCAGAGCCTCAAGGAAATACGCAAGGTCGACGGAATCCGGATCGGGCTTGGCGGCCACGAGGACGAAATGGACGATCTCGACGCGCGCATCCTGGCGACCTTGGATTTCCACGACAGCCGCCTGAATAAAACCCTCGACTTGCTCAAGGAACCCAAGACCGTCCACGACGTCTCGAGGGGCCTGTTCGGTAAACAGATGAACTACAACATCCTCCTCGCCATGCTCGAGACCGGCGCCCACATGGAATACCTGTACGAGCGCGGACGGATCGCCGTGACGAACATCGAGGAAGTCGAGAACGAACTAAACCCCGTCCTCGTCTATCAGCAACAGTGACCGGCCGCAGACTTAGCGCTTGAGCAATCCCCGCCAATACAGCCGGATACGATCCCAAAGCCCCGGCCGGTAATTCGACCTCCCGGACACCGCCGAGGGGATATCGATGGGCGTCTTCGATTTTTCCCGCTGGATTTTCGAGAGTTCGTACAACCGGGCGAGGGCCGCCTGAAACTCCGAGGCCGACCCAAATCGGGCCTCCGGCTCCGCTGCCAGCGCCTTCTCGACAAACGTGTCGCATTCCTGAGGCAATTCCGGCCGAAGGGCGGACAAGGGTTTCCCGTGGATCGGCAATTCCCCGCTGAGCATCTCGTAAAACATCACCCCCAGCGAGTACAGGTCGGCGCGATGGTCCACGTTCTTCGCGTCGGATCGCTGCTCGGGTGCGATATACTGCACCTTGCCAAGGCTAATCCCCACCCGCGTGAAGGACGAATCCGTGTTCATCAGCTTGGCCAGGCCGAAATCGAGGAGCTTGATCCCGCCCTCCGGCGTAATCATCACGTTCTCCGGCGACAGGTCCCGGTGAATCGTGTATTGGTGGGCATGCTCAAGCGCGCCGCAGAGAAGGGTCAACACACGCATGGTGGACCCCATCCCGAAACGCTTCTTGCCCTTCATCCACGACCGCAGGCTCTTCCCCTCGACAAACTCCATCGTGTAGAAAAGCAGGTCGTCGATCTGGCGGGCGTCCATGATTCGGACAATGCACGGATGGTTCAATTGCCGGATGACGTTGACTTCTTGGATGAATCGCTGCACCGCGCGCGTATTCGTCAGGTATTGGGGCAGGAGGGTCTTGAACGCCAGGCGCTGGCCCGATTGCTGGTCGATGGCTTGGTACACCACCCCCATCCCGCCCCGTCCGAGCGCATCGCCAATCCGGTATCGCCCCGCGATTACATCCCCTGGCTTCAATGAGGGCATCGAACCCCGCTCCCAAGATTTACGTGCAGACCCGTTTCCATCGTAGCATACCCCCGGCAACCGGGAGAAACATCCGGCGGGCCGCTGGGAGACGGACTATCCGCGCGCGGCCCGGCGGATTGGGGAGCAATTCGAGGAGACGCTCGCCATCCATGCGTTTCCCAAGGAACGCCTGCGCCGCGTCTACACCACGAACATGATGGAACGAGTGATGAAGGAGATTGAGCGCCGGACCCAAGTCGTGGGAATCTTCCCCAACGAGGTTTCCTGCGACCCGGCTAGTCGGGGCACAACTCATCGCGCGGCACGAGACGCGGCAGTGCGAACAGATGCGCTACCTCGTCATGGATCGAATCGAACGGGCGGAATAAACAAAATATACAGTATTAGTACAGTAAACCAACCTCCTCTGGAGGGGGGGTGGACCCAACTGAGGAGCCAATGCAGGCACCAACAAACCTCGGATTCGCCAAGATACTTTTACAGAAACTTCTTGACACTGGTACCGCATGAGATGAAAATAGGCTTAGAAAATACTAAAAATGCGATACGGATGGCGATTTTAATCGTTATGGGTGAGGCGTAAGCCTCATGTCTGACTGTCCCAAATCTCCTTCACCCAAAATGACGCTGCAACAACTCCAAGTCCAGATCCGGATACACGGGGTAGCGATCCAGCAGCCCCTTGATACGCGCTTTTGCGGCCATCTTCGCAGCCGGGTCGATGGAGTATTTGGCCTTGCTGGGTTGGCCGGCGTTTTCGCCGCCCGCGATGATGTCGGGCTTGGTGTTGGCGAGGACGAGCTTGAGGATCGCGGCGACTTCGGCCATCTCGGGTTCGCCCATGCCGAGCGTGGTGATGGCGGGGGTGCCGATGCGGAGGCCGCTGGTGTACCACGGTCCGTTCGCGTCGTAGGGCAGCGAGTTCCGGTTGAGGGTGATGCCGCATTCGCGCACGGCGCTCTCGGCCTGGCGTCCGGTCAGGCCGAAGCCGGCGACGTTGACGAGCATGAGGTGGTTGTCGGTGCCGCCCGTGGCGATGGACAGGCCTTCGCGCACGCAGGCGGCGGCGAGTGCGGCGGCGTTGGTCTGGATTCGCTTCGCGTACGCGCGGAATTCGGGACGGTTCGCCTCGGTGAACGCGACGGCTTTCGCGGCCATGACGTGGGGCAACGGTCCGCCCATGACGAGCGGGCAGCCCTTGTCGACGGCGTCGGCGAATTCCTTCGTGCAGAGGACGATGCCGCCGCGGGGTCCGCGCAGGGTCTTGTGCGTCGTCGAGGTGACGACGTGGCCGTGCAGGATCGGGTTGAAGTCGCCCTCGAAGACGCCGCCCGCGACGAGTCCCGCGAAGTGCGCCATGTCGACCATGAACACCGCGCCGACCTCGTCGGCGATGTGGCGCATGCGTTTGAAGTCGATGGCGCGAGGGTACGCGCTGTATCCCGCCAACAAGATAAGCGGTTTCAGTTCGCGCGCCTGGCGTTCGATGGCATCGTAGTCGAGCAGGCCCGTGGCGCGGTCCACGCGGTAGCCGTGGCATTCGAAGATCTGCGCGGAGACGTTGTGACGATATCCGTGCGTGAGATGGCCGCCCGAGTAGTAGTCGAGACCCAACAGGCGTTGATTGCCCATCTGGGCGCGGACGCCGTTCCACTGATCCACCGTCAACACCGAGAGGTTTGTCTCGCCCAGGGCCTCGAGCGCGGGTGCCTGGATGCGTGTCGTGAGGATCGCCCAGAACGCGATGAGGTTGGCGTCGGCGCCGCTGTGCGGCTGGACGTAGGCATGCTCGCAGCCGAACAATTTCCGCGCCTGCTCCGCCGCGTAGCTTTCGATGTCGTCGACGTTGTCGCAGCCGGCATAGAACCGGTGTCCGGAGAATCCCTCGGCATATTTGTCCGTGAGGAGGTTGCCCATCGCGAGCTGCGTAGCGAGGCTGCAATAGTTCTCGCTGGCGATCAGCTTCAGGTTGGTGCGCTGATCGGCGAGTTCCTTGACGATCGATCGCGCCACCGCCGGCGCCACCCGCGCGACCTCGGTGAGGTTGGCGAGATATGCGACGAACCCGGCGTTAATGTCCTCGGGCGCGGTGTTGGCGAGATATTCGCTGAGTGGATTTAGGGAAGGTCCGGCGGCGATGCTCATGGAAACAATGATTCCTTGACAGTTTTGGGGCAGGAAACGAGCGACAAGCAGCCGCGCTAGTATGCCCTTGCGAAGGTGAATTAGTCAAAAGCCGGGAGCAATTCGCTATCGACCTGCGTCCGGAAAACGGGTATGGTATCCGGCATGGACACCCGGGAAACGGCAAAACCGATCATTGCGAAGCGAGTGCCGCGCCGGCACCAGCCCAAGGGCATGCGGATCCTGCATGACGACCGCGACATCATCGTCGTGGAGAAGCCGGCGGGATTGTTGACGGTGGGCACGGACCGTATCAAGGAAGAGACCGCGTACTACCGGCTGACGGACTACGTCCGCAAGGGGAACGCGAAATCGCGCGACCGGGTGTTCGTGGTGCATCGCCTGGATCGTGACGTGTCGGGGGTGTTGGTCTTTGCGAAGACTCCTTACGCCAAGAAGGCCTTGCAGGATGGCTGGGACAAGGCGGAGAAGAAGTACCTCGCCGTGGTCCATGGGGTCCCGGCGGCACCGTCGGGGATCATCGAGTCGTACCTCACCGAATCCAAGATCCACCACGTGGAATCCACCGAGGATGCCCGAAGGGGAAAGTGGTCGCGGACGGCGTACTGCGTGATGAAATCCACCGCGGCGTATAGCCTTCTCGAAATCGACCTGCTCACGGGCCGCAAGCACCAAATCCGGGTGCATCTGGCGGAGGCGCGGCACCCGATTGTCGGGGACAAGAAATACGGGGAGGACGCCGGGGCCGAAAGCCGCCTCGCGCTTCACGCAAAGACCCTCGTCATCGTACACCCCCGCAGCGGCGAGCGGATGGTTTTCGACACGGAGATGCCGGAACATTTCGGCATCGTGATGGCCCGCCGCGCCGCGCCGAAAAAAGAACCCGCCCGGTCAAGGCTTACCGGGAAGGTTAGCGAGGATCGGGGCGATCGCCCGAAGGCCAAGAAACGACCCAAGCCCAAGCCCAAGGGTAAGGGTAAGGCGAAGCCCCGGAAGGCCGCGATGCCGGGTCCCAAACGGGAACCCGACAGACCGGACGGGGAGCGGGGAAAGCGGTTGCCGGGCCAAAAACGCAAGCGTTCATAGGGAGGACTCGCCCCAAGGCGGGTCCAAGGCGATGCGCCGCGGCCGCAAGCGTGGAATTCTTTTCAGCCCCCGTACGAGCGATTCGCGGGGCGCAGGCGGTCCAGATCCTGTTGTTTCCGGATGTCCTCGGATGCAAGGTCGGCCACGGTCTCGAGCTGGATGCCCGTCGAATCGGCCACCTTCGTGATGGCGTTAAAATGGGCCGCGATCGCAAGGGCGTCCACCATGGCCCCCGGTCCGTGGGAGCGCGTCACCGCGTCGCGCGCCGCCGGCAAATCCACCGGGTCGAGGCTAAACACCGCCTCGGAAAGTTTCAATAGCGCCTCGTCGCCCGTGTTCGAGGCGGCACCCCCGGAGATAAAATCGAACGTGGTTTCGGTTGGGTCGGGGACGCTCAGCCTGAGCATCACTGCGTGCCCGGTAGTTCAGTAGAAGCAGTCGTTGAGCGCGGCGGAGCGCGTGGCGACCAGTTCGGCCTCGCGGCGCGTCAAGGCCGGACGGCTCCACGTGGGATGAACGAGATGCCTTGAGGGAATGTACATCGCCTCGCTCATGAGGCAGAGGGATTCGAGGGTATGGGGGGCGAGGCTCAAGGCCTGCCGGACGCGCGGCACGAAACCCGGTTCGCCGTCGCCGAACCAGATGCGCCGAAGGTTGTCGTTCGCGTCGCGGGTCGAAACGGTCCGAAGCCATGCATAGGACTTCTTCGCGTTGGGCGGCTCCTCGCGCGGGGGGATTCCCGGAAGCGAGACGGGCAACTCCGGCGCGGGTAGGCTGAGGGCCTCCATGAACCGATCAATCCCCGCCACGAGCGCGGTAGTGCCAACGATCTCGGCATATTCGCCGTCGGACAATCCCGTCGCAATGATGCGCAGAAACCAAGCCTCGGTCAATCGCGACGGGCCCGTGACCACCCGATGAATGACATCAATGACGGCGGACGGCAGATTGGCGACGGTGGAATGAATACCCTTGGGCGCGTAAGGAGACAGGGCTTTTTTGCATTCGGCGCAAAATGCGCATGACGCTGCATGCCGCACCTCGCGGGCCATCTCGATACGATCCGCCCCGGTCCACCAAGTGCCCGGACGGCCGAGATGCGACCATGCCGCGTCCAAGTCCCGGATCAGGTCGTCGCGGACGCCGAAACCAGACGTTTCGAGGAGACGTTCAAGCGAGTCCATGATTTATAGTCCCGAAGCGCGGAGGCACCAGACCGAAGACGATGAAAAAACACCGCCACGCCCGTCGCGATAGACCAATTGACGGTCGCGCCTACCCAGCCAGCAACGTCCTCGCGCCTTCGCTCGCCAGATTTCCTTGGATGAGCGCCGATACACTGGCTTGTTGTAACACTTGGTTGCGGACTTGATCGACGGCGGCGCGGGCGATATCCAAGTCGCGGATACGCGACTCCGCCTCTTGTTCGTTCGCTGCGGAGGTTTCGCGCTGCTCGGCGGCAAACGCGAGACGGTTCTCTTGCGCGCCCAACTCCGCGCGATTCTGGGTGAGTTGGGAGGCGGCGTTGTCCAGCGCGTCGATGGCGGCCTGCGCGCCGCCCTGCGTGCCGAGGTCCACGCCGGAAAGGCCGAGCGAATTCGAGGTCGACTCGTTTAAATTGACCTGGTTCTGACCCTCGGCGTCAAGGGTGATGGCATTGGTGGAGCCATCGAGTAATCGAGTGCCGTTGAATTCGGTCTCTTGTCCGGCCGTGTCGACTTCTTGGAGAAGCTGTTGCGCTTCCTGGTTGATGGCGGCCCGCTGATCGTCGGTCAAAGTCCCGGTCGAGGCTTGCACGGCGAGTTCCCGAATGCGTCCCACCGCACCGCCCTGCCGGCTGAGCCCGGCATCCGCGGTGCGCACCGCGTTGATTCCGGATTGCAGGCCTTGGAGCTCCTGGTTCGTCTGGCGGATCGACGCCCGGAATCCTTCCGTGATCGCCAACCCGGCAGCATCGTCGGCCGCGCGGTTGATGCGCAGCCCGCTACCAAGCTTCTCGATACCCTTGGCGACTCGAGCGGTGGACTTATCCACTTGCCGCTGCGCGGCAAGCCCCGACAAATTATTGACTTGGAGGCCCATGAGGAAACCCTTTCGCTTGGCTGCACCTGTGCCAAACTGCACCATGCCCTAGTATACCACACCCTGGAGGAATTCAAACCCGCCCCGAGGAGCGGTTTTTCGACCCGCTATCGCCACCATGGGTCTTGTACGGCGGTTTTTCCGGCTTCGATGGCGCGTCGACGGCATCGGGAGGCGATGGAAGAGTCAGTGTCGCGACGGGTAGGCTTTCCGGAGCCGTGCGGCCCCAATGATCGGGCGCCGTTCTTTACCGGCGGAGGGTCTGTCGCGTATGATCGTCGTTTCGGCAGGCTCCCCCCGCGAGAAGGATGTTATCGTTGGACTATCGAATCGAGAAGGACACCATGGGCGAGATGAAGGTGCCCGTGGATTCGTATTACGGCTGCCAGACGGCGCGCTCGATCGAGAATTTTAAGATTGGCGGCGAGCGGATGCCGCGCGAGTTGATACGCGCGCTGGGCATTCTGAAGAAGGCGGCGGCGCTGGTGAACCGGGACCTCGGGTTGCTCAAGCCGGACCTGTGCGACGCCATCTGCCGCGCGGCGGACGAGGTGATCGACGGCAAATTGGACGCTCATTTTCCGCTGGTCATCTGGCAGACGGGGAGCGGCACGCAGACGAACATGAACGCGAACGAGGTCATCTCGAACCGGGCGATCGAGATGCTCGGGGGCGAACTGGGCAGCAAGAAGCCGATTCACCCGAACGACCACGTGAACATGTCGCAATCGTCGAACGACACCTTCCCGACGGCGATGAGCATCGCGGCGGTCGAGCGCATTCATCATCATTTGGTCCCGGCGCTGCGGTTGTTGCGCGACACCTTGTCCCGGAAGTCGGGAGAGTTCAAGGACATCATCAAGATTGGCCGCACGCACCTGATGGATGCGACGCCGTTGACGCTCGGGCAGGAGTTTTCGGGATATGCCCAGCAGTTGACAAATGGCATCGCCCGCGTGGAATCCACGCTTCCGTTGCTCGGCGAATTGGCCCTTGGCGGCACCGCGGTCGGGACCGGGCTGAACACCAAGCGCGGCTACGACGTGAAGGTGGCGGCGACGATCGCGGAGTTGACGGGCCTTCCCTTCGTGACGGCCCCGAACAAATTCGAGTCGCTTGCCGCGCACGACGCGATGGTGATGACCTCGGGCGCGCTGAAGACGGTCGCGTGCAGCCTGATGAAGATCGC
>CANKTP010000012.1 GCA_947486375.1 Candidatus Hydrogenedentota bacterium | reverse complement strand
GATGGTCTCATTGGACACGCGGACACTAAGCACACGATCATTCTTCTTGTATCGCATCGATCCGCCAAGGAGGGACATGCCCGACATGCCCCCGGTCTGCTCGACCCAACCCGCGGCGGCGATTTCCTTGGCATACCAGGACTTTACGGCCTCCGCCGATTCGGTACTGGTGGCCTGGATCATGAACATCTCGTACGGCGGGTCGATCGAAGTCATGAGAAGTCTCTGGTATGCGTATTGCGGAACGTCGGGGGGAAACCCTTCCGGAATTCGCGCCTCGGCCCCGGTGAATACCTGGCTCGTGTCCTCTCTCTGGACCTTGCCCCCGCCCCCGGGTATCGATTGTGCGGTCTGCGTTTGGGCGGGCGCCGGGGATGCGGTCTGGGGTTCGGGAATCGAGGATTTCTTGATTGCCGCCTCGATTGCCTCGTCCGTGCTTGGCTTGGGTTCCTGGCATCCGGAAACCAATACAGCCATCCCGGCCAGCCCCCATGCAGCTATCCATTTTGCATTCATGACTATCTCCTTTTGTCCGGCAGGTTGGGCTTCCGGACGATTTACCCGTTCAAAATCCCTAGGCACAAATCGTTCAACATCTTACCGTCTACCAAGTCGCCAAGTTCCTTCTTCATTGCCCCGGTCAACTTGCCCGCGTGATTTATCTCGGGGTGCGACGCGAGATACGCGCGAATCTTTGCCTCGACATCGCCCGCCGATAGCTGTTTCGGAAGAAACTCCTCGATGATCGCCGCCTCGTTCTCGGAGCCGAGCGCCTCGGCCTCCTTCCCGAGTTCGCGATACGTCTCGGCGGTCTGGCGGCGTTTCTTCGCCTCGGCGCGAAGGCTCGCGATCGAGTCCTCGTCGGTCAATTCCGCAATGCCCGACTTTTCCTTCAGCAGCAACGCGCCCTTCGCCATGCGCAGGCATTCGAGCCGCACGCTGTCCTTGCCGCGAAGGGCGTCCTTCATCGCGTCCTGGATCGCGCTTTTGATGCTCATGGCTTTATCTCCGTCCAAGGGTGCGGGTTCACTGCATCGCCTCGATTTTTTTCTTCAGCCGCTCCACGACGAACGGCGGAACGAACAAACCCACGTCGCCGCCCAAAGTCGCGATCTCTTTCACGAGCCTCGAGCTGATGAACATGTACTGCTCGCTCGGCATGAAGCTTATCGTGTCGCAGCCCGGGTGCATCCGGCGGTTCGTCGCCGCCATGGTCAATTCGTACTCGAAGTCCGACACGGCCCGAAGGCCACGGATAATCGCGACCGCCCCGTGTTTGCGCGCGAAGTCAACCGTCAGGCCCTGGAAACGGGTCACCTGCACGTTGGGGATGCCCCGCGTTAACTCGATCAGCATGTCCACTCGCTCGCCCGGGGTGAAGAACCCGCTCTTCTCGCCATTGTACGCGACCGCCACAATCAGCGTGTCGAATACGTTTGCCGCGCGTTGGATTAGATCCGCATGGCCCAGCGTCGGCGGGTCGAAACTGCCGGGATATATGCCGATGCGTTCAGGCATCCTTGAATTCTCCCTTGATTGCGGCCGCATGGGCCGCCTCGTATACCGCGAGCGCCGCGACGCCCGCCGACTTCGCCACCCGCACGCAGTCCTCGAATTCCGGCGCTGCGGTCGACCTCGCGCCATTGAGCCGCCCAATCTTGATCCGTACCTCGCCCCAGGGCGTTACCGCGGTCCGCCATTCGCGTTCGAGACAAATACGCCGTTCCTCGCGCATCCGCAACCCGAGCGTCGTCGACCCGCGGAACAACGCCGCGACCGCCGCGTCCACGTGCGCCGCATCGGCCAACACCGTGACCACGTGCGCAGGGCGGCCTTTCTTGCCGAGCACTGGCGTCAGGAACGCATCGCGCGCCCCCGAGTCCAACAGGTCCTGGATGAGCGGCGGAAACAACTCCGGGTTCATGTCGTCGATGTTCGCCTCGATCACCGTGATCGTCTCGGTCGCGCCATGCGTGCCGACCGTCTCGCCGACGAACACCCGGAGCACGTTCGGCCGATCGGGCAAGTCCTTCGTGCCGCTCCCTACTCCGACCGATGCCACGCGCATCGCCGGCATGGGGCCGTATTCCTCGGCAAGTTGCGCGATCAGCGCCGCGCCCGTCGGCGTCACCAGTTCGCCACGAACCTCGCCGCCATACGACGGGATACCCCGCAGCAGCAAAGCCGTCGCGGGCGCGGGCACGGGCATCACCCCATGCTCGCATTTCACCGTCCCCGAGCCGACGTGCAATGGCGACGAAAGAATCCGTTGCGGCTGAATCTGGTGCAACGCGAGGTGCGCGCCGACGATGTCCACGATCGAATCGATCGCGCCCACCTCATGAAAATGAATCTTCTCCGGCGTCGTCCCATGGACTTCCGCCTCGCAGACGGCGATCCGGCGAAACGTCTCGATGGACGCTTCCTTCACCGCTTCCGGCAATGCGCCGCCCTCGATGATCGCCACGATATGCTTGAGATGCCGGTGCGGCGCGTGCCCATGCGCATGGGAATGCGAGTGCCCCTCGGCGGGTTTGTGGTCATGCGAATGTCCGTGGTCATGTCCGTGGGCATGATCGGGGTCATGATCGGGGTCATGATCGGGGTCATGCGCGGGCACGGGCGCGGGTGCGTCATGGCCGGGCACATGCACGTCGAACTTCGTCGCCATGATCCCATGCTTGTTGATCTTCTTCGCCGACAGGGTATACCCGTCCACCTTCAAGGTCGTCAGGGCGGCCCGCATCTGCTCGAAATCCGCGCCCGCGTCGATCAAGGCGCCAATGATCATGTCGCCGCTCGCGCCGCAGAAACAATCGAAGTACAACGTCTTCATGGGGTCTTTCCCGCCGCGAGCCGGTTGATCAAGGTCGCCGTCATCGCCGCGCCGAACCCGTTGTCGATGTTCACCACCGAGACGCCCGACGCGCACGAGTTGAGCATGGTCAGCAGCGCGGAGATGCCCCCGAACGCGGCCCCGTAACCGACGCTCGTCGGCACGGCGATCACGGGCTTGTCCACCAACCCGGCGGTGACGCCGGCCAGCGCGCCTTCCATGCCGGCGCACACGATAATCACGTTCGCCCTGTTGATCGCCTCGCGCTGCTGGAGTATCCGGTGCAACCCGGCGACCCCGACATCATAGAAACGGCGGATTTCGCTGCCCATGGATTCAGCGGTGACGACCGCTTCCTCCGCGACCGGTATGTCGGATGTCCCCGCGCACACGACGGCGATGTACCCGCCCAAGCGCTCGACCGGGACCGTCGATATCGTGATACACCGGGCCGCCTCATGATGCACCGCGTCCGGATGCTTCGCCCGGACGGCCGCCACGGCCTCCGCCGAGCACCGCGTCGCAAGCACGTTGCTGCCGTGCTCGCGCATCCGGGTAACAATCTCGGCAATCTGTCCGGGGGTTTTCCCGGCACCAAAGACCGTCTCGGGATATCCCTGCCGCAGGTGCCGGTGGTGATCGAGCTTGGCAAAACCGAGGTCTTCATACGGCAGCGTACGCAAGCGCTCGAGCGCGTCGTCCGGGTTCACCCGGCCCGCCGCGACGCCCGCCAATAGTTCTTTGAGAATCGCCTGATCCATGTCTACCCTGTACCGCGCTAAACCGCAAGGCCCGGTATCTTACGCGATTTCCGGCCCGATTCAAAGGATTCGGCCCGCCAAAATTCCGCCCTCGAAACCGTCTCCCGCGAGGATAAGCCGTCCTGGTGCCGCACCTTTGCAATCTGCTAAGCCCCGTCCATCCGCACCCACTAATGTAATCTCGCCAATCTTCGGTGGTACCGCGAACCAGACCGGCACCATTACCATCCCGACCCCGCGAGACACTGCCACCGGGCGGCGTTGGCCCGGCACGTAGACCGCCCGCATACTTCTGGCCATGGCGGCTGGACAAAAACGACGTACCAAGGCCGGGCAGTCCTAACCTGGTCGCGTCCGCGCCGACAAGTCACTTGGGGCACACCGCGTGTCGCGCCAAGAAATCGCGTGCCATTCCCCCGCTAGTGCGCAAGGAAAGGCTCGGGCAAACCGGACGAGGCCGTCCTCCACGAATCGGCGTACCTTTTCAATGTCCAGGGCCGTCGGCCCAATTAGTCGATTCGAGCTCGTTCAGGCCCAAGAGGAGCCCTTCAACAGACTCGGTGTCCTCCGACTTGTCGCAGCTTCCGGCCCGCAGTAACTCTTTCTTAATCTCGAACAATTTTTTGCTCCCGGTAGCCAGCTCGAAGCCAAGAATGCCGAAGTCGTAACCGGCGGCACCGATAAATTGTGCATCCGCCGATTGACATGCAGGCAAGAACGTATACGCCCCTCCCACCAAGAAGGCAGTCTGCGCCCAAGGAACGAGGATGCCGCCGGCAATTTCCAGGGAAACTCGCGGGAAGCCTATGCCGAAATTCGCGGAGATCGCGCTCGAGGCACCCGTCATGTGAACGCTATCGCCAAAAGTAGTGTCGCCCGCCCGCCCGCCTGCCTCGACCGTCGTTCCGTTAAATGTAAAGCCCAAATCGCTATCGAAGTCGAAACTGGTGCCCACCTGCGCGCTACCATCCAGGGGAACCGCCGCGCTCACGACAAACTGCGCCCCGATCGATAGTACCGCTGGAATATAACCAACCACGAACGGAATCTTCATGATGGGCACAGGCAGCTTCAAGTCCACAATATCGCTGCCCGATCCGGCTACCACGAGCATCAGGTCTGCGTGACCGCGCATGCCGTTCAACTCGTGGCCGAAATCGACCAACTCGCCCGACTCGAAACTCATGTGATTGCTGTTGCGAAAACGCACGATCTCGCCCTTGGCTGTGAACCGGGCCTTCACTCCCGCGCCAATCCCCTTTGTGACCGTGAAATCGAATTCGGCCGTGGCGACGTTCAGCGTGACCTTAAGTTCATACTTGAGCCCGCCCTGCTCGAACGTAATGTTGATGGGCGTTCCCGCTTTGACCGCAAATTCGCCCACTCCCGGAATCTCGATGCTCTTCACTGATTCGGGCGTGAATTCGACGCCGTAGTCCCAGGCAATTTCGCCGTCCGGAAACACCTCGTTCAGCGGAATTGTCTCGGTCTCGATGTAAATCCCCATCTCGTCGATGTCCACCCGCGAAATCCGCCCCAACTCGATGCCGGTAAGGATGAGCGGATCGCCCACATCCAGGGTCAACCCCAGCCGTTCCGCAGTGGCCTGATCCAGGAGATACGCGTGTTCATCGGGATTGTACTGAATAATAATGTTGTCCAATTCTTCCTCCGGGACCAACAACACGCCCGGCGCGACATCGGCATTAAATGTCGACGAGTCTTCCGACCACGACGGATCCGCCTCCACGGCGACCAGATCGCTTTTCGTTTCGCTATCGCTGCCGTGCCCCGTGGTGACCGTAAGCGTCACCGTAAACGTGCCCCCATCGGCGTAAATGTGTGACGGACTCGCCTCGGTGCTCGTGGCCCCGTCTCCAAAACTCCACGACCACGCCATGATGTCACTCGAACCCGGGGTTGATTCGTCCAGAAACCGGACGGTCAACGGGGCCGTGCCCGAAACAGGGGTTGCGCTAAAGGCGGCGACGGGTGGAGTCTTGGGTGGGCATCCGGCCAGGGCCACAACCAAATACATCGCAGCAAGCGACTGAAGAACCAAGGCGGAAAACGTCTTCATGGGGGACACTCCGGGAAACAATACGTGGGGGGGAATCGCGCGCACCTCACATTGGGATCACGCGTCCAGCCGTCAGTGAAGCAATAAGTGTTCCTGCAATCGGAACGCGAGCAAGGGGAGTGGATGAATTCCGTAATTCACATTCCCTCTGTTAATTCGCACCACAATAACATTCCGGAACCGATCACGGTTATGAAGGGATTCGAACGCTTGTGCCATCCCGAACAATATCGTCCGCAAATCGCCTTATCTGTTCAAAACCCAAGGACATATCTACGTCCGCACCAACGTAATCTCCCCGATCTCCGGCGGCACCCCAAACCGCACCGGCAACATCGCCATGCCCACGCCGCGCGACACGACGACCGGACACGACGGCCCCACGCATACCCCGCCCGCATACTTCTGCCCATAGCGGCTGGGCAAAAGCGGCGTCCCAAGACCGGGGACCCATACCTGCCCCCCATGCGTGTGCCCGCTGAACATCGCATCGACGCGCACACCCGGTGCAATTTCCTCCGCCGTGTCCGGATTGTGCGCCAGCACCAGCCTCGGCATCGCCGCCGGCACTCCCTCCAACGCACGTGCGAGATTCGGCTCGCCCTCCCACAAATCGCCAAGACCCGCCACGCAAATCGACTCTCCCGGCACGGGCTCGTCCGTCCACCCGTCGCACGCAAGAAAACGCCGGGCGTTATCGATCAACGGCAACCCAATCTCGCCGAACGCGGCACGCACCTCCTCCACCCCCTCCCAATGATCGTGATTGCCCAACGTCGCGACGGCCCCAAGGCGGGCCCGAAGATGCTTCAGTACATCCACCCCGGGTCCGATCGATAACGGCGTCTTGTGTACATAGTCCCCCGTGAGCAGCACCACATCGCCTTGCAACGCATTTGCCTGTTCAATCGCCCCGCGCAAATACGGCATCGAGATAAACGGCCCATAATGCGTGTCCGACACATGCACGATCCGGAACCCCTCGAACGCCGCGGGCAAATCGCGAATCGCCATGCGATACCGGACCACCCGCAACCGCTGCGGCTCGACCAACGTCGAGTACGACCCCAGCGATCCCGTCGAACCGATCGCCCCTGCCGCGCCTATCAGGAACACGCGCCGCGGAATCTCGATCCCCGCGACGGATTTGGAATCGGCCTTTCGCGCAAGGCGTCGCGCGGCAACCAAGCTCAAAATCGCCAGTCCCCAAAACAACGGCGCTCCGAACGACGTCAACAATTCGTATACCGCCGGTTGGTGGTAATGGTGCCCCTCGATTGGGTAAACCAACTGCAGGGACGCCATCGCCGGCAGCCGCGCAAAAAAGGCCAGGCGGTAGATTCCCCGCACCACCGGCTCCCACTCGGCCGGCACGGCCAGCCTATCCGACGCCAGCGTCGACCCGTATATCGCAATGCCCGCGGCAAACAACGCCACCACGAATAGCGCCTTTCGTTTCATCGTCACGCCTTGTCCTTATCAACAGTCCGGAAATACGCTCGCTCCAGCATATATCGCCGCGCTGTTTCCGCCCAATTTTCCCCATAGGTCGGCCTCGCGCGCATCCGCCCGTTTGGTATAGTGCTGCCCGGACAAGACTGCGGCGACTTCAGGGCGGCAATGGGATCCACAAGGACAAGGGCATGATTACTCGATTGACGCTTAGTAATTTCAAGAGCGTGGGCGAACAGACCTATGACTTCACTTCCTTCGATCTGCTTGTCGGGCGAAACAACAGCGGCAAGAGCACGGTCCTTCAGGCGCTCGCCATCTGGCAGTTTTGTGTGGACGAATTTCATCGCTCCAGACGCGGCGGATCCAAGGGCATCCAGATTGTGCTGCCAAACTTTACGGCCTTGCCGGTTCCGGAGTTCATCCTGCTATGGAAGGACCGGACGGATCGTGCGTATCCGACGATTACCGACGGCAAGGGCGCCACGACAAAGAAACAAGAGTTCATACTGATCAGAATCGGTGTCGAGTGGCAGGGGGCCACAGGAAAATCGAATTCCTTTGTCGTGGAGCTGCGCTATCATTCGTCCCAGACAATCTACGCGATCCCGGGCGGCGGTTGGGCTAGATATCGCGAATGCGAACAGAGCGGCGAATTGCCGAGAATCGCCTACGTTCCTCCGTTTTCCGGCTTGGAACCGGCCGAGAAATGGCTCGACGTTTCCCCGATTCGGCAGCAAGTTGGAAAGGGACAGCCGGGTAGCGTGCTGAGGAATTTGCTTCTGCGCGTATGTCCTCCCCCCGCGAGAGACTCGGAGGGGCGAACGGTTCAAGGAACCCATCCGCCCAAAGATTGGCTCGAATTGGCCGGGATCATCGATAGATGGTTCGGCGTCAAGATTTCCGAGCCACAGTACGATTCGAACAAGGATGTTTATATTTCGGTCGAGTATAACCAGGCGGGCAAGAACTACGACATTATCGCCGGGGGTAGCGGCTTTCACCAGACGCTCACGTTACTCGCGTTCATGTACGGCTATCACCCGACCACCATTTTGCTTGACGAACCGGACGCCCACCTCCATGTCAACCTGCAAAGGGAGATACTCGATTACTTCAAGCGGAAATCCGTGGAACGAAACACGCAATTCCTGATCGCCACACATGCGGAGGAATTCGTCCGGGGTGTAAACCCCAACCAGATTATTTCCCTTCTGAGTCATATGCCGAAGCGGATTAAGTCGACACCCGAAGTGCTACGGGCCATGGCGGAAGTGTCGAATGAGGACGTAATCCGGCTGATGCCGTCCCCATTCGTGCTCTACGTTGAAGGCGAGAGTGACGAGCGAACCCTTCGCGCCTGGGCCAATCAATGCGGCGCGCAAGCTGCCATCGACAAAATCTCCTTCATTCCGCTGGGGGGCCCAGACAAGGCGAATATGAAGGAGGCGACCGACCGGCATTTCGCGGCCTTGCAGCAAATAATCCCCGAAATTTCGAGATTGATGCTTTTCGACTACGATTCGAAGGAGACGGCATTTCACCCCGAACCGGGGAATCCGTCACTGGCCGAGTGGAAAAGGAAGAACATTGAGAACTACTTGTTAGTTCCTGATGCGTGGAAGCGGGCAGCCTTGCAGAAGATGAATTTAGGCGAGGACGACCTATTCACGCAGCCCGCCCTCAGAATCATCGCCACGTTCTTCGCCGATCAGAACCTGACCTTGCCAAAGGGAAAATCCTGGCGCAATGTCGGTGCCAGCATATTCGAAGTGGTGGATGGCAAGAAGATACTTTTCGAGAACGACGATTCTCTCTTCCAGCAACTGCGCAAGGGATCGGCCCCGCTTGATCTGATACGCGAGGATGTGGCCACCAATTTGAGGGCCGACGAACTTCACGAGGATGTGCATCAGTTTATGGATAAACTGATTGCGTTTGTTGGCGGTCAGCAGGAAACGCAGAACTAGGTCCGTTCCACCAGAAACCCCACGGCTGTGCCAAATCGACTATCCCACAATTCCACAATGACGCCCACAGATACTCAGGCCCTGAATAACCTCGACCGCCAAGCCGCCAACAAGGCCCGCGTGCTCGCGGAGCTCGACCGGTTTCCGTTCCGCCCGCCCCTCCGCCTGCGCAATCCCCACCTTCAGACCTGCTACGCACGCGCCTTCCGCAAGAACCCGCCCATCGAGCGCCGCGTCGAAATGTGGGACACGCCGGACGGCGATCTCCTCCAGGTATTCATCCTCGATGGCGACCCGGACAAGCCCACCCTGCTCATGCTCCACGGGCTCGAGGGACACGGCGAATCGAACTATGTCCTCGGGATCAATGAACTTCTAAAGGTCCACCGCTGGAACGTAATCACCCTCGTACACCGTTCCTGCGGCGGCGTCATGAACCGCGCCAAGCGAATGTACCACTCGGGCGCCTCGGAGGACCTCGACTTTGCCGTGTCGCGGCTCGTCGCCGAGAGGCCCGACATCGAACTCTATCTACACGGCGTCTCGCTCGGCGGCAATGTCGTGGGCAAGTGGCTCGGCCAAAACGGCGACGGCGTCCCGTCGAACATCAAGGCCGCTGCGATCGTCAGCGCGCCCTACGATCTCCTCGCCTCCGGCCCGCACATGGACACCGGCGTTCGCCGGTTGTACGTCCGTTACTTCCTCAAGTCCCTCATTCCCAAGGCCATCGAGAAGGAACGGCAATACCCCGGTTGCGTCGACATCGAGGCCGTCAAAAACAGCAAGACCTTTCGCGAGTTCGACACCCACGCCACGGCCGCCCTCCACGGGTTCCGCGACTCGGAGGACTACTACGCCAAGGTCAGTTGCGGACAATATCTGCCGGGCATTTGCCGGCCCATCCTGCTCCTCAGCGCCCACGACGATCCCTTCAATCCCGGACACACCCTCCCCCACACCGCCGCCGCGGCCTCCCCCTGGCTCCATCCTCAATTCCCGAAGTACGGCGGCCACGTCGGCTTCGTAATGAAAGGCCCCGGCGGCAAGACAGTATTCTGGGCCGAGGAACAGTCCGTCCGCTTTTTCCTCGAGTATGACCGAATTCGGTCAATCTCTTGATTATTGATACAGTACCGACACCTATGCCGAAATGATTTCACAGGAGAAGAATTCAATGCCCACAACAAACCGCCAGATTCACCTCGCCGCGCGTCCCGTTGGCTTTCCCATGGAAAGCGACTTCCGCCTGGTTGAGGCCCCGCTGCCCGCTTGCGGCGACGGTCAATTCATCGTGAAGACGCAATACATCTCGGTCGACCCATACATGCGGGGCCGGATGAACGAAATGAAGGGCTACGCGGAACCGTTCCAAATCGGCCAGGTGATTACCGGGGGTAGCGTCGGCACGGTGACCGAGTCGAAACATCCGGGGTTCAAGCCAGGCGACGTGGTGCAGGGCATGTGGGGCTGGCAGGAGTACGCCCTGACCGCCGGCGAAATGTGCAGCAAATTCGACCCGACCCTCGCCCCGATCTCGACCGCGCTCGGTGTCTTGGGCATGCCCGGCATGACCGCCTACTTCGGCTTCCTCGACATCTGCAAGCCCAAGGCGGGCGAGACCGTGTTCGTGTCCGGCGCCGCGGGTGCCGTCGGATCGCTGGTCGGCCAGATCGCCAAGATCAAGGGGTGCCGCGCCGTGGGCAGCGCCGGGACCGACGAAAAAATCGAGTACCTCCTCAAGGAAGACGGCTTCGACGCCGCGTTCAATTACAAGAAGGTGAACGACTACGCGGCGAAACTGCGCGAACTATGTCCCAAGGGAATTGACGGGTACTTCGACAACGTCGGCGGACCGCAATCGGACGCGGCCTTTTCTCTCCTGAATCCCTTTGCACGCATCAGCATCTGCGGGCAAATATCGATGTACAACTCCACCGCGCCCGAAGTGGGGCCGCGCCTCGTCCTCACCATGCTGCTCATCCGTCAGGCCACCGCCACGGGATTCCTCGTGCCCCAATTCGCCGCGCGATATCCCGAGGGCATCGCGCAGATGGCGCAATGGATCAAGGAAGGCAAAATCCACTACCGCGAGGACATCATGGACGGCGTCGAGAACACGCCGAAGGCATTCATCGGCATGCTGAACGGCAACAACAAGGGCAAACAATTGGTGCGGGTGGGTTAAGAGGGCTACCGCCGATGCTTCGCTTCCTGCTCGCGGCACTGCTTGCGGCGTCGTTCGCACATGGGGACGACGCCGCCCTCGCGCCGGTCGAGCTCACGCTTGCGGATGGGGAAGCCATCGGGTATGCGACGTTCCAAAGCCACAACCAGAAAGTCGTGGCGAACGCGCGGGGGATTTTCATGACGCACCTGCGCACGCGGGACGAGGCGTACATGGCGCAATTGTGGCGCCTGTCGAGGAGCGTCGACGGCGGCCGGACATTCACGACGGTTTACGAAGACACCCACGCCACAAACCCGCCGGTCATCGAGACGGATGCCGCCGGAAACATCTACCTCGCGCGCATGGACTTCAACGCCGGGGACGCATACTTGTACCGATTTACGGCGGAGAATGACTACGCCGATTCGGGGATCACGCAAGTCCCGGGCGCGGCGGCGGGCAAATACGCGATGATGATCGACGAGCCGCGAGCGCGCCTCTACCTCTTCTCCCACAACAACACCTTCCACACGTTGGGGCTCGACGGAACCTTGCTGCGTTCGGCACAGTTGATCAAGGAAGGCCCCGATGCCTGGCTCCAATATCCGCTGCTCAGCCTCGCGCCCGACGGCACCCTCCATGCCGCGTGGACCACGCAGAAGCGCGACGTCTATCTCTACTGGGACATCCACCACATGATCTCCAAGGACGGCGGCGACACATGGCAAACGATGAACGCGACCCCGCTGACGCCGCCAGTCGTCGCGGACCAGCACGGGCCCGCGGACGGCCTCATCCGCGAGGACGAGTTCGAGGCGCACACATGGCTCTCTCATTTCCGCGCGACGAACGAACACGTGTTCTTCGGTTATCTCGCGCAGACACAGCCGCCGCGCCAGCACTTCATCCGGTACGACATCCCCACGCGTTCGCGGGGAGTCGACACCTGGCCGGAGGTGCGCGGCGAAACCATCGCGCTCATGGGCCTCGACGGCTTCTTCGCCACGCCACGCAACGGTCCCGAGGGACGTCTCTTCATGATCGGGAACGATCAGGGACACTTGGCCTGCCTCGCGAGCGACGACTCGGGAGCGACCTGGCACGACCACGCACGCGCCACCGAGACGTTTAACCTATACGGTATCGGCGGGTTCCGCGACCTCACCGCCGACGGCCACATCATCGGCTCATTCACGGACTCGCAATCGTCGCACTCGGTGACCGATCGGCTCTCGAAAGTCTATTTCTTCCGCATCTCGGGAAAATAGCGACCGGGCAATCGAGTTCCGTACATCGGCGGGCGCGCGCCGAACCGCGCGCCCCGGCATTCAGGACTCCGCCGCAAACCCAAGCCGCGACAAATGCGCCTTCAATGCGTGTCGCGCCAAGGGCAGCGCCGCAGGAGGGGCATCGTCGTAGGCCGTGGCGATCAGGTCTTCCACCAAGCGCGCCCCCGCCTCCCACGCCTTCCGAATCTTATCCTCGCGCCAGAGGCGGTGGTCGAGGTGTTGTTTGAAAGCCTCGGCGGGCTTCGGTAACACCAGCCCGTGCGAGGGAATCAACAATTTGCCCGGCACCCCAATCATCCGTTCGAGGCTCGCGATGAACTCGTTCATGCTGCCGCCGTATTCTTCCGACACGACGATGGTCCCGGGGTTAGCCACCATGTCGCCCGCGATGATGCTGGCGGTCGATTCCTCGAGGAAACAGAGATGGCCCGGATCGTGGCCCGGCGTGTGATACGCGCGCAGCCGCCACTCGGGATCGCCCGCGCTGACCAGCACCTCGCCGTCCTCGATAAACCGGTCCACGGGCATCGTCATTTGCCGCGCCGTGGCCTCGTGTGCCCAGACCGGAGCGCCGTAGTGTTCGCGCAGGAACGGCACGCCCGCCGTGTGGTCCGGGTGACTGTGCGTCAGGATGATCGCGGCGATGCGCCCGCCCAGCTCGATGAGGTGATCCAATTGATATTTGAGATGGTTCAATTCGTGCGGAATGTCGGAGCCGGGATCGATCACCAGCAATTCGCCCTCGCCGACTACGACGCAGTTTGTGTGCGTAGCGGGCAGGATCGTCGCCGTCTCGAGGGGAATCACCGTGATCCCACGCCGGATTTCGAAGCGACTGTGTTCGCCCGGGGCGCGTTCCGTCGCCCGCGAAAGATACGGCACAACCTCGGGATAGGGCTTGGCCGCAAGTTGTTGCAGGGCAAACGCGACGGGCGTCGGGATGACAATCTCGCCCTTGTGCCATCGCCGCCGCGCATCGGCCGGGCTGACCCATTCGAGCGCGATCATCTCGCCCTCGATGAGGTCCTCGGCAAGGTCGTCGCGCACCCGGTGCAAGATGTAGCGGGTGTCGAAGCGGATCGGCGAAAACTTGGGCGTCACCCACGTGCCCGCAGGCTCGAACTCGGGGGCGTGAATCTGGAGCCCGAACGAGTCGAGGATATCGTCGAACAGGGCCTCATGCCGGAGCAACGCCTCGCGGGCCGTCCGCAACGACGCGTGATCGGGCCGCGGGCCGCGGGCGCAAATCAACCCGGTCTCCTCGAAGACCTCCCGGGCCACCGCATGCACGGCCTTGGCCCAGTCTGGGTCCGGCGCACCGATCACGAATTGCGTGCTCTCGTCGTCATCGATCCGTCCCCCGGGAAACACGTATTGCCCGCCCATGAACTTCATCGTCTTGCTGCGCCGGGCGAGAAGCACCTCGGGGCGATCAGCCTCGCCGCGCAACAGGATGCAGGCGGCCGCCTTTCTCGGGACTACGGTCATTCAGGGGCGCTCCGGGGAAGGGTGGTGAACATGGATAATGTTCGCATGTAAACTGTCGGGGATCAATTTTCCCGAAGCTGCGGAGCCAAGGTACGTCGGCCATTCAGGCCGAAGTCTCCGCACGGGTAGCGGGCTGCTCTCGCGCTACACCGCCCGCCCCGCCGCCACACCCGAGGCCCAGGCCCACTGGAAGTTGTAGCCGCCGAGCCAGCCGGTGACGTCGGTCACTTCGCCGATGAAGTAGAGACCGGGGACGGTGCGCGATTCCATCGTCTTTGGGGACAATCCGCGCGTGTCAACGCCGCCCCGGGTGACCTCGGCCTTGGCATAGCCCTCGGTGCCGCTCGGTTCGACGCGCCAATTTCGCAACGCGGACGCCATCGCGCGGAGGTCGTCGTCCGACGTTTCGCCGAGAGTGCGCGACCATCCGCGCCACTCGCAGAGCCGCTGGGCGAACCGTGCAGAAAGGCGCGACCCGAGGAAAGTCCTCGCGAGAGTGGCCGGGGACGCTCGCTTTGCCCGCTGCAGTTCCTCGTCGAGCATGGCGCCAGGAAACAAGTCGATGTCAATCGGCATGTCGAGTTCCCAGTAGGACGAGATTTGCAAGATGGCGGGGCCGCTCAAGCCGCGGTGCGTGATGAGGACGCTCTCCTCGAATTCCATCGCAGCGCACGACACGACGGCGTCGAAGGCGATGCCCGACAAATCCGCGAAGCGCTTCAGGTCCGCCTTGGTCAGCGTGAATGGGACCAGTCCCGGTGCGCAGGGGACGAGCTCGATCCCGAATTTCTTGGCCAAGCGGTAGCCGAAATCCGTTGCGCCCAACTTTGGGATGGACAGCCCGCCCGTCGCGATGACCAGCGCGGGCGCGCGGAAAATCCCCTTCGAGGTGTACACAGCGTACCCCTCCTCGCTCTTCTCGACGTCCCGGATGCTGCACTCGAGCCAGATGTCGACCTGCGCGGCGGCGCAATCGCGCAGCAGCGCATCGATGATCGCCTGCGCCGATCCGTCGCAGAACAACTGTCCGAGCTTCTTTTCGTGGTAGGCGATCCCGTGCCGCTCGACGAAGGCGACGAAATCGGCGGGTGTGTATCGGCTCAGCGCGGAATGGCAGAACTTCGGGTTGTTCGATATGAACCGTTCCGGTCCCGTGTCGAGGTTCGTGAAATTGCAGCGCCCCCCGCCCGAAATGCGGATTTTCTTCCCAACGGCGTCGTTGTGCTCGATGAGCAACACCCGCTTTCCGCGATTGCCGGCGGCGATGGCGCACATCAGACCCGCGGCGCCGGCCCCGAGGATTATCGCGTCATACTCTCCTGTCGACGGATTCATGAACTGCGCGGCATCGTCGTTCGCCTCCCCGGGGTTCGCAGCCGGATTCTATCAATTATGGATACCGCCGATAACGCTTGACGATGCCTCGCAAAAGGTGTTTTGATCTGTCGTCGCGCCAATGCCGGCGCGGCCCAACACGAATGGAGATTTCTCCAATGGCCCGCATTCGCCGAACTCTCATCCTCTTCGCCCTCCTGGGGTTTCGCGCGGCGTATGCCGAAAGCGCCAACATGGCGGGCGAAAGCCTTGTGCTTGCTGGGACAACGCCGGGAAATCTCTGCTTCGATCGGGTGGTGGCGGATTCCGTCACCGTGCGCAACACCTACGATCCCGCCGCGCCGGGCAGCATCGTCTATGAGCTAGGGCGAGACTACGTCTTCGACGTGGACCGCGGAATGATGGCGCGAACCGCGAGTTCGCGCATTCCCGATTTCGCCGCCAACGTCCTCTACGGACAGACGAACTTCGATCATTCAAAGTTCCCCGGCTACGGCAACGGACCGTTCTTCGTCTACGTCGACTACGCAACGACGAACGCATTTCCGTTGACGAAGAAAATCGATCCGGGCGACAGGCTTGATCGCGCACTCAAAAAACTGGAGACCGGCGGTCCATTCAAGATCGTCACCTGCGGCGACAGCATCAGCGCAGGTGGCGAGGCGTCTGCCCTTGCATTGCGCTTCGACGAACGCTTTGCCGCGTCCCTTCGTTCGCAGTATCCCAAGTCGGAGATCACCGTCGAGAACGGCGCGACCGGCGGGGACTCCACGATTAACGGCCTTGCGCGGCTCGATGAGAAAGTACTAAGCCGCGCGCCGGATCTCGTGCTCGTCGGGTTCGGGATGAACGATCACAACGTAGGCAGCGTGCCACCGGAGACCTTCGAGGAGAATCTCGTCGCAATCGTCGAATCCGTTCGCACGAAGACCGGCGCGGACGTAATCCTGTTCTCCGCGTTTCCGCCCAACCCCGAATGGAAACACAGTTCGCACCGGATGGAGGTCTACGCCGCCGCCACCCAACGCGCCGCCGACCGCTCGGGGGCCGCATTTGCCGACGTCTTCGCCGTCTGGCAGCGAGCGCTCCAACGCAAAGACCTGCCCAGCCTCCTCGCGAACAACATCAACCACCCGAACGATTTCGGACACTGGCTCTACTATCAAGCATTGGCCAGCATCAATATTGGCGGATCAAGGTAGCGCACGTACCCCTGACAACGGATGCCTCATGAACTCGATTGAATCGCTTGAAATTCCCCTGGACGACTTTGACGCCGCCAATCGGGCTGCCGCGCTTGATTCGTTGATTGGCGCCGTTGGGCGCGGAGAAATCGCGCTGCCCACGCCGGGTAGTTCCTTAAACCTCCACGGCCACACGTTCTTCTCATTCAACGGCTACGGGTATTCCCCGACGGGGTTCGCGTGGCGGGCGCGCCGGGCGGGGTTGGTCGCGGCGGGCATCGTGGATTTCGACGTGCTCGACGGCGTGGACGAGTTCCTGCGTGCAGCGAATCGCCTCGGACTTCGCGCATGCGCGGGCATCGAGACACGGGTCTTCATCCCTGAGTTCGACGGACGGGAGATCAACTCGCCGGGCGAACCGGGCATTGCCTATCACATGGGAGTTGGGTTCGCTTCATCGAAGGCGGCCCAGCCAGAGATTTTGCGGGGATTTTCTCGTTTCCAAGTTGTACTTGGGAATGCCCCTGACCGGGACGTTGTACCGCGCCTCTCGCGGCCTGACCCAACGGGCGTGACGTCCCAATGTACCGAAGCAGGGGCGGACACGCGGATCTGTCGCGGCGAGGGCCGGGGAATCGACCCTTGCCGGGTAGCCTTATGGCGACGCGGCCCTGGCGTCCGTCTGCAAAGTGCAACTTCGCGTTCAAGTTCATTCCCGAGAAGAACTCTGGAACAATGGGAAACGAACCAACTGCCGGACGCCATGAGCGGCAACGCATGGAGCGCCAGGACGGCGCAATTCGGGGCGTTTTACCGATCGGTATGCAGACGAAGTGGCGTGAGTAAGGAGCACAATCGATGCACGTATTGATTGCGGGAGGGTACGGGGTGGTGGGCGAACAGATCGCCCGCATCCTGCGAAAGCGTAACCCGCAGATGGCGTTGACCATCGCGGGGCGCACCCTGTCCAAGGCACAGCAGCTTGCCGGGGAACTGGGCGATGCGACCGGCGCGGTGTTCGACGTGGACGAACCGGGCGATTTCGAACGATTGCCGTCGCGGCCCGATATTGCAATCGTCTCGGTGAACGATCTCACCGACGCCACATTCCGAACCGCCCTTCGTTCCGGGATTGGCCTGGTGGACATCACTCGCTGGACGTCGCGAGTTCGCGATGCCGAGGCGATCGTGGCGAAAGAAGGGAGTCCCCGCGCGCCCATGATTCTGGGGTCGTCGTGGATGGCGTGCGTCCCCGGGGCGCTGGCGTGGTCGGCCGCCCGGGAGATGACGTCCGTGGACAGCATCGATATGTCCATCTTGTATTCGTTGCGGGACAAATCCGGGGGCGACTCGGTGGAATACATGGATCGCCTTCATCTCCCGTTTCCCGTTGTGCGCGACGGAAAGCCTGCGATGGCGCGTCCGTATACCGAGGCGCGGCGCGTGACGTTTCCCGACGGCATTCGGGCCGCGGTGTATCGTTTCGACTCCCCCGATCAACACATCCTTCCGATACTGACCGGCGCGAAATCCGTGGCGGCACGCATGGCGTTCGACAGCCGTTCCGCGACCGTCTCCCTAATGTTTCTGGTGCGGTCGGGCCTTTGGGGGCTCCTGGGCGGGAACCGGTTCCGCAGTCTACGCCGCGGCCTGCTCCATAACCCGGGGCCGGGCGCGCCACATTGTGTGGAGGTGGATATCAAGGGGAGCGGCCCGGGCGGACGAACGAATCGAGTTATCCGGATCGTCGATCCGCTAGGGCAAACCCACATGACCGCGGTGGGGGGCGTGTTGCAGGCAGAGTGGGCCCTCGGTCTAAACGGCTTCGCGACGCCGGGCCCGGGACTGCACTACGGCGAAAGTATCGGGCCCGAGGGCACGCTAAGCAAGGCACTGGCGGAGGAACTTGTCAAGGTGAGCCACGATGGATGGCCTTCGCAGTAGGCTGCACTGGGTATGCCACCGCGAAATCGCTGACGCATGCCCCGCGCTCTTCGGCCCCATTGCGGATATGCCGGTCAGAGTTTGGTCTTGAGGTAGTGGCCGGTGTAGGAGTTCTTGAGCTTGGCGAGATCGCGGGGGGTGCCGGTGGCGATGATCTTGCCGCCCTTGTCGCCGCCCTCGGGGCCGAGGTCGATGATCCAGTCGGCGGTCTTGATGACGTCGAGGTTGTGCTCGATGACGATGACGGTGTTTCCGCTGTCGACGAGGCGGTGGAGCACGCTGAGGAGTTTGTCGACGTCGACGGCGTGGAGGCCGGTGGTGGGTTCGTCGAGGATGTAGAGGGTGCGCCCGGTTTGCCGGCGGGCGAGCTCGGTGGCGAGCTTGACGCGCTGGGCTTCGCCGCCGGAGAGGGTGGTGGCGGCCTGGCCGAGGCGAATGTAGCCGAGGCCGACGTCGTTGAGGGTATGGACTTTCTCGTAGACGGAGGGGATGTTGCGGAAGAACTCGCAGGATTCCTCGACGGTGAGGTCGAGGACCTCGGCGATGCTGCGGCCCTTGTAGCGGATGTCGAGGGTGTCGCGGTTGTAGCGCGTGCCCTTGCAGACCTCGCAGGGGACGTATACGTCGGGGAGGAAATGCATCTCGATGGTGATGAGGCCGTTGCCCTCGCAGTGCTCGCAACGCCCGCCCTTGACGTTGAAACTGAAGCGGCCCGGTTGGTAGCCGCGCGCGCGCGATTCCTGGGTGCGGGCGAAGATTTCGCGGATGGGCGCGAAGAGGCCGGTGTAGGTGGCGGGGTTCGAGCGGGGCGTGCGGCCGATCGGGGACTGGTCGATGTCGATGACCTTGTCGATGTGATCGAGCCCCGTGATCGAGGCGTGCTTGCCGGGCTTCATGCGCATCGAGCCGTGCAGGGCGCGCATGGCGGCGGGATAGAGGGTCTCGTTGATGAGGCTCGACTTTCCGCTGCCGGAGACGCCGGTGACGCAGACGAAAATCCCGAGGGGAATCTCGGCGGTGATTTTCTGGAGATTGTTCTGCTCAGCGTCGCGGATGACGATGGACTTGCCGTTGGACTTGCGATAGTTTTCCGGGCATTTGATCTTGAATGTCCCGGAGAGGAATTGTCCCGTGAGCGAATTCTTGTTGGCCATGATCTGCTCGGGCGTGCCCTCGGCGACGATCTCGCCGCCGTGGACGCCGGCGCCTGGACCGAGATCGAGGACGTAGTCGGCGGTGCGTATGGTGTCCTCGTCGTGCTCGACGACGATGACGGTGTTGCCCAATTCGCGGAGGCGTTTCAACGTCCCGATTAATTTGTCGTTGTCACGCTGGTGCAAGCCGATGCTGGGTTCGTCGAGGATGTAGAGGACGCCGACGAGTCCCGAGCCGATTTGCGTGGCGAGACGGATACGCTGCGATTCGCCGCCCGAGAGCGAGCCGGCTTGGCGATCCAGGGTGAGGTAGTCGAGGCCGACGCTGACGAGGAAGCCGAGACGCTCGCGGATTTCCTTCAGGATGCGCTCGGCGATCGCCTTCTGGGTCTTGGTCAACTTGAGGTCGCGGAAGAAGCCCTCGGATTCGCCGATGGACATGCCGGTGACGTCGAGGATGCCGTTGCCGTCGATGCGGACGGCGAGGGACTCGGGGCGGAGGCGCGCGCCGTTGCAGGCGTGGCAGGGGCGCGTGGCCATGAAGTGGCTGATCATCTCGCGCTGGGACGAGGAGTCCGTCTCGCGGAAACGGCGCTCGAGATTGGGCACGACGCCCTCGAAGGTCTTGCGCGTCTCGAAGGTGGCGCGCTTCGAGCTGCTCGAGTAGGAGAAGTCGATCTCCTGTTCGCCCGATCCGTAGAGGACGATGTTGCGGAACTCCTCGGTCAACGTGCGCCAGGGGGAGGTGTCTTTCACCTTGTAATGTTCGCAGACGCATTGGAGGGCGCGGCGGTGCATCCCGTCCATGGCCTTGCGCATGCTCCAGGGCTTGACGGCCCCCTCGGCGATCGAGAGCATGGGGTCGGGCACGCAGAGCTCGGGATCCATCTCCATCGTGGTGCCGAGGCCGGTGCATTCGGGGCAGGCGCCGTGGGGGCTGTTGAACGAGAACATGCGCGGGGCGAGTTCCTCGTAACTGATGCCGCAATCGGCGCAGGCGAAGTGCTCGCTCTGGAGGAACTCGCGGACTTTCTTGTCGGTCCCCTCGGTGTAGATTCGGATGAGCCCCTCGCCGAGCTTTAGGCAGGCCTCGACGGAATCGGTGAGGCGCTTGGCGATGGTGGGCTTGACGACGAGGCGGTCGACGACGACGTCGATGTCGTGCTTGACGTAGCGCTCGAGCTTGATGGCGTCGTCGACCCCGTGGAAATTGCCGTCGACGCGGACGCGGACGTATCCCTGGCGCTTGATGTCCTCGAATATTTTCTGGTAAGTGCCCTTGCGTTGGCGGACGACAGGGGCGAGGAGTTGCACCTTGGTGTCGGGGGGCAGCGCGAGGACGTGATCGACGATGGTCTGCGGGGTCTGTGTCTCGATGACCTTGCCGCACTTGTAACAATGCGGCGTGCCAACGCGCGAGAAGAGGAGACGGAGGTAGTCGTAGATTTCGGTGACGGTGCCGACGGTCGAGCGCGGGTTGCGGTGAGTGGTCTTTTGCTCGATCGAGATGGCCGGGCTGAGGCCCTCGATGTAGTCGACGTCGGGCTTGTCCATCTGGTCGAGGAATTGGCGCGCGTAGGCGGAGAGGCTCTCGACATAGCGGCGTTGTCCCTCGGCGTAAATCGTGTCGAAGGCGAGGCTGGATTTGCCCGAGCCGCTCAGGCCGGTGATGACGACGAGTTTGTCGCGCGGGATGGTGACGGTGAGGTTCTTGAGGTTGTGCTCGCGCGCGCCCTTGATGACGATTTGATCGTGGCGGGGCTTCGCGGTGCGGGGCGGCATGGAGGCGGATTTCCGGGGTTTTTAGATTCGGACAGGGCCGGTAATAGTAACGGAACCGCGCGGCGCGGCGCGAATTGCCCGGACTGTGATTCTAGTCCCGATTGTGCTACGATCAAGGGTCTGGGTAAATGTAGGCCGGAATGGGAACCGGCAACGCGAGGTACACGAAAGGTAGCATGGAGAAGGAATCGGCAATTGAATTGGAAGGCACGGTGGTCGAGCCGCTCCCGAACGCCATGTTTCGGGTGAAGTTGCAGAACGACCATGTGGTGCTGGCGCATGTGTCGGGCAAGATGCGCAAGTTTTACATCCGCATCCTTCGCGGCGACAAGGTCAAGGTCGAGATGTCGCCCTACGATCTGACGAAGGGCCGCATTACCTACCGGTACAAGTAAGTCTGTCCCCGCGAGGAGTTGTGCCGAGTCCTAGCTAGACCGCATGCGCGACGTGGGCGGGATTGCTCCGGACTAGGTCGCGTTCGAGCCGAATTTCGTTCAGTTGCACGGCCATGCATGGGGGACAGTAGGTGTGGCTTAGTTGGCCGTTATTCGCCGGTTTTTGGGCGATCCATTCCCCGTTTAATTGAATTTGGTGGCAGACACAGCACGCGATTGCCATATGGACCTCCTTGTCCCGAACAGCTTCCTGCAGTGAGTATCGACAAATTCCAGAAAATCTTGAGCCCCGGATTGCGTCCATGACCTTGCCTCCCCACCTGTCCCGGCAGCCCGAGTCCGAACGCGATTGGTTTGAAGCACTTATCCGCCTGGCGCGCTACTTACGCACTCCCGAGGGGTGTCCTTGGGATCGGAA
Source organism: Candidatus Hydrogenedentota bacterium (assembly GCA_947486375.1). Taxonomy (GTDB): domain Bacteria; phylum Hydrogenedentota; class Hydrogenedentia; order Hydrogenedentales; genus CANKTP01. Next base: position 13,556 of record CANKTP010000012.1, on the reverse strand, counting down.
TCAATCGGCACGGGATTTTGCCCGTTACCTGCACGAGGAATCGGCGGAACTTCAGGAAGCCTTTGCCGTCGCCGATCCCGCATCGATCGAGGAGGAATTCGGCGATGCCTTCTTCAACATGATGGCGACGGCGGCCGCGGCGGAAGAACAGGGCCTATTCCGGTTGGAGAACGCATTGAAGCGCATCCACGAGAAGATGATCCGGCGTCACGCACATGTATTCGGCCCGGAAAAGGCGAGCACGCCCGAAGAGGCGGTCCAGATGTGGAACAAGGTAAAGGCCGAGGAAAGAACTGGTGTGCCGGGTCCCGCCGGGGACTAATCCGACCGGCCCGGCCGGCCCGTGGCCGCATCCGCTCGCGGAACTGACTTTGGTCAACTCGCCGGGGTACAATCCCGTTATGTAGCAAGTCCGGAGGTGCCATGAGAGTCATAGTGGATTTGTGCGTCGTTCCCATCGGGGTCGGAGTGTCGCTTTCGGAATACATCGTGGAATGCCAAAACGTACTGGCGGCCGCGGGCCTCAAGACCGAATTGCATGCGTACGGGACGATTATCGAGGGAGAATGGGACCCCGTTTTCGCGGCGATCAAGGCGTGCCATGAAGCGGTCCACGCCAAGGGCGCGCCCCGAATTACGACGACCATCAAGGCGGGCACCCGGACCGATCGGACGCAATCCATGGAAGAGAAAGTCGAAAGCGTACGCTCCCGCCTGTGACAACTCACTTGGAACACGAACCATGATCCTGAGACTGCGGGCGAATGTTTGCGCGTTTGTCCTTCTCACGCTTGCGTGCGCTCCCGGCGCATGGCCCCAAGGGCCCCAGGAAATGGAGGGCCGTGTTTTCACCCAGCGTACGTCGCGAAACCATGCCATTCTCACGAAGGCGGCCTCGGAAGGGGACATGGATCGGGTGAAGCGTTTGTTGTCGATGGGGGTGGGGCCCAACGAGTCGGACGAGTATTTCAAGGTTCCAGTCGTCGAGGCGGCGCGAAGCGGGCAGTTGGAGGTCCTGAAGGTCCTCATCGAGAACGGGGGCGATGCGGCCATCCAATTCGGATCGGGCCGCACCAGCGCGCTCCATGCGGCGGCGCAAATGGGTCGTACCGAGACGGTGGAGTATCTGGTATCCCTGGGCGTGCCGCTGGAGGCGACCGATTTCGACGGGAATACTCCCCTCCTGTGGGCAATGCGGCAAGCCCATCTGGACACGGCCCACGTGCTGGTCGATCGGGGCGCGCGGCCGGACGTGTCGAATCCGACCGGGGATTCGGTCTATTTCCAGGCTGCGCGGCTAGGCGACTTGGATATTCTCCAGCGTGTCTTGGCGGCTGGGGTCCCCATCGATACACGAGGCCGCCAGAAACGTACGGCGCTTCATGTGGCGGCCGACGTCGGGCGAAGCGAGATCGCCGAATATCTGTTGGCGTCGCATATTGACGCCGGGGCGACGGATACCGGGGGACGGACCCCCCTTCACTTGGCCAGCGCCCGCGGTAACGCGGCCGTGGTGCGCACCCTGTTGAAAGCGGGCGCCCCGGTAGATCCGGTGGACAACCTCGGCAAGACCCCTTTTTACATCGCCGTCGAGACGTCCGAATCGGAGGTAATACAATTGTTCCTGGAGGCGAACGCATCGGCGAATATTATCGACGCCGCCGGCACGCCCTTGTTATTGAACGCGATACTTCATGGCGATACGCCGCTCTCCTTGACATTGCTCGAGCGCAGGGCGGATCCGCGCACGCCGGACGCGGACGGTGTGACCCCGTTGCACGCGGCGGCGCGCACGGGGCAAATCTCCGTGGCCAAGGCGTTATTGGACGGCGGCGCGGACATCAACGCTGTCAGCGCGTCGCTTCACCGTACAGCTTTACACGAAGCTGCGGGGACGGATTCGAAAGAGATGTCGATCTTCTTGCTGGACCACGGCGCGAACATCAACGCAGTGGGAAGGCTGCGCAATGTCCCCCTGGGCCTCGCGATTCAACATGGAAACGCGGAGTTGGCCGAGGCGTTGCTAGACCGGGGCGCGGACGCGAATATGTTGGATCCGGTTTCGGGGTGGACCCCGTTGTTCTTCGCATCGGGGGAGGGCAACGTGGCGCTCGTGAAGTCGCTGCTGGATCATGGCGCACAACTATCGCCGCGCGACGGCCAAGGGCGGACCCCGCTGCACGTCGCCGCCATGGAACTGGATCACGGCGTTGCGGACGCCTTGCTCGCGGCCGGCGCCCATGCGGACGCGAAGGACATCGACGGACGGACCCCCCTGTGGATTGCCGCACAGCACGGCAACGCGGGACTTGTAGCCCGGCTGCTCAAGGCGGGCGCCGATCCCGGGATCGCGGATCGCGATGGCGCGACGCCCCGGCGTCTAATCGAGGCGACCGGCGACGCGGAACTTCTCAAGTTGTTGCCCCCGGGCGACGAAACCACGCTCGTCCCCGCGTTCCAATCGGCGCTCGAGTCGGGCGACATGAATTACATCCGTTCGATGCCCAATATCGTCGCGCGATTCGCGGCGCAAGGCGAATCGCCCGTGCATATGGCGGCGAGATACGGATCGGCGGACGCACTGGTATTCCTATCGCGAGAGTTGGGCCTACCGTTGGATTTCCCCGACGCCCGTGGCATGACCCCATTGCAACACGCGGCCGATGGCGGGCATGTGGAGGCGATCGCCTATCTGGTTGGCCACGGGTCCAATCCCAACCGGAACGACAACTTTCCTCGCTGGACGGCGTTACATTTCGCGGTCTCCCTTGGCCGTATCGAGGCGGCCCGCGCCCTGTTGGAGGCGAAAGCGAATGTCAACCTCGCCGACGCCCGTGGGTGGACGCCGTTGCATCACGCCGCGTTTATGGGAGACTTGCCGATGATTGCCCTTCTTCGCGAACATGGCGCGTCGACCGCGGCGGCGGACCCGCAAGGAAACACTCCCGAGAGCGTTGCCCGGCAACTCCACGGAGACGATGCCGCGCGGGCCCTGCATCGGTCATGACACCAGGGTGTCACTGCCCACTCCATGCGGCGTCGAGCCGGATGCAGATTGTATTCGCGTTGCGTGCCGTGGGCGCGGCTTCACTTGGCCAGGATGTAGACCAGTTCGTTTCCAATCGTAAACGGCTCGGAATGTAGACGGCTTGGCTCGAGCAGGTTTCCCATGTAGTGCGCGTAATGGCGGTCCATGCCCACATTCCGCCCGCCGACCGACCGCGTTGGGAACGACACCACGATAAATCGCGCGTCGAGTTCGCTGACAAGACGCTGGCCAAATCCCGATTCCTGTTGTTCCAGTGCGGGCAGCAGCTTGAGACACAGGGCAACCTCCACCGGATCTTTTGGGACATTCGCGAGGATGTCGGCCGCCGTGGCCAGGGCGGGGAACCCCGCCGCCTCGAAGAACCGATTGAGCGCCGAAGCCAGCCGCAGGTTCGCGTCAATGGCGCGGTACGATGTGCCGCTTGGTAGATTCATCCACGGCAGCGCGAAGGGATTGAGCCCGCAGCCGAGATCGAGGAGAGAGGCGGGGTAGCCTGTCCGGGCGAAGACCTCTCGATAGAAATCGGCCAGATGCGCCTGCCGTTCCCTGGTCGATATGTGCGAATCAAGCACGCTGCCGCAGAATTCCCGCATCGCCTCCGAATCGGGCCCGGGCATGCAATCGAGACCGCGTTCGATCCGGGCGAAATCGACCGAGTCGAAAAATAGCCCATGTACCTGGTGCAGCTTGCGTTTCGCGGCCTTGAGGGCGTCCTTGGGCGACTTGTGCCTTTCAAGCGCCCATTCGGCGGTTCGATCGAGCACCCCGTCGCAGGTATCGCGATACTTGCGCGAACGGCGCAATTCGCTCACCAGCGTCCCGACGGCCCCGTCCATCATGCGCATTCCTTGCGGAGGCGCTCCATCAGCCTTGTGTAGAAGCGCAAATTATGGATGGTGGCAAGTCGTTGGCCCGCGGGTTCGTTACATTCGAACAGGTGGTGCAGGTACGCAAGGGAGTAGCGGCGGCAACACAGGCAATCGCACCCTTCCTCGATCGGGCGGCGATCCCGGGCGAAGCGCTCGGTGCCGATGTTGATGCAATTGTAGTAGTCCCTGGCGTCAAGATTCCCGTCAGCCCACCCCTCCTCGAAGCGATAGAACCGGCTGTGGCGGGCGTCGCGCGTGGGCAACACACAGTCGAACATGTGGTACCCCGCCCTGAATGCGGCGACGATGCCTTCCGGCTTGCCAATGCCCAGCCCATGCAGGGGCAGATCGGGGGGCAATAGTTCTGCCGTGCGGTATACCTCGTCCACGAGCGTACCGCTCGAATCGATCGGCCAACCGCCGAAACCAAAGCCGTCGAAGCCGATGTCCACGAGGGCCTCGGCGCAACGCCGCCTGCGGTTCAAATCATTGCCGCCCTGGACCACGGCGAACAAGAGCGGGCGGGCGCGATCGGCGCCGAAGGATTCCGTCTTCCGGACGAACTCTTCCTTGCAACGGCGGGACCACGCAATCGTATTCGCCACCGCCTCGTCGAGTTCGCCTGGGGTGGCGTCGGCCCGGGCACAGTGGTCGAGACAAAACAGGATGTCCGCCCCAAGCTGCAATTGTTTCTGGATGCATTTCTCGGGGCTCAGGGTGGTTGGCCCGCGGTGTTTGTCGCGATAAACGATGCCCTCGGCCGTCACCGAGGCCTGGCCACCCCCGCCCGTCATCGACAGGGCTTGGAAGCCGCCGCTGTCGGATGCGATGATGCCGTCCCAGCCCATGAATGCGTGGGCCCCGCCCAGCGCCTTGACGAGCGAAGTGCCGGGGGCGGAGGACAAGTGCAGCGTGTTGATCATGAGGCAATCGACGCCGCAGGCCCGCACGTCGTGCGCGTCCAGACACTTGACGACGGCCCGCGTCCCGTCCGGGAGAAACGTGGGGAGTTGAAGTTCGCCGTGCGCTGTCGCTAGACGGTTCACTCGTCCTCGTCCGTCTCGCTGGGTCCACGGAGAAATTTCGGGTTGTTGCCAGCGATGACTACCGTGACCTCTCCCTTTATCTTCTTGCCATCGAATTGCGGGGCGAGTTCGGACAGGTGGCCCCGCTTGACCTCCTCGAACTTCTTGGTTAGTTCGATACAGACAGCCGCCTTCCGATCGCCGAGAACCTCGAGCGCATCGGCCAAAAAGGCGCCCAGCCGATGGGGCGACTCGAATACGACGAGGGTATGTGGTAAATTCGCGTCTTGTTCTAGGAAACGTTTCCGGGCGCCGGTCTTCCGGGGCGGAAAACCCTTGAAGGTGAACGTGGATGTCGAGAGCCCCGAGACCATCAAGGCCGTCGTGACGGCGCTTGGCCCTGGAATGACGTCGATCCGGTGCCCTTGCTCGATGGCTTCCCCGGTGATGCGATAACCCGGATCGCTGATGCCCGGACATCCCCCGTCCGAGCAGAGGGCCACGTCAACCCCGTCATTCAGGAATCCAAGGATACGTCGACCGGCGACGGCCTCGTTGTGTTCGTGATACGCGAAGATAGTCTTGGGCCGATGGAGTTCAAGTTTCTCGAAGATGACGCGCGTGACCCGGGTGTCCTCGCAGGCCAAGGCCCCGACCTCGCCGAGCACACGTACGGCGCGATACGAGAGGTCTTCGAGATTTCCAATGGGGGTGGTAACAAGATATAGGGTGGCCATGTACCGGGAATGGGGTGCGTTGGGGTTGGGTGGACAGGCGCATTGTCCAATAACGCCGGGGGCATTTCCAAGAACCCGGCGGATTCTACACCAAAGCGGAAAAAAGCGATCCCGGGTGGGAACGCGCGCCCTTGAGTTCCGGGGCGGCGATGCGGGTCTCGACGAAGCTTTGGTAGGGGTGCCCCTGCACGTCGAGGGTCTCGATTCCGACAACGCCCTGATGCAAGAGGCTCGCGACGGTATTCAGGAATTCGTCGCGTTCGCCCGGGGTGAGGACGGAGATGGCATCAAAGATGTCCCTCGTGCCCGAGGACAGGTCGAATACTTCGTCGACCGCCTTGATGGCGGCGATTCCCGAGCGGCCGGCCCCTCGGGGCGGCTGGGCGGTCATCGTATATAGGGGGCTAAGTTCCATTTTCGCGTTCCGTATACCTGACTTAGTTATCGGCATGATTCGATTCGGGCTGAAGGCCGATTTCCTCTGCGCTAACCTTCGGGGTATCATGGCTTTGCATGATGGTTGGCATTGGCTCGCATGGTGTCCCGGATGATTGACCCCCACTCGATGACGAAACTGGACGACGCGCTCGCGCGGGCGCGGCGGGCGCGTTGCGTTGTGGTGTGGCGGGAAGCGACGGCGCGAACGGCGATCCTCGCATTGCCGGTTGCGGCGGCGATGATCGCGGTCGACCAGCGCTGGATTGGCGGAACCTACAGCCTCGGGGTGCTGGGGATTCTTACGGCGACCTTGGCAATCGTGCCCGCGGTGGCGGTGTGGCGGCGTTGGGAATCACTCTTCGAGGCGGCGCGAGCGGCGGACGCGCGGGCGGGACTCAAGGATCGCATTGCTTCGGCGTGGCTGTTCCTGCGCGAGGGGGAACTGGATGTCCCGAAACGCGCGCAAATCAGCGAGGCCCTGGCGCATGCATTGGCACTGAACTACAACGCCGTTTTCGAAGCATCCAGACCAGCCGTTGCGCGCTGGATTCCCGTGGCGGCCTTGGCCGTGATTGCCGCACTCTTTGTCCCAGCCTATGTTCCCGAGCGCGTGGTGGATGCCGCAGTCGAGGCACGCCTCGCCGCACAGGCGGAAGTGCTCAAGGAGTTGCGCGAGTCGCTCGAAACGGAAGGCGTCGATGACGAGACGCTACGGGACGCCCTAAAACAGCTGCAGGATTTCGAGCGACAGGCCGCCGAAGGAACCATGGACGAACGCGACGCGATGATCGCCTTGGGCCGGTTGGACGAGGCCTTGAAGGCGCGGATGGAACAATCCGGCGCTGCCGCGCTCGAGGAGGAAATCGAACGGGTCGCGCCGCATCTGGCCGAGGGAGAGGCCGCGAAGACCGTGGCCGAGGCGCTCAAGGCGGGGGAATATGCCGAAGCCGCGAAACGGATTGAGGCCCTCGGCGAGCGGGCGGCGGTCGACGAACTCTCCGACGCGGACAAGAGGGAACTGGCCAAGAATCTAGACTCCGCCTCGAAGGAACTTGGAGACAAGAAAAACAGCAAACTCCGTGACGATATGTCGCGCGGGTCGAAGGAGATGTCGTCGAACGACGGCAAGGCCTTCCGGGATTCGGCGCAGTCGATGAGCGATTCGTTCAAACAGGCGGACCAGTTTCGCAAGATGGCCTCGATGCGCGAACAGCTCGGGGAAGGCAAGCGCGCGATGGCGAAGGGCGACAAGGGCAAACCCGGCGAAGGCGAAGATCCGGGCGAGGGCAAGGGCGGCGAAGAGGGCGATGGCGACGGCGATGGCAGCGAAGGCGACAAAAAGGGCGGACTCAAGGCGGGCGAAGGCAGCGCAGACCCCATGGGCGATCCCTCGCGGCTCGCCGACGGGTATCGGAAAATGATGGAGGTGTCCGGAGTCCAGGGGGAAGGGCCGGTGCAATCGGAGACAGAGCAAACCGCGGGCGAAAACGCCGCGAGCAAGGTCGGCGCGAAGGAAGTCTACGTCGAATATTCCGCCGTCGCCGAACAAGCCATCGAGCGCGAGGAAATCCCGCTGGGACGCCGCTCGCACGTCAAGCGCTACTTTCAATCGATACGGCCTGCAGATCAAAAATAGGGACAGTCACCTATTATTTGAACAGTACAAATAGTTGGCTATTTAGACGAAACATCAAATAATAGGTGACTGTCCCTATTTTTGATTCTCCACGACCCGAGAGAATTCCACTGTGCATGCGAATAATTCCTTTGAACGCCAGGCCGCTTCCTTTGTCTCCTCGTTTCAGCGCATTCAGACCGAGATGGCCAAGGTCATTGTCGGTCAATCCGAATTAGTCCGCCAGGTGCTTACCGGGCTGTGCGCGGGCGGCCACGTCCTGCTCGAGGGGGTCCCGGGAATCGGGAAGACCCTGCTGGTACACACCCTCGCCGACACGATCGATTGTGCGTTTTCGCGGATTCAGTTCACGCCCGACCTCATGCCGTCGGACATTCTCGGGACTCGGATCGTCATGGAAGACGAGGACGGACGCAAGCACTTCGTCTTCCAGCGCGGGCCTGTCTTTACCCAGGTCTTGCTCGCGGACGAGATTAACCGGGCCACGCCGAAGACCCAGTCGGCCTTGCTCGAGGCCATGCAGGAAAAATGCGTGACGGTGGCGGGGGAGACCCTGCCGCTGGGACCGCCCTTCTTTGTCATCGGCACCCAGAACCCCCTCGAAATGGAGGGCACCTATCCGCTCCCCGAGGCGCAGCTCGACCGGTTCATGTTCAAGTTGAACGTCCACGCGCCCTCGCTCGACGAGTTGATCGAGGTCGCACGGCGGACGACGGTGCGCCACATGCCGAAGGCGGACGTGGCCGCGAGCGAGGCGGACTTGATCGAGATGATGGGCACGGTCCGCGACGTGCCGATCGCGGCCCATGTGGAACGCTATGCCGCCACTGTCGTCGTGGGGACGCACCCGGGTTTGGCCCAAGCGACGCCCTTGGTCGAGCGCTTCGTGAAGATCGGGGCCAGCCCGCGCGGATTGCAGGCGATGATCCTCGGGGCGAAGGTGAGCGCGCTGTTGGATGGCCGGTATCATGTGTCCGAGGACGACATTCGATCGGTGGCCGTGCCCGCCCTGCGGCACCGGCTCCTGCTGAACTTCGAGGGCGAGGCCGAAAACGTCGAGACGGACCGGATCATCGTCGAGGTGATGGACTCCGCGCGAACCGCATCCCGTTGAGCAAATCGATGGCAAACGACTCGGGGACTGCCTCGGAAAAAAAAGCAATCAGGCAGGCTTGCCTGGAGTGCGGTGGCTTGCCACCGCTCTGCTCGTGGACGCTTGCGTCCACTTCGGCCAGATTGCCCAACCGCCGCGGACCCTTCCCCTCACCCCTTCAACTTTTCGGCGTTATGGCTGTGATCCAAACCTCATGCGCGGCTGGCTGTTCCCATCCGCACAAGACCCACGGCGGTAAAAACACGAACGCCACGAGGTCCGCTTGCGTGAAGTAATCCCCCAGCGCATGGATCGCGGCGCCCCCCTGTTCGGGCCGGATTTCCTCGACATTCTCGGACGGCTGCACCTGGTCGCGCGAAAAATTCTCTCCGGTCGAATGAAGGCCGAACGCCGCAGCAAGCGCAAGGGCGTCAGCGTGGAATTCGCCGATCACCGGCCCTACGCACCCGGCGACGACTTCCGCTTTATCGACTGGAACGTATTCTTCCGCACGGAGCAGCTCTTCCTGAAACTCTTCGAGGAACAGGAGGACCTCCATGTCTACGTGCTGGTCGATTGCTCGGCTTCGATGGATTTCGGAACGCCGTACAAGTTCCACTACGCGCGCCGACTCGCCGCAGCAATCGGCTACCTAGGGCTGGCCGGTCTCGACCGGATCGAGATTCTCCCCTTTTCGACCGCGCTCCCCAAGGGATTTGGCTCGACCCTTTCCGCGCGGGGCAAGGGCAAGGTGTTCCGCGTGCTCGAATTCCTCGACGGACTCGAACCGGCGGGCGAGACGGACTTACATGGCACCATCCAGGCCCTCGGCTCGAGCAAACGCAAGCGCGGCCTCGCGGTCGTCATCTCGGATTTGTTCGACCGGCGCGGCGCGATGCCCGCGCTCGATGCGCTCCGGTATCACAAATTCGAGCCTTACGTGATCCAAGTCGTGTCGCCCCAGGAGGCGCAACCGGATTTGTTGGGTGATCTGCGTATCCTCGATTCGGAGTCCGGCGGATCGCGCGATGTCACCGTCACGGAGGGGATGCTGCGGCGCTACCGCGCCGCGTTCACGGAGTACTGCGCCTCGGTCGAGACGAATTGCCGCCGTCGCGAGATCGGCTATGCGCGTTGCCTCACGGATGTGCCGTTTGAAGACTCGATCATCGCGATGTTGCGCCACGGCGGCCTGTTTCAATGACCTTCGCGCAACCCCTTGGGTTCTGGCTCCTTGCCCTGTTCTTGCCCGTCGTGTTGCTGTATCTGCTCAAGCAACGGCGCCGGCGCGTGCAGGTCTCGACGATGATGTTCTGGGAAGGATTGCTCAAGGACGAGCACCGCGTCGCATCGTTCACCCGGCTGAGGAGATGGCTGTCGCTGCTCCTGCAACTCCTCGTGATTGGCCTATTGGCGTTTGCCGTGGCCCGTCCACTTCTTTCCGGAGCCGGGTTCGGCGCGCGGCGCGTGGTGGTGTTGATCGACGCCTCCGCGAGCATGGCCGTCTGGGAGGGTACCGAGTCACGTCGTGATCGGGCTATCGCGGCGGCCAGGGACTTGGTTGCGGGCGCAGGGCAGGGCGACTCCATCATGATCGTCGCGGTCGAGGCCCAACCCAATGTGATCGCGCCCTTTACGGAATCGCGGCGCGAGGCCCTCGAATCGCTCGACAGGGTTCGAGTCGTACATGGCCCCGCTGATTTCCAGCGCGCCTTCGATCTGCTGTCCCACCTCCCCAGCGACGATCGCCCCACGCGGGTGTTTGTCGTCAGCGATGGCGCCTTCAGCCCCATTGCCTTTTCTCCGCCGGGCGGAATGACCTTCGACTTCATCGGCATAGGCGATGCCACGGCCAACGTCGGCATCACGGCCTTCGCGCTTCGTCCGCTACCCTCGTCGCCGAGAGATTTCGACGTGATGATGGAGGTGTTGAATGCAACGGACGCGCCAATACGCGCCCCTTATGAAGTTCGCGCGAACGGCACCCTCATCGACGCGGGCGAACTCGATGTACCCGCCCAAGAAACCGTGACGAAACGGTTTCGCCAGGCCAGCGACGAAGGCGGTATCATCGAAGTCTTCGTCGACCACAAGGACGCCTTCCCGCTCGACAACCGCGCCTATGCGGTACTGCCGGAACCGCAACGGATACGCGTGGGATTGGTGACGGAAGGAAACGCCTTTGTCGAGTCCGCCCTCCTCACGGATGATTTAGTGGACTTGGACATCATTAGTCCTGCCGATTATCAGGCGGCCCAAATCGAAAAGGATGTGCTGGTATTCGATCGTTGGGCACCGGAGACCGCTCCCACGGGCGACGCGATCTATTTCGGCGTATGGCCCAAGGAGTGGAACGCCCCTCCCGGAGAGGCCTTGGCCGATCCCGTCATCTCCGACTGGGACCGGGAGCACCCGATCAACCGGGGCATCCAGTGGGCATCGCTCAGTCTGCGCGAGGCCACGAAGTTTGCCGCGCCCGAGGGGTTTAGCCCCTTGGTGCGGTGTTTCGACGACCCCTTGATCGCCATTCGCGAGCAGGGGGAGGTCCAGACGGTTGCCGTGGCTTTCGATCCCGCCGCGAGCGATTTCCCGCTCCGTGTGGCGTTTCCGCTGTTCACGGCCAATGTCCTTCGGTACATGCGGAACGGTGAGGGCGCAGGGGATGTCCGCACGATTCCGGCGGGAACCGTGCTCGGTGCGGAGGACCTCGTGCCCTATTCGGAGGACGCGATCGTTTCGGTACGGCAACATGACGCCGCGCCGGAAGTTGCGCTACCCATCGATACAAACGGTGCAGACCAATTCTTGTTCCCGGTACGCGATGCGGGAGTGTATTTGGGAAGTACGTCGACGGGCACAGACGTCCCACTATTTGCGGTGAACGTTTGCAATTCGACTGAATCGCGCATCGCTCCCTCCGCAACGCTTCCCGTCACCGGCGACGCGCTCCCGGCCATGACCGATGGATTCCGCGCGGGCGCGGAACCGTGGACGCTCCTCGCGGCGGCGGCATTCGCGCTGTTGTGCGGCGAGTGGATTCTGTTTCACCGGCGATGGGTGGAGTAACCGCGCATGCCGTTCGAGTTCGAGTCGCCGCTTGCGCTGATCCTCGCGTTAATGCTCCCACTGTTTCCGTTGATGTTGTGGCGCTCGCTGATGGACAATTCGCGCGGACAACGCATCGCCTCGTCGACGGTTCGTGCCGTTGTCGCGGCACTGATCATCCTCGCGCTGGCGGACACTCAATGGCTCGCACGCGAACGTCGTGTGGCGGTGCTGGTGCTGGGCGATGTCTCCGACAGCGTTCCCGCCGAGTCCGCCGCACGCCTGCGCGAGACTTGGGACAAGTTACGCGCCGCAGCCCCGGACTCGGCGCAAATGGGATTGGGAATCTTCGCGGCATCCCCGTTGACCGCGCTGCCTGTCGGGCCGTCGCCGGCATGGCCCGAGACGCTTCCCGAGCACGCAGACCAGGGCGCGACGCGGATTGACGAGGCGTTGACCTTCGCAAGGGAATCCTTGCCCGCGCACACCCGGAACCGGGTCGTGCTCGTGAGCGACGGCAACCCGACCTCAGGCGATGTCCTCGCCGCCGCCAAACGCTGCGCCGCGCAGGGAATTCGGGTGTATACGGTCCCCTATCCGCAGGACCATCGCCCGGAAGTTCTCCTCGAAGACTTGGTTGTCCCGGCGGAAGTCAAACAAGGCCAGAGTTTCTCGGTCACCGCGGTCGCCCAGTCGACCGTCGCGACGGATGGAATCTTTACGCTCTACCGGAACGGCTTCAAGGTCGAGGAGCGGACGCTCGAATTGAAGCCGGGCGCGACGCCGCTGACCTTCACCGAGTCCGATCCCGCGGACGGGGCCATGCGCTACGAACTCCGTGTGACGCCGAAGGCCGACACCTTTGCGGACAACAACACGGCCTCGGGCGCGGTGTTCGTCTCGGGCGAGCCGCGCATCCTTCTCGTCGAGAATGACGAGCGCGAGGCGCGGCACCTCGCCCGGGCGCTCGAATCCGAGCGGTTCCGGGTCGAAGTCCGCGAGGGCCGCGGTCTGCCGGATTCATTGGAGGAACTGGCGGCCTTCGACGCGGTCATCCTGTCGGACGTGCCCGCGACCGACCTCAGCCTTGGGCGGATGGAGTTGCTCAAGTCCTACGTCGAGGACCTCGGCGGCGGGTTCATGATGCTCGGCGGCGAGAATTCGTTCGGGCTCGGCGGATACTACCGGACACCCGTCGAGGACATCCTTCCGGTGAAGATGCACTCGGAGAAGAAGAAGGACACGCCGAGCCTCGCCATGGCCATCGTCGTCGACAAGTCCGGCAGCATGAACGGTGAGAAACTCGAGCTCGCCAAGGAGGCCGCCATCGCCGCCGTCGAGTTGCTGACGCCCGAGGACTTCATCGGGGTCGTCGCGTTCGACGGCGACGTCTACTGGGTCGTCGAGATGCAAGGCGCGGGAAGTCGCGGTCCCATCGCCCAGACCATTGCCTCGCTCGAGGCGGGCGGCGGCACCAACATGGGCCCGGCGGTCGAGGCGGCGCGCGAGGCGCTGGCGCGAACGGCTGCCGCGATCAAGCACGCCGTCGTCCTGACGGACGGCCACACGCAGCCCGACGATTTCGAGGGCATCATCGGGCGGATGCGCGACGGCGCGATCACGGTTTCGACGGTCGGAGTGGGGGAGGGGGCTGATATCGATCT
>CANKTP010000011.1 GCA_947486375.1 Candidatus Hydrogenedentota bacterium | reverse complement strand
GTCGTCGCCGGCTCGTGACGCACTTGGTTCGGCAGCGCGCGATACGGGTACTTGTCGAATATGTGCCGGGTCGGGTGCGGGAGTAAATCGAGGTCCTTCACGTCGTCGGCATGGCCGTTCAGGAAGGTCTCCCCATCCGGCGTCCGGTATGAAATCCCCTTGACGTCGCGCCAATCTTCCTTGCGGCTGAGCCGATCGAGAATATCGGCGAAGGGAATTTCCCCATCCCCGGGAACCACGATATCGACGGCGGGGCAGTCGTCGAAAATTCGTTTGTATGATGCCGTCGCGTGCGGTCCGCCGAACACGATAAGCTTCTCGGGGGCGCGTTCCTTCAACAGGAACGCCACAGCGTACGCGGAATGGGCATAGACGTTCAATACCGACAGCCCGACAATGGCCGGGTCTTCCAGGAGAATCGCGTCCACCGTCTCCCGGGCGTCCAAATCGAGCACTTGCGCGTCGACCAGCGAAACCTCGTGTCCACGCGACTCCGCCATCGCCGCCACATGCCCCACCCCCAGGGACGGAAGATACCCGCGCTTCATCTTCGTCGTGCTGCCATACGAAGCCGACAGATGAAAGGGAGGAAGGACAAATGTGATCTTCATTGCAACCTCTCTTGGGAGACCACGTCGACCATCTGTGCCGACACCGACCGTCCCAACTACAGAAACTATTCGCTATCTCGCTCTATATCTCGAAAGCCCATGCGTGAATCTACTACTATTCGACCGTGCTGGCCGCATGCACCGGCTCCTGACTGGGCCGCACGAGATCTTCTATGAATTGGCGAACCATGGACATCCCAAGCTTCGGGTAGATCGACGGGGTCAGCATCACGCCGGGAGTCACTAGGCACTCCGATGTACACCAGCACTTGCCGTCCTTGACGAATTGCGCCACCTTTCGCGCCTGCACCGACGCCAGCGCGTCCGGTACCGAATAATTAAAGTCCGACAACTTCGCCATGAACGGCGAATCGAGTTCAGGCGTGGGATTGTGCAAAAGGAACGGTTTCAAGATATCGCACGGAAGGATCGAGCCATCATCGTCGATCATGATGTGCTTCGTCCCGCCGATGCAGGGGACGACCTGGCGCTTTTCCTTCGCGATCCGCGAAACAATGCTCGATACCTCTTTCTCGAGCACCTTGCCCAGGCCCTTGAGCGGATGCCCGCCCTTGCCCGATTGCTCCATGCCGTTCCGAATCTTCTCGGCCACGCGCTCGTATTCCTCGACCGGGACATCCAGCGCCTGCGCCTCCGGCGTGTCGCCCCGCGCAAGCATCATGTTGAAATGATCCGGGCACAGGTCCTCGCGAAGCTTCTCGATTGTATTGTCGATCCCGTCAACATTGTAATAACTCAGCACCGTCGTGATGTTGACCGTCAGGTTCGGACATTCCTTCTGCACCTCCTTCAGGCGCATGATGGTGTCCTTGCACTTCGCATACAGGCCCGGGATTTTGCGGATTTCGTCCTGTTTGTCCCGGTAGCCGTCAACCGAGATATTCATCCGCAGCATCGTCCCCGGATTCTGGGTACACAAGGCCTTGGCCGCCGGCACAATCCGGTCCGGATAACTCCCGTTCGTGGGGATCGTCATAATCACCGGATTGCAATTCCGCCCGATGACCAGCATGATCTCGCCCATGTCCTTGCGAATAAAGGGCTCGCCGCCGCTTATCTGCGTCTGCAACAAGCGCCCCATCGACTTCGTGAACGTGTCGATCTGCTCCAGCGTCATCGTGCCCCGGTTCTGGCTTTCCGAACCCCAGACTTCCTTCCAATACAAGCACATCTTGCAACGCGCATTGCACTTCATCGTCGTCAGGTACACGAGCGACATCGGCCGGCCCGACGTCATACCGCACCGGGCCACGCGCGCCGCAGTCTTTACCTGGGCCAACATCGACAAAAGTCTCCTTACTACGCCGAACCCGCCCCTGCGCACCGCGCGGAGGCGCTCCAATAAACAACTACGATCCCGCCGCAACCGGCCCAAAAACCTTCGGCACTCCCGGATTCCCCGGCCCGCACGACAAAATCGTTCACTCCAAAGACTACACCATAACTGTTTGACAGTCAAGGAGTTTCGCCAGCAAACGCATGCAAATGCGCCCGCCATACTCCCGAACTCTCCGCCCGGACCCTTTATTCCGGCCTGCGAATGAATTTTTGCCCGCAGAATTGCGGGATGCGATGGAAGACCGTAAGAATTTGGCCGACCCAGCCGATGGGCCATCGGATAGTGGATCTACCATCGTATTCGTACGATGTATTGCCGGAATAGGTCAAATGACGACGGCGCGAGGGTGCTGCGTCGCGGTGTCGGCGCTTCCCCACATCGTCACGTGGGGGCGCACCGTGAACGGGGTCGAGGCGGTCCCCCAAGTCCCGGATTGTGCATGGCATTCTCGTCCAAGTCCATCTGGGGAAGAATGAATTTCTGGAATTGATTCGAGAGTTGGAACGCCTGCGCTGGGTTCGCGCGGGCGTCAAATTAGTCCCCCGGCGTGGACGCTACATTTAGAGGTCGTCATACCCAAAACGAAGGTCGTTCCCAATCTACTGCACACAACGATTCGCGACCAACCGTTACGTACAGCCCCGAACCCAATCCAACATCTTCGTAGGATTTCCCGGCCTTCCACTGGGAGCCGAAATGCTGGTCACCCCAGATTTTTTCGAATACTCGGCCTTTTTTCGTGTGTCGCGGCATGGCACGAGAATTGCGCTCAGCTTCCGGGCAACGATGCCGTGTTATCGGGGCTTGCGCCGCTGATGTCGTTGGGAGCTTGGGCAGGCGAACGAATCGCCGTCCCGGCGACGGCTGGGCCAAACGCTATTCTTTGGGACATTGAGTGATCGCCATGAACGTTTTGGAAACGCCGCCGCTGCCGAAGGCGAAGCACGAAGCGCGGGTCTTGCTGCTCAACCACCGGTTGAACGGCTGCGCATCGCTTATCCGGGGCTTGGAAGTAGCCGGGTTCGCCGTGACGGGGATCGCCGTGACTCCGGCCTCGTCGACGGACCCCGTCCACCTTGTCGTTGTCGCGATTTCGGGGGTCGATGACAGCGCGTGCTCCGTGGTCGAGCAACTTCGCCAGTCGGAGCGCTTCGCGGCGACGCCGATCTTGGTCATCTCCGACCGCTTTGATCCCTCCGTGGCGGAGGAGTATCTCCACCTTGGCGCGACGGATTTTCTGAGCCAGCCCTCGGCGGGCCGCGTGCTCAGCGGTTGGTGCGAGCGAATTCTCAATTCCCAACAGTCGGATTGGTTGTTCGAGGAATATGTGCGCGAACGCAGGCGCAGCGGGGCGTTCGACCGCGTCATCATTCCCTTGAGTCTTGCCTTGTTCGGCGAGCGCGACCACGGGCGGATGCTCGAGACCATCCTGCTCGAGGCCAAGGCCCTCTGTCTTGCCGACGGCGGCACGCTGTATCTTCGGACGTCCGCGGACACGCTCGAATTCACGATGGTCCATAACGACGTGCTGGGAATCTCCCTCGGCGGCTCGAAGGGCTCGGTGACCGAATTTCCGCCGATTCCGCTGTATCGTCCCGACGGCGGCGAACCGGAGCGTCGTTACATTGCGGCTTATGTCGCCAATTCAGGCTTGCCCGTTTCCCTTCCGGACCTCTACGATTCGAGCAATTTCGATCTCTCGGGTCCGCGGAATTTCGACACCAAGTTCGGGTATCGGACTTTGTCGATTCTCGCCGCGCCGCTGAAGAACGATGCCCATCGCGTCATCGGCGTATTGCAGTTGATCAACGCGCGCGATCCCCTCACGGGCGAGGCGGTGCCCTTCGATCCGCAGCAACAAGAAGCGGTCGAATCGATGTGCCGGCTGGCCGCGGCCGGCCTCGAGGCCTACGCCCGCATGCAAAAGTTGAAGGAACAGATCAGCGCGCTCCATCTCAAGATAGACGAAGCCAAGAAGCGGGAACAGGTGTCGCAGATCGTCGATTCGGATTACTTCAAGAACCTCAAGGAAAAGGCGCGCCAGTTGCGCATGAAGACGCCGCGCGCCTAGCGCCGGGAGGAGTTATGGGAAAGGTCATTTCAATCCATTCGTTCCGGGGAGGAACCGGCAAGTCGAACCTCACCGCCAACCTCTCGGCGACCCTTGCCGCGCGAGGTTATCGCGTGGGTGTCTTCGACACCGACGTGGCCTCCCCGGGAATCCACGTGCTCTTCGGCATCAACGACGTGCCGGCGTCCGCGTCGCTCAACGCCTATTTCTGGGGGAACTGCTCGATTCAAGACGCCGCCGTCGACGTGATGCCGGCGCTCGAGGGCGCCGGCGTCCCCGTTTCCGCGTCGGGCGCGCTTTACCTGGTCCCGGCCAGCATCGAGACCGGCGAAATCGCCCGAATCCTGCACGACGGATACGACGTCGGGCTGCTGAACGACGGCATCCTCGGCTTGATGGACCACTACGACTTGGACTTTGTCTTCGTCGATACCCATCCCGGAGTCAACGAGGAGACGTTGCTTTCCATCGCCATCTCCGAAGTCACCATCATCATCCTGCGTCCCGACCAGCAAGACCTCCAGGGGACGGCGGTGACCATCGAACTGGCCCGCCAACTCGAATGCAAGAACCTCCAGCTGATCGTGAACAAGGCGCACCGTAACGCCGATCACGCGGTTATGAAGGCGAGCGTGGAACAGAAGCTCGGCGCGCCCGTAATCGAGGTCATCGCCCTCAGTGACGACATGGTCCAATTCGGAAGCGGAGGGGTTTACTGCATGCGCTTTCCCGACCATGACTACAGCCAGGCCGTGGGCCGCGTCGCGGACTGCTTGGTCGCGGCGGGTACCGCCAGCCAACTCTCGGACAGGAGAGTCTCATGAGCGGCCCGGAAATCGCCTCCGGCGTCCAGGCCTTGCTCGGCGGCGTGCGCAGCGCCGCGTCCCCCTTCCGGACCTACCTCAAGGACCTGCACCGCCGCTTCGCCAATGATTCCGAGGGGCGCGTGGCCGACTACATCCCCGAGCTGGCCAAGGCCAAGCCGGAATGGTTCGGCATCTCCGTCGCCACGGTGAATGGGCTCACCTTCGAGGTGGGCGACGCGCAGACCGACTTCACCATCCAGTCCGTGTCCAAGCCTTTCGTCTTCGGGCTCGCCCTCGAGGACAACGGCCGCGACCACACCCTGAGCCGCGTGGGCGTCGAGCCAACGGGCGACGCCTTCAACTCGATCATCAAGCTCGACACGAAATCCGGGCGTCCGCAGAACCCCATGGTGAACGCCGGCGCGATCTCGACCGCGGGCCTCGTCAAGGGCGCGCACCTCACCGAGCGCTTCAATCGGCTCGGGGGCATGCTCTCGCGCTACGCCGGGCGCTCCTTGCCCGTCGACATGGCCGTGTACACCTCCGAGCGCAGCACGGGCCACCGCAACCGCGCGCTCGCGCATCTCATGCTTAACTTCGGCATGATCGATCCGAACGTCGACGAAACGCTCGACCTCTATTTCCAACAATGCTCCGTCCTTATCAATGCACGCGACCTCGCCATGATGGGCGCCACGCTCGCCAACGGCGGCGTCAATCCCCTCACGAAGGAACAAGCCATCGCGCCCGAGTACGTCCAGGACGTGCTCAGCGTCATGTACTCCTGCGGCATGTACGACTACACCGGCGAATGGTCTTACCGCGTCGGCCTCCCCGCGAAGAGCGGCGTCGGCGGGGGCGTCGTCGCGGTCGTGCCGCGCGTCATGGCCATTGCCGTGTTCTCCCCGTTGCTCGACGAACGCGGCAACAGCGTCCGCGCGCTCAAGGTGTGCGAGGCGATCTCCAAGGACCTCGGTCTCCATCTCCTCGCCCATTCCCCGAATCGCCGCCGCCTCACGGAACTGCTGCCGGGCATCGTGGACTGATTGCGGGCCGCAAGAGGCTGATAGCATCGGCTTCGAAAACAACATCCGCAGGTGCGCCAAGGGGACTGCCTCCACGCGCGGGCCGGCAGTTTGGCCAGAGCGTGGCTGGCTGTCCCCTCAACCCGCGATCTCGCGGAATTGCGTCCCGCGGCAATCGCCTTTGACGCGAGCCCGACGGGAATGCAAGAATCGCTGCAGGAGGGCCGCATGTCCAAGCCCAAGACCAATCGCGTCGATACCTCGCCCGAGGCCGAGCGCCTCACGTCGAACCCCTTTGCCGTTCTCCAAGGCATCGCCGCGTCGGCGCCGGCGACCGATGCCGCCGCGCCGCCGCGGCATTCCGCGAATCCCGCCGCGCGCCCGCCGTCGTTTCGCGTCGCGCGCACGCGGAAGGGGGGCCTCCCCGTCTTCCTCGAGAAGCGCGGCAACGGAAAGCCCGCCACGGTCATACGAAACGTCACCGGGGACGCGAGCGGATTGCTCGCCCTGCTCAAGAAAAAATGCGGCGCCGGCGGCGCACTGCGCGACGGGGAAGTCGAGATTCACGGCGATCACCGGGAAGCGGTCGAGGCCTTCCTAACGGAATGTGAGGCCTGATCCGGCCCGTGGCGCAGGCCCTGAAGCTGGAGTCATTGTCCCGCCGCGCCATTCCGGGAAGATTGCCCGCCGTTGCCCATTTCCCCCGGAGACCGAAATCGGGGTAAAATTGCGGAGGTAGGAACGAACCATCGCGGCGGTACGGTGTCCAAGGAGACGGACAGACATCGCGGCGCGACGGTTAACCGGGCATACGGCCGCCTTCAAGGGCCGGGAGTGACTAAGCTCCGTGGTGCTGCTGAAGGAAGAAAAGGAACACGCCGACTTCGTGCTGGTCGAGGAATGCCGCAACGGCGATTCCTCGGCCTTCGACGAGATCGTGCGCCGTTACAAGGACCGCATCTATAACGTGGCGTACCGTTTGCTCGGAAATCACGAGGACGCGCAGGACGTGGCGCAGGAAGTATTCGTCAAGGCATACAAGGGCATTCGCGGATTCCGCGGCACGGCGAAGGTGTACACCTGGCTCTACAGCATCGCGGGCAACCTCGCAAAGAACCGGCTGCGCGACAGCCATCGCAAGGGACGCGACAAGGGCGTCTCGATCGAGGCGCTCGCCGGGGCGCAGGGCATGCGCGGCGCGGGATGGTCGCCCTCGGAGACCGCGCTTGGGAACGAGTTGAACGAATTGTTGCAACGATGCATCGAGGAATTGCCGGAACACTACCGCGTGGTGTTTGTGCTGCGGACCTTCGAGAATTTGAGTTACGACGAAATCGCCGATGCGCTGGGGTGTCCGCGCGGCACGGTGAAGTCCCGCCTGAACCAGGCGCGGACCCTGTTGCAGGCGCGCCTCAAGGCGTTGTCGGTGTTGTAAGGACATGGCCATGGTGGACGAACGCGAACGATGCGCGGCGGTGCGCGAGGAATTCTCCGCCCTGCTCGACGGCGAGTTGACCGTCGACGAGCGCGACCGTGTCGAGTCGCACCTCGCGTTGTGTTCCGATTGCCTGCGCGAACTGGACGGCCTCAAGAAAGTCGACGTGATATTTCGCCGGTTGCCATCGGTGGATGCGCCGCCGGAGGTCGAGGCGCGGATTCGGTCCGTGTTGCGGCCGACCCTGTTCCGGATGCTCCGAACCCACAACCGGACCCTGTGGCCGGCGATGGCGGCGGGCGTACTGCTCTCCGCGGCAGGCGCGCTGACTTGGTCCTATGGATTCGATGCGCAACCGCTCGCCGAGTACGACCAAATGGCCGCGCTCGCCAGCGCGCCACAGCCCGAAAGCGCGGCGGCCGGCTACGTAGAGGCGGCAGCGGCCAAGCCGGCTGACGATATCAAGCGGGACTACGCTGCGCCGAGGGTTCGGGCGGACGTAGCGCAAAGTGCCGATGCGGACAAGGCGCAATCGATCGAGGCGGACGAGCCGAAAGAGGATCTCGGCCTAGTGGCGGCGGCCCCGGAATCGCCCGAACCGGTCGAACAGCGTTTGGCAAGGGCAGCAAAAATGAAAGACGCTGCGGCGTCGAACCAGGCGGCAGCGGGCTCGACGGTGGCGGTCGCCCCCCCGGCGGCGGCAATGGAATCGGTGGCGATCCTCGGCGATACGTTGGCGAAGAGTATCTCCGCCCCGCGGACGTTCTCCGAGAGGGACGGGGTTTGGTACGAATCGGGGTATCGCGACGAGGCAGCGACCGTTCTCGACCGCGACTCCGACCGATTTCGCGAACTCGTTGAGAACGATCCCCATTTGCGCGACGCGCTCGCGCTCCACGAGCGCGCCGTGTTCCGCGTCGGTAGCGCGTGGTACCGCGTAAATTAATTCGGGGACGGGCTACGAATTAATTGGCCAGTTCCCGCAGCCGATCCCAGGTGAAAATCCCCGACGAATGCCCGTCGCTCCAGGCGATCGAGACGGCATAGTTGCCGAGCACGGAGATGGCCTTTGCCTCGAGGGTCGTGGGGATCGACGCGATGTCCAAGAGCTGCTCGCCGGTGAACTCCTCGATGCATTGCGCGCATTGGCAGGCCGCCCGGACCGAACGGGAAGGCAGGCGGCTTTCCGATCCATCGGGCCACACGACCCGGATATTACCCGGTTCCGCCGTCACCACCGGCAAATCGCTCCGCTTGACGCGGCCCATGCCCACGGCGCGATGAAGGTTTTCCGCCAGTTCCTTCAACGGGGCAATATTGGCCCCCGCGTTCTTGTTCTCGAGGTTCGAGATACCCTCGATCATCGGGAACTCGGCGAGGGTTTGGAGGCCGAACCGCTTCTTTAGCGTCGCCGCGTTGTGCCCGAAGAGATAGTGCTTCTTTGTGCATTGGTCGCAGACGAAGTAGGACATGTTCTCGACGATGCCCAACACGGGCACGTTGACCTTTTCGAACATGAGGATGCCGCGCGAAACGTCGACCAATGACAACGAGTGGGGCGTGGTGACAATGATCGCGCCATCGAGCGCCGCCTGTTGCACGAGCGTGAGCTGGATGTCGCCCGTGCCGGGAGGCATGTCGATGATGAGGTAGTCGAGATCGCCCCAGTCAGTCTGGTGAAGAATTTGCGTGACGTAGCCCGAGACCATCGGCCCGCGCATCACGGCGGGCGAATCGCCCAGCACGAACCCGACGGACATCAGCTGCAACCCATCCACCGTGATCGGCATCAGCATGTTCTCGCGCATCATGAGTTGTGGGCGATGCAAGTTGAACAAGGTCGGCACGGACGGCCCGTAGATGTCGGTATCGAGCAAGCCCACGCGAAGCCCCTCGCGCTGCAGTTGGCGTGCAAGCTGCGCGGCGATCGTCGACTTCCCGACGCCCCCCTTGCACGAAGATACCGCGATCACGGAATCGACCCGCGTCAGCGTGTTGATGGCGAGCTCCGGCCTCTTCTTCGCCTGCATAGCGGACATGTCGACCTTGACCGAAGTGACCCCCGAGACCTTCTTCACGGCCTGCTCGCAATCCGTCCGAAACTGTTCCTTGACCGGGCATGCGGGCGTGGTCAGTTCGACGGTGAAGCTGACATCGCCGCCGCGAATCCGCAATTGCTTGATAAACCCGAGCGAAACGATGTCGCGGCCCAAATCGGGGTCGATAATGCCCCGCATCGAGTCGAGTACCTGACTTTCCGAAACCATGAAACGCCTCCTAAATCAGGGAATATATGGGGAAGACACAATTGTAACTCATTTCGAGGTCGGTTCTCGATTCATTGCGTGCGGAGCACTCGAGCATATATTCCATACCGCATGGCTAAATAAACCAAGGTCGGCTATAAAGCATGGCCCCCTAAACCAATGCGCGTTTTTATTGATTTTATAAATACTGCTTAAGTCTTTATATAATAGAAGGTTAACACCAAATTTATAATTGGCACGCCCATTGCGCTTGTCCTTGGAAAACAAGGATTCTCGCAATGACCAGCCAGACCATACTTTCCAAGCCGACCGCCATCAAGGCCCAGGGGCTCCTCGAAGCGGAGCACCGCGAAGAATTGGTTCGCCGGGCAGCAAAGGTTCGGTTCGCCGGGCAAGCGCACTACTGGCAAGCGCCGGACGTCAATGGGACCGCGATGGCCTGCAACCTTGGCGGCGGCGAGATTCTGCTGCGACTCGACCGCTTCCTAGTCCCCGGCGACAACGTATACCTGAAATTGGATTGCCTGAGATACCACGGCGCGCCCATCGAGTTGAAGGCGCATGTGTGCTGGTGCAGGGCGGCGGCCGGCGACGGGTGCTTGATCGCGGTCATCAAGTTGGTCAAGGACTATGGGCCAAAGCATGGGGTGGACCAAGTGGCGTTTGACAGCCTCACCGTTTCCAGCAGCGCCACGGCCTCCGAGATCGAATAGACCGAAAAACCGGCGGATACGCGGCCCTCGTCGCCACCGCAATGTTCTCGCCCGCGTTCGATCATATCCACGCCACCATTGCCTTGGTCACTCCCTTCGGAATAGACTCTCCCGGCACCGGCGCAAGCCGCCGCTTACCCGAACCGTGCTTAGAAGGGACATAAATCATGAACTTGAATACTAGGA
Source organism: Candidatus Hydrogenedentota bacterium (assembly GCA_947486375.1). Lineage (GTDB taxonomy): Bacteria > Hydrogenedentota > Hydrogenedentia > Hydrogenedentales > CANKTP01. The sequence goes on along the minus strand of CANKTP010000011.1, from coordinate 25,429 downwards.
CGAGGGGCAGGCGCCGCTTTATTCGGGCGATTGCAATGCTTCTCTTGACGATAGCTTGTGCAGCCCCAGCACGGGCCGATTCGATCGCGTTGTCCCCCGGCGATCGGGTCGTCATGCTCGGCGCGACCTTCGTCGAGCGCGAGGTGCGATACGGCTGCATCGAGGCCATGCTCTGCGCCTACTTCCAGGAATCCGGAATCACCTTCCGCAACCTCGCCTGGAGCGGCGACACCGTCTTTGGCGACGCACGCGCCGGTTTCGACACCGCGAAGGAAGGCTACGAACGCCTGCTCAAACATGTGGACGACGCGGACCCGACGATCATGCTGGTCAGCTACGGCCAAAACGAGTCCTTCAAAGGGAAGGACGGCCTCGAGGAATTCGAGGCCGGGATGAATCGCCTGCTCGACGACCTCGCGAAGAACAACGCGCGGATCGTCCTGGTTTCCCCCGCGCTACACGAAAACCTTGGGCCGCCCTTGCCCGATCCTGCGGAACACAATGAAGACGTCCGCCGCTACACGAAGGCCATCGGCGCGATCGCGGAGAAGCGCGACCTGTATTTCGTCGACATGACCGCTCTCCTCCCGGTGACAAAAGAAATCGCCCGCAGCCCCCGCACCGACGACGGCATGCACTTCACCGAGAGCGGCTACTGGGATGTGGCGGCCGCGCTGCTCAAGGGATTGGGCCACGACGCGCCGCCGCCGGACCTCGAGCGGCTCGCGCCCCTGCGCGCGGCCATCGTCGAGAAGAACCGCCTCTTCTTCAATGTCTGGCGCGCGCAGAACGACACCTACATCTACGGTTTCCGCAAATACGAGCAAGGGGGGCATGCCGCCGAGATCCCACTCTTCCTTCCGTTCATCGCGGATCAGGAAAAACAAATAGCCGCCCTGCGCGGCGAACTCCACGGCGAAAAAGGACTCAACGCCCAATGAACCTCCCCATACACGTCGCGAGCGGAAAGACCCTTCACGATCGCCAGGTCTCAATGCGGCCCATTTCAGCCGTTGTAGAACTTCAGCGAACGCAGTCCCCCTTTGAAGGGGGATCAAGGGGGATGTTAGCCCTTGGACGTCGACTCCGCACACTAGCCTATATGGTGTCGCTCGCCTCCATCTCGCTCGCCCTCGCCATCCCCGCCCATGCCCAACGCAGCCTGTTGAACGTCCCGGAAGCCAACACCGAAAAGGAACTCGCCGCCTTCACCGTGGCCGAGGGTTTCGAGGTGAACCTCTTCGCCTCCGATCCGATGATCGCCAATCCCATCCACATGAACTGGGACGACCAGGGCCGCCTCTGGGTCGTCGGCAGCGCCGTCTATCCGCAGATTCTCCCCGGCGAGCCTGCCAGCGACACCATCACCGTCATCGAGGACACCGACGGCGACGGCGTCGCCGACAAGTCCTCCCTCTTCGCCGAGAACTTGTTCATCCCCACGGGCGTTGCCCCGGGCGATGGCGGCGTCTACGTCACCAACAGCACCGAAATCCTCCACCTGCAAGACACCAACGGCGACGGCCGCGCCGACCGCACGCGCGTCGTGCTCTCCGGATTCGGGACCGAGGACACGCACCACATTGTCCATTCGTTGCGCTGGGGTTACGACGGCCTCCTCTATTTCAATCAGTCCATTTACATCCACAGCCACATCGAAACCCCCCATGGCCCGCGAACCCTAAACGCCGGCGGCATCTGGCAGTTCCGGCCCGAGACGATGGAACTCGAGGTCTTCGCGCGCGGGTTCGTCAATCCCTGGGGCCATCACTACGACGAGTGGGGCCAATCCTTCGCGACCGACGGCGCCTACGGAGAAGGCATCAACTACGTGTTTCCCGGCGCCGCGTTCGTCACGGCCGCCGCCATACCGCGCGTACTCCAAGGATTGAACGAGGGCACGCCGAAGCACTGCGCCCTCGAGGTATTGAGCGGAACCCATTTGCCCGAAGACTGGCGCGGCACCATGATCACGAACGACTTCCGGGGCCAGCGTGTGTGCCGGTTCCTCGTGACCGAACAAGACGGAAGCTACGTCTCCGTCGAGCAGCCCGAGGTGCTTAGGTCGACCCACGTGTCGTTTCGCCCGGTCGACGTGAAGATGGGGCCCGACGGCGCGATCTACATCGCCGATTGGTACAACCCCATCATCCAGCACGGCGAAGTCGACTTCCGCGATCCCCGCCGCGACCACGAGCACGGCCGCATCTGGCGCATTACGGCGAAGGGCCGCCCCCTGGTGACGCCTCCCGATTTCGACAAACTCTCCATCGACGGATTGCTCGGATTGCTCCAAGCGCCGGAACAGTGGAACCGCATCCACGCCAAGCGCGAGCTCAAGACGCGCGACCGCGCGGAAACCCTCGCCGCCCTCGACAAGGCCTTGGCCGGCCTCGATCCCGCCTCGCCGGATTTCGAGAATGCGCGCTTGGAGTTATTGTGGGCCTTTGAGACAGTCGACGCGGTAAACCCAAAACTACTCGATACCCTTCTCGCCTCGAGCGACCATCGTGTGCGCACAGCCGCGGTGAGGGTATTGTCGCAGTGGCAATCCCGCCTGCATGACGACGATGCGTATCTCGACAAGTTGGCCGCGCTCGCACAGGACACCCATCCGCAGGTGCGAATCGAGGCGATCCGTGCGCTCATCCGTGTGCCCAGCGCGAAGGCCGCCGACGCCGCCATGCACGCAATGGACCAGCCGGTGGATCGATTCCTCGAGTACGCCCTCTGGACCACCATGCGCGATCTCAAGGACCAATGGCTCCCCGAGGCCGACGGCAATCGCCTGGCCTTCGCGAAGAAATCGGACCAACTCCTCTATGCGTTGAAGGCCATTGACGGGCCCGAGGCCGTGGCCTCGCTGGTGCGCCTTTATCGCGACCGCCCTTTGACCGCCGAACAACAGCGCGAGGCCGTCACGGCCATCGGCGCACACGGCGACGCGAAACAACTCGGCCTCGCGGCGGAACAAATATTGGAAGCCAAGGACGTCGAGCCCGGACAGCGCGCCGCCCTGCTGCGCGATCTCGTCGAGGCCTGCAAGCGCCGCTCCGTCCGTCCCGACGGCAAGGTGTCGTCGCTCGCCGAGCTCATCAAGAACGCCCCGGACGAGTTGCGCGTCGCCGCAATCAACGCCGCGGGCGTCTGGCGCGAGGAATCCGTACGGGCAACGCTAGAATCCCTGGCCACGGATGTTTCCACGGCCTCCGCCCTGCGGGAACCCGCCATCGAATCCCTCTCGGCCATGGGTGGCGACTCCGCCAACGCGATTTTGGAGTCCTTGACGAAATCGGAGCAACCCGCCGAAATCCGCGTCGCCGCGATTCGCGCGTTGATTCCGTCGGCCCGCGAAAGCGCGGCCAAACACGCCGTCGCGTTCCTCGCGGAGTCCAATCAAGGCAATCCCACGCCACTCTACGAGGCCTTCTTGAAATCCGAGGGAGGAATCGGCGCATTGACGGCGGCCCTCGAGGGCGCCACGATCGCTCCCGAGGCCTCGAAGATCGGCGAACGCGTCGTGTCATCCTCGGGCCGCAAGGAACCCGAGGCCATCGCCGCCCTGCGCAAGGCCGGCGGCCTCGGCGAAGCGCCCACCGAGCTTTCGCCCGCCGACCTGGCCGCAAAGGTCGAGGCCGTACGGACACGCGGCGACGCCTCCCGCGGCTACCAACAATACCGCACCCTCGACTGTGCCCAATGCCATTCCATCGCGGGAAGCGGCGGCAATCTCGGCCCCGACATGACCAGCATCGGCGGCAGCGCCCAGGTCGACTACCTGGTCGAATCCATCCTCTTTCCCGGCAAGGCGATCAAGGAAGGATTTCATTCCCTCGTGGTCGAGACCAAGGACCTCGCCACGTATAGCGGGATCAAGGTCAACCAGACGGGCGACGAGTTGATATTGAAAACCGCCACCGAGCCCGAGCTGCGCATTCCCCTCGACACCATCGAGTCGCAAGAAGACGGCGGCTCGCTGATGCCCGTCGAGTTGACCAGCACGCTTCTCGAGCAAGAGTTCCTAGACCTCGTGAAGCTTCTCTCCGAGCTGGGCCGCACTCCCGACTTCTCCGCCGGCACCGGGCGCCACGTGCGCACCTGGCGCGTCCTGCCCGACACCGATGCCGCGACGGATTACCTCTACGAGTCCCGCGTCGAGGCCGCGATCAAGTCTCATGAAACGCTCGCATGGATACAGGGATACAGCAACGTCAAGGGCGTGATGCCGCTCGAGGATGTCCCGGCCCTCAAGCACAGTTACTGGACAACCTCGTACAGCTTCCTCCAATTCACCCTCGAATCGGACTCACCCGGAAAGGTCGCTCTCGCGGTCGCGCCCATGGATGGATTGCGTCTATGGGCGAACGGCAAGCCGGTCGAATTGGCCGGGACCATCCTGTTGGACATCGCCGCCGGCGCCACCGACTGCAAGCTCATCGTCGATCGGTCGAACGCCAAGGGCAACATCGACGTCCAACTAGTCGGCGATCCGGGCGCCACCGTCTCCGCAAAATTCCGCGGCGGACGGTAAGCGCCGATCGCCACGCACTCGGTTCGACGATGGAGTGCTATCCGGTTCACGCCCGATTCGATGCAATGCTTGGGAAGTCGATCGAAGTCAGTGGCTGTGACTCACGCCCTCGGATATCTCGTGCAGCAGTATCCCCGCCTCGTTGACCGGAAACGGACCGTCCTCCAAGTTCCCGGGGTACTTGAAGAATTGGACGTGCCCGTCGAGGAACAGGACGTTCGATCCGCCCGGCACATGGTTATAGTGGGCCGCCTCGTCCGAGATCGCGTCATGCATCAGGACGATGTCCGAGGCGGCCTGCGCGCTCGACCCGGGCGAATTGATGTCGGTGACGAAAAAACGTTCGATCCCCTCGCGAAGACGAAGCAGCGAGGTCTTTCCATTAATCGGAAACTCGAGGTCGATGTCCCGGCCCAGCGCGCCCAAATCGGCATTCGCGACGACCGTCTCGGTCAACGCCTCCAACGCCAGTTGCAGCGCATCGTTGTCCGCCTCCGTGGGGAACTGGTTCCCCGCAAAGGCCCAACCGTAGTAATAGTAAGGCTCGACCACCACCTCGCAGGGTTCCACATTCCCGTTGAAGCTGAACCCCGGCGCCTCCTCCCAAAGCGAGTTTACGCTGTTCCCCTCGTCCCATTGCTCGACCGCGTCCGCGCCCGCCGAGTTGCTCGGGCAAACGAGGACATCCAGGTCCGGCAGGTATTCGGGATACAACGCGGAGATATTCGGCGTCCAATTAAGGCCCGCGTAAATCTCCGGCACGCAGTTGACCATTTTGATTTCAGGATACTTCTCGCCCCGGCTCTCAGAGGCGTACATTTTCATCGCAAGACCCAGCTGTTTCAGGTTGTTCGCGCAGCTCGACCGCCGCGCCGCCTCGCGTGCCCGGGCCAGCGCCGGCAACAGGATCGCGGCGAGAATTCCGATGATGGCGATGACGACAAGCAGTTCAATCAGGGTAAACCCCTGGCGAGCGTGTTTTTTCATGTTTCTTCTCCATGTGGGGCAACTCGGGCCGGGGCAGATTTCCGATCAAGAGACGCGGAAGCACACCTCAGGTCCTGGGACGGATCAATTGCAAGGAAATTCTAGGAGAGGCTGACGCAGGGGGGACCGCGGCGCGGCAGAAGACGCCACGGTTCGCGGTGGAAGGGGAAGATCCCTGTCACGGCCTGGGGCCGTTCGACAAAAACGGGGAGAACGCGGCCCGAGACCAATACCAGGCAGAGAAGAAGTCCCGGCAACGAGGAGCACAAGGCGCACGGGGCCACGTCATCGTGCGATTCCGCATGATGCGGATCCAGCGCATGGCCAAAAGCCAACGCCAACACACACGCGAATCCCAACAGCGCCAAGCGGCGTGAAACGTGGAATGTCCGGTTGCGGAGCATGGGATGAATCCTAAATCGAAAGGTCACCAAAAAACATCTTATTGATAATCATATATCAAATTGATGGACCTCGCAAATTTCTCTACCCCACGTGGCCGCGAAGCCGGGCTTCGTGCTACACTCGGGCCGTAAAGCGAGAGGATTTGGCGCGATGAGAAATAGGTCTCGATCCATAAGGGTGGCGTTGCTGGTCCCGCTGCTCCTCCTGGGTTCGGCATGGTGCATGGGCGAGCAAAAGGCCCAACCGAAGCGCCTCGAACTCGGCGATCCCGCCCCTGATCTCCAGGTCTCCGTGGTCAAGGGCGATCCCGTGCAGCTCGCGCGCGACCGGGGCAAGGTCTACATCGTCGAATTCTGGGCGACCTGGTGCGGCCCCTGCAAGTACAGCATTCCCCACCTGACGAAACTCCAGGAAAAATATCGCGACAAGGGCCTCGTCGTCGTGGGCATCTCTGCGGAGACGCCGCCCGTAGTCAAGCCCTTCGTCGAGAAGCAGGGCAAGGGAATGAATTACACCGTGGCCGTGGACGAGTCGCGGAAGACCTCGCGCGCCTACATGGAGCCCTTCGGCGTCACCGGTATTCCCTGGGCCTTCGTGGTCGACCGCGACGGCCTGCTCGTCTGGACCGGACACCCCATGGATCCGTTCATGGAAGAGCTGGTCGGCGCCTTGCTCGAGGAGAACTCCTCCGATTCGCCGGCAGAAAAAGACACGCCCGCCGTTCTCGCGCCGGGGAAATCCGCCGGGGACGCGAAGGCGCCCTGAACCCCCTCCGCCGGATCGCGCGATGTGCGTAGTCCCGCCACGGGTCGTCGCGTGGATATGCCTACCCCTCATCGCGGCGATTGCAGGGTGCTCCTCGAACCATTCCGGCGCGCAATTCCGGCCCAGCGTGCTGCCTTCGATTTGGCCCACCGCACATCCCGCCCGCGTCATCTCGGGCGGGTTCGGATACCGTGCCGACCCGATCGCCGGCGACCGGCGGTTTCACAAGGGCTTGGACATCCAGGCGCCGAAACTCGCGCCGGTCGTCGCCACGGCGGAGGGTGCCGTCGCATTTTCGGGGACCAATCCGACCTATGGAAATTATGTGATGCTCGACCACGGCGGCGGCGTGCAGACCGTGTACGCCCACCTGCACGAACGCCTGGTGACCGCCGGCAAGCGCGTCCAACGCGGCGAGACCATCGGGCTCATCGGAATGACGGGACGCGCCACCGCGCCCCACGTACACTACGAAGTACGGGTGAATGGAATACCAGTAGACCCGAGACCCTACTTGACGCCATAATAGAAGGCAGAGGATGTCCGGCGCCCCGAAGGGCCGAACGTAGTCGGCGTGACATCCCGAAGGAACAAACCGCGTCAACATCGCGCCCCGAAGGAAAACGAATAACGTCATCACATCCCGAAGGAGAACAAACCGCGTCAGCATCGCATCCCGAAGGAAAACGAATAACGTCATCACATCCCGAAGGAAGATAAACCGCGTCAACATTACATCCCGAGGGAAAACGAACCGCGTCCACCTTACGCCCCGAAGGGGCAAACTAAGCCAGCCCAGGGCAACGCCCTGGGTACGCGAGTCGAATCAATACAAGCCCTGAAAGGGCGGTCTAATCTCGCTCATCTCGACGACCGGGCCACGGTGCGCGGAAGTCGTTGTCGGCCTTTACAATTAGGAATCCAAAGGCAACCCACGAAGGAGGGTCCATTTCATGATATGCCGGAGATACTGCAGGATGATCGCCGCGTCGTTCGTCGCGGCCTTCGCGGCGGCAAGCGTCATGGCCGAAGACCCGCCCGCCCCCGCCGCGGCGAGCGATAAATCGGTCGCGGCGCGCGATAAGCCGGTCGCAAAGTTCGTCTTCAAGGGCAGGGGAGACGGTCGCATCACCATCGTCGAGAACGGCACCGCCAGGGAAGTCGAGGCGCCTACCGGAATTGTTAAAATGGATCCGGAAAGCGCGGCCCGCGAGGAACGCCGCAAGGCCGAACTCGAGGACCAAGCGCTCCGGCGAGAAGAGCGCCTGAAGCAAGGGGAAGCCGGGGAAGCGCCCCTCGACAGTCCCGAATCACCGGAGGTGCCAGACACGCCGCAAGTCGCGCCGGCCCCGGACGGGCCCGACGAGGCCCCCAAGGCACGCGCCGCCGACGATTCGGCCCCGCGAAGCCGCCTGGCCCCGGCGAAGAAAAAGGTTGAGCCGGTCGATCCGAAGGCGGAGCCAAAGCCGAAACCAAAGCCAAAGCCAAAGCCGGGCGACAAGCCCGCCCGAAAGGTTTACGATCCGTCAAAGTAAACGAAACGGCCCCGTTGAACCCTCCACCAGATGCCGGTTCGGGTTCCCCTTCGCCAACGTCCGGCCGCTGCATTAGTTCGGATCGACCGATCCGGGGCGCGGTTGGGCGGCGGCGGTGGCCAGGCTGGGATCGCGCCTCACGGCTTCGTTGAGGTGCGGGACCGCTTCGGATTCGCGTCCGAGTAAGCGCAACGCAAGGCCATAGTTTAGGTGCCCGAGCGCGTACTCGGGCGCATCCGCGATCGCTTGGGCGTATTCCGGCAGCGCCGCCTCCACGTCTCCCAACCGGGACAGCACATTCGCATAGGCGGTGCGAATCCGCCCGTCGTGCGGACCGAGTCGAATCAAGCGTCGATAGGCGGTGGCGGCATCCTCGAATCGGCCCAGTTGGGCCAGGGTGCGCGCATGGTAGTACCGCGCCTTCGGCAGGTCCGGAGTGGCCATGAGTTGGATGCACAAGGGTTCGAGCGCCTGTTCGAACTTGTCTTGTTCCGCCAACGCGATCCCGAGATTCAATTGGCCCTCGAGGTAACGCGGGTTCAACTTCAACCCCGTCCGGAATTTCGCCTCGGCCTCCCCCAGGCGGTGCAAGTCCATGTAGTATCGCCCGAGCACATCATGGGCGAGGATGTTTTTCGGGACCACGTCCAAGGCATGTGTGAAGAGGGTTTCCGTGTTGCGCCAATACTGGACTTGTACCCGGGCGAAATACGCAAACACGAGGACGCACGCGATCGCGCAGGCCGCGCGGAGACGATTGGGAATAGGGATTGCCGCCGCCGTCCACGCCACCGCGATGAAGGGCCCGATCGCGGGGAGGTACGTATAACGGTCCGCCATCGCCTGGGCGCCGACTTGGACGATCCCAATCACCGGCGCGAGCGTCACGAGGTACCACAACGTCCCGGCGGTGACCCACGGCGCCCGGCGGCGCGCAAGAATCGCGGCGGCAATCAATGCGATTACCCCCGCCAAGTTCAGGGCGACCTTTACAACGGGTATGGCGCCCAACGGGTGCGGGTAGTAAATGCACAAGTTCGCGGGGACCGCCATCAGGCGCAGATAGCTGACCGTCGAGACGATCGCGTTCGTCACCCGCGCCTCCAACGGCAGGAGGTCGAGGCTTTGGACAGCACCCGAATCCGTCTGGATGATCATCGTGGCGACGCACGACAGGAGGGTCACCAGGAAGAACGGGACCTTCTCGGAAACCAAGAGCGCGGGAGACACGGTCCGCAGCCGGTTCAACGGCCAGTAGTCGAGAACGATCAGGATCACCGGCAGGGTCACCAGCATGGGTTTCGCCGTCAGGCCCACCGCGAACGCCAGCAGCGAAAGCCAGAGATGCCTTCGCCGCCCGGTCTGGGCATACTCGACGTACGCCCCGAGCGAGAGCATCCAGAATACCCCGCTGAGCACGTCCTTGCGTTCCGATATCCACGCCACGGACTCGACATGGAGCGGATGTATCCCGAACAATAGCGCCACGAAGAGGCTCGGGCCCAGCGCGGAGGTGGCCCGCCACAAGACGTGAAAAAGGAGCGCGGTGGCCAATGCGTGGATCGCCACGTTCATCGAGTGCATCGGGCCCGGTCCGTACCCGAACGCGGAAACGTCGAACAGGTAGGACAACCAGGTGAGCGGGTGCCAATTGGAAAAATGACGGGTCGTGAGCGCCCACGCGATGTTCGATGGCGTCAGCCCGTCGCGCACCCGGTGATTGTCCATCAAGTATTCGTTATCGTCGAAATTGACGAAGTCGAAATCGCGCACCGGGGCGAACACGGCCATGACGGCAACGGCGAGGACAATGTGGGGAAGGATTAACCGAACGGCCGAAAATACCTTGGCCTGCCCGGCGCGCGTCACGATACCGGCCTGGTCATCCGGTCCCAGAGTATTGTCCGGGTTCACGGCGTGAATCGAACCATCGCCAACGGGGGAAATCCGCGCACCGTCCTGGGACGCCCCTATAACGGGCTACTCTCGACGGTAGCGGTACTTCCGTCTCCCTCGAAACGTATCGTACCCGATTCGTCCACATAATACGATTTGATGCCCGTTTTGCCCGGATCGGACGGGACCGCGGTCGCGGTGAAGAATGGGGCCCCGCCATCCAAGCCCGGAATCGCGGCAAAGGTGTAGCCTTGTTTGAATCCGGACGAGAGTATATTGTCGATGAACGGCGGATCGGTGGCCCCCAAGTCGCCCAAGTCGCCGTACAGGCTTACTCTCTCGGGCGTCTTGTTGACGTCGGCCGCTTGGAAGGTGATCTCGGCGCTGCAGATAAGCCGCATGGCCCCGGCAGCGGCCCCTTCGTTGGCGGTCATGCGCGACCGCAACATGTTCGGGATGGCAATGGCCGCGATGAGCGCGATGACCACGGTCACCACCATCAGTTCGATCAAGGTGAATCCGCGGTCAAGACGAGACATGTGGCCTACTCCAAGTGCTAACCAATGCGAGCGCTTACCAAGCCGATCGGGGCGGACACCCCGATGCATCACAAATACCCGATGGCGGGACGGGCGTCCCGCCACCGGGTATCGCTACCCAAAATTAACCGCGATTACATCGCCGTCGAGGCCGATGTCGGTACGCCACCGGTCGGATTGAATCGAATCACGCCGGAGCTGTCCACGAAATAGGACTTGACGCCGGTCGAGCTGGCGGCCGCCGGGGTGCCCGTGGCGATGTAGGTCGGCGCGATCGAGCTGTCCGTGGGCGTGATGGTGAAGGCGTACCCGCCCTTCGCGCCCGACGAGAGATTCTGGTCGATGAAAAACCCGGTCGCCCCGCCAGGGCCCGCAGGTCCGAGATCGTCCAAACTCCCGTACTGGCCCACGCCCGTCACGGTGCTCAAGACTTCGAGGGCGGCCGCCTGATAGCCCACCTCGCCGGTCGAGATCGTGCGTATGGCCCCCGCCGCGCCCGTTTCGTTCGCGCTCATGCGCGAGCGGAGAAGGTTCGGGATGGCAATCGCGGCAATGATCGCGATGATGGCGACGACGATCATCAGCTCAATTAACGTGAAACCTTTGTTCTTCATGGTGAATTCCTCCTTAGGGTTCTTCGGTTAAAACCGGTCCGCCCCGAATCATTCGGGATCCACTCTAGCCCGGTATCCAAAAATTATAGGGCAATCTCCATGCCAAATTGTGTCAATGTCAATCTAAGTCATGGCACCATAACGAATTATCTATCGCACCGCCAAGCGTCTCCTCACCTTGCGACGCCGATTTCCGGACGATTCCCGTAACGAAGAGACCAATTTTGTCATTCACGATGGAAAGGCCCAAAATTGGCCCCCACTTGGGGGACTCGAGCCCGTCACGCATTGGAACATCGATACGTCACGAGCGGAACAGGACGGGCGGCGAGATCGGAATCCCGCCGCCCGGAAAATACACGCGACCAATACGGGTCGACAGTTACATCGCGGTCGAAGCCGAGGTCGGCACGCCGCCCGTGGGGTTAAACCGAATCACGCCCGAGGTGTCCACGAAATAGGACTTTACGCCGGTCGAGCTGGCGGCCGCCGGGGTGCCCGTGGCGATGTACGTCGGCGCGATCGAGCTATCCGTGGGCGTGATCGTGAACGCATACCCGCCCTTGGCGCCCGACGAGAGATTCTGGTCGACGAAAAATCCGGTCGTCCCACCGGGACCGGAGGGTCCGAGTTCGGTCAGGCTTCCATACTGGCCAACGCCGGTCACGGTGCTCAAGATTTCGAGGGCCGATGCCTGATACCCCACCTCGCCGGTCGAGATGGTGCGAATCGCGCCCGCCGCGCCGGCTTCATTTGCGCTCATGCGCGAACGGAGCAAGTTCGGGATCGCGATGGCGGCGATGATCGCAATAATCGCGACCACGATCATCAATTCAATTAGGGTGAAACCTTTGTCTTTTCTCATATCAATCGTCTCCTTGGTTTTTCGATTTCCGCCGTACCGCCCCTATCCATTCGGGGTCAGATCATTTAAGGCAGCTTGCGAAAACAGGGCAATCCTTGTGCCAATCCCCATTGCTGCCGGGTTAAGCCATTTGTTTGTATCGGGTTGCAGTCGTAATCGAGGAAACTCGACCGAATCGACGAATCGCTCGTGCGGACGGTTCTGGTAACCACGGGTCCTTTTTTGTCACCCTCCGAGACTCCCCGCAACGGAATCGGCCATTCAGGGTCATTTCGATTCGCTTCGGGCGGTGCATTCGCAACTTCCCCAGGAGTTTGGGATCGCGTTCGATCAACGTCGGTCTCACACCATCGCCTGGAGTTCCCCAAACCATTCCGCCGAAAGGGCCTCGATCTCGAGGCGGTGCCGCCGCAATGCCACCGGATGGCTGACGGGTGTCTTGAAAATAGACGCATGGAATGGCTGCCCGTGGTACGCGACGAGCCGGGGACGGCCCATATTGATGGAGAGTAACGTCACTCGATGCGCTCCCAGAAGACGGGGGGTGGTCAAAAGCCCGATTTCATGATATAACTATCGCATGGGGAATCGTGCGTGAGGTAGCAGGTCATTCCACGGAGGTGCGGCATGCCTAGCGATGAAAAACTACGAAAATACTCGAAGAAGATTAAGTTGTTCAACGGTCTCCAGCCCGACGAGATCGGGTCGATCCTCAAGCAGGGGAACATGCTCGAGTATCACAAGGGCCAGACCATTTTTCATGAAGGCCAGATGGGCAGTAACCTGTTTATCCTCTTTGCCGGCGAAGTCGGGATTTACATCCACAACGACATGATTGCGAAATGCCGCGCCGGGGACGCATTCGGCGAGATGGCGGTGCTCAATCACAAGCCGCATGTGGGGAGCGCGGCGGCGTTGTCGGATGTCCGGGTCTTCGTGCTGGAAGAACGCCAATTGAACTCGATCCTCGAAAAGGGCGTCGCGGTGCGGTTGTTGATGAACGTGATCCATATCCTGAGCGGCCATTTGGAAGGGGTCAACGCATGGAACGCCGCGTTGCGCAAGAAAATGCTCAGCAAGGATGACGCCGCGTACAACAGCGACTTCGACCGGTAGCGGGTTCACCCCCCGACGACACGGAGCGCCCGCGGGAATCGAGTCAGAATCTCGGCGCTGCTTTCCGTAATCAGGACGTCGTCCTCAATCCTGACCCCGCCCCATCCGTCGAGATAGAGCCCCGGCTCGACGGTGAACACCGTGCCGGGACAAAGGGCTTCGTGATTGCCGTCCATGATGCTGGGGGACTCGTGGACATCGAGGCCCAACCCGTGGCCTGTGCGGTGTTTGAGATATCCATCGAATCGAGGCCGATGCAACCCTTCTTGGGCCGCCCAATGCACTTCATGCGCGGTCGCGCCCGGCTTCGCGGCGGCGCATCCCGACAGGTTCCCCGCGAGGACGGTCTCGTACACGTCCCGGGTCCGGTCGTCCGGCGGCAGCGCGCCGGTGACGAAGGTCCGCGTGATGTCGCAATGGTATCCGCGGACGCTGGTGCCGAAATCGAAAAGGATCAACTCGCCCGTTCGCAGCTCCCGTCCATCGGGGACCCCGTGCGGCATGGCGCTCTTCGGCCCGGAGAGGACGATCGGGCCGAAGGAAATTCCCTCGCCGCCGTTGAGCAACAGCGCCGAGCATAGGCGCGATGCGAGTTCGCGTTCTTGCACGCCGGGCCGCGCGAACGGCAGCACCTCCTCGAGCGAAATTTCGGCGATGCGCGCGGCCTCGCCGATCGACTCGATTTCTTCCCGTTCCTTCGCCATCCGCAGCGCCGCGACTAGCGCGTCGGCGGGCCCGAATTCCACGCCCGGAAAGGCCTGGGCGACGGCGCGAAATTCCCCGTACCGGAACACCAGCGACTCCACCAATATCCGGCCGGCGCCCGGAAGCCGCGCGGCCGCTTGTTCCAATGCGCGCGCGGGTCCCACCGTGTCGTCCCAGCCGAACACGTCGCACTCGAAGGAGACGATGTCTCGCCAGCCGGACACATCGAAGCTCGGGAGCACCGCCGCGCAGGGCCCCTGCGCGGGAACCAGAAGCAAGAAAAGCCGGTCCGTCGCCGGGAATGGATGGCCCGTCACGTAGCGCATCGTCGCGCCCCCGGTCAGGGCCAGGATGCCCCCGCCGTGTTCCCGCAACAATGAGCGGGCGCGCTCGAGTCTGTTCGCGTTCAATGGAATTGTCTCCGGTTGGCAAGCGGGCGGATTATAATCGACGGCAAACCCGATGCCAATTCCACGCGCGGTGCGGGCCCGCAGCCGCAGCGCGCGCACCGCAAATCGATGACGATAATGCGCGGGGCCCTCGCGGGCGGAATGAAACTCTTAAAAACTTCGATTCGAGATATTGGACATTCATCCAATGAAACTCGTATCATTCCGGTTATTGATACCGACATGGCCCAGTGAAAACAACTACACGAGGTGAAACGTACAATGCCAAAAGAAAAGACTGCCCCAGCAAACCCGTCGAAGGGCAAGAAACGCCACCGCCGGAACGAGGGCGAGATTCGCCGGATTCTCGACGACATCCAAGCGTTGGTGGCGGGCGGCACCCCCCTCATGAAGGCGCTCAAGTCCAAGAAAATCCAATACACCAATTACTACAACTGGACAAAGCGGTTCGGCAAGGCGGGTTCCGACGCGATAGGAAAGACAATCGCCGGCGCCGCGAAGAGCCTGCGCGGGCGCGGCAAACGCGCGGCCAAGGTCCATGACGTGCAGGACACGCTCAGGGCCATGCAGCACAACCGCGCCGAGCGCGCCAAGCTGGCCAACGCGGCGAAGCGCCTCGACGCCGAGTTCGACAACCTGGTCGCCAAAGTCAAGAATTCCCCGGCCATATAGGCGCCCTGCGTCCGACGTTCGAGCTTCGCCCCGGGAATGCCGCGCTGCCCGCGCGCACCCCGGGGCGTTTTGTTTCCAGCCCGGGGCATTGGGGTTCATTCCCCGGTGAAAGCCGGGGGCCGCTTTTCGAGGAACGCCGAGACCCCCTCGCGGAAGTCCCCGGAGAAATTCGTCAGGAGAAACTGGTCGGTGTCCATGTGCATGAGGGCCTGATCCATCGCCCCGGCCACGGTGTTGACGCTGCGCTTGATCATCTGGGCGGCGATGGGCGGTTGGGCGGCGTATTCGGCGGCAAGCCCGCGCGCCCGTCCCATGAGGTCTTCCGGGGGGACGATCTCGTCGAGAAATCCCCATTCGAGAAGGGTATGCGCCGGTTCCTTGCGCCCAAGGATGACCATCCGCTTCGCCCGGGAGGGGCCAATTAAGCGGACACACAACGGAAGCCCGTACCAACTCAAGTTCATCCCCAGGTTGATCTCGGGGTAGCTGACAAAGCAGCCCTCGGCGCCGATCCGGAAATCCAACGCGGAGACGATGACCGCGCCTCCGCCCAGCGCGCCGCCGTTGATCGCCGCGATCGTGATCTGTGGGATGGCGTGCAGTTTTGCCGCCATGCGTTGGCCCAGTTGGATGGCGCGCTGTCGCGCGAGCAACGGGGCCGACTGGAGTTGGGCCCGCGCGGGATCGGTCAGGTCGGCCCCCGCGGTGAAATACTTTCCGGCCCCGGTGAAGATCACGGCCCGCGTCTCGACATCGTCGCGCAATTCATCCGCGACACGCTCGATCTCGAGCATCAGTTCGATGCTAAGGGCGTTTAGCTTGGAAGGCCGGTTGAGCGTCACGATGGCGACGCCGTCCTTGTTCCGTTCGATGCCCAAGTGTTGGTAGGCCATTCGGTGTCCCCTTGATGCCGCAATGGCGGCCCCGCGAATGGGGCCGCCAAGCGATGTTGCGGTGGGCGTTGCGTGGTTACTTGGACAAAAAGCCCTTCGGGCGCTTGTGCTTTGGCCCCATGTCGTATTCGGCGACCGTCGTGTCCGGCGTCACCTTCACCTCGGTGGTGAATTTGAAGGGGACCGAGGTCCCGCTCGGATAGGTCAACTCGACAAAGTAGGCCGTCCATCCCTGCGCGGGCGTCTCGACATTCCCGACATACGTCCCGCGATCGTGTTCCTCGAGCACGACGCTGCTCCAGGCATTGCCGATTTTTTCCTTCTGGAAATTGCGGGCGTCGGTGTTGGACGCGCGCCACAGGCGCACTTCCGCCGGCTTGTCCATCGTCATGACGCGGATCGATCCGTCGCCCTGGATGTCCCACGAATAACGGGGACGCGGAACATTGTTCACGATGGCGTGATACCACGCCAGGACACTCTGCGGGACGTCGGTGCCGGAGAGGCCGTGATCCGCGTTCGGCACGTAGCGCAGGTACTTCTCCCCGATCAGGCCGTCCCAATAAAACTGGGACGAGTCGGGAAGGAAAAACTGGTCGCCGGTCGAGTTCACGACATACTTGGGCAGGGTGAGCCGCTTCCGGTACTCATACGGTTCCTCGATCTGCATGAGGCGCTCGTACTCGGGCGTGCCGCTCCACTCCATGATGTGCATCGCGTTGTAGTCCCCGACGGCGTCCGCGTAGCGCCCGTAGACCTCGTAGTGATGCATGAAGGACGGCACGATGTTGAGCGCGTCGATCACCAGCGGGCAGACGGCGATGACCCGCTCGTCCACCGCCGCGGTGGTCCACGTCGTCCATCCGCGCTTCGATCCCCCGGCGACCACGAATTTATCGACGGCGAGTTTCCCGCCCGCCTCGCTGGCCATGAAGCTCGTCATCGTGTCCATCGCGCGGACGGCGCTCTTGGTCATCGGCAGCCGCAGCGGCCAGCGTTCGTCGCCGGTCCTCATGTAGTGGTCCCAGGTATACGCGATGATGCTGTCCTCCGAACGCTTCACCGTTTCGCCGGCGAAGGTCAGCGGTTGGTTGGGCACCATGTGAAGTTCCGCGACGACCGAGCCGGTGCCCAGCGCCAGGGCAGAGGTGAGGGGCGACACGCTATCGGGCGCCTCGCCGCCGTTCTTGCCGCCGCCGATGAACAACATGCCCGTCTTGGTGCCGACCGTGTCCGGCTTGACGATGACCAGCCAGTGTTGCCAGATGGGACGGTCGACTTCCGCTTCGGTCAGCCACTGCTGGGAAATCATGTCGATGACGAATCCGGTAAAGCCGTCGCCGTCAATGGTCTTCACGAGTTCGTAACGGTAGTTCGGGTCCGGCGCGTGTACGTACCGGTCGAGCGCCGTCAGTTGCAATCCATCGCTGCTACTGACCGGCAGCGGTTTGGTGACGGTCGCGCATCCCGCCAATAGTAGGCCCGCAAGTACCGCGCACGCAGTCGATTTTCCGTGGTGCATTCCGTTCGTTCCTCCGAGTTGTGCCGGCGCCGCCGGCGTGTCAGGGCCTGTTCGGGCCCGGATTCGTATCGAGCAAATGTCGCTTGTCCGTCACATCCTTGTAGGCGTCCCGGTCGGCCGGGGGCTGGCCTTTCGCCTCGATGACGGGCCACGCCGCCGCGAGGCGCGCATTCAGCTCGACGTATCCATGCCACTTCGCCGGCAATTGGTCCTCCGGAAAAATGGCCTGCACCGGGCATTCATCGAGGCAGGCCCCGCAATCGATACATTCCACCGGATCGATTACAAGCATGTTCTCGCCCTCGTGGAAACACAAGACCGGGCAAATCTCGACGCAGTCCATGTATTTGCACTTGATGCACGGCTCGGCCACGATGTACGCCACGCGAATAGTCCTTCCAAGGTTGCCGGGAATTCTAGCACGCCGCGCCCCGCGGAAGCGCGGGAAAGGCCCCCTTGGAAGATGCCACCGGCAAAAGTCGCACACGCATCCATAAGTCCCATGCGTCCCATAAGTCCCAACCGCGACGAATACAGAAAGCCGGGAAAGGTCAGCCAGGCGACCGTGCCGAGAGCGGGATTGGCGCCGCGGTCATGACGCTCCCGGGGGCGGGAGTCGGGTCGTGAAGGTGGGCTTGGAGCATGGGGAGCGCCAGGCCCGCGGCATCCGCTTCGGCAAGGTACCGGCGCCTTTCCCGGCAGGGGGGCGAGGTAACCGGCCTAACGCCGGGGATTAAAAGAACGCGAAACGGTTCTGCATGAGGGAGACAATCTCGCGGTGTCCGAGAATCGCCGCGACGCTCTTCGGGGTGACGCCACCGGCGACATGATCGCGCGCGTCCACATCGGCGTAATTCGCCAGCAAGAGTTCCGTCATCTCCGCGTTCCCGGTCAGCGCGGCCCAATGGAGCGCCGTCATCCCGAGCGAGTCGGTCAGGTTGACGCTCGCGCCCCATTCGAGCAGGGCCTTCGCGGCATCGTAGTTCCCGAGGCGCACGGCCTTGTGCAACGCGGTCTCGCCTTGTTCGTCCTCGACATCGACGTCCGCGCCTTCTTGGATCAGTTCCGCGATCACATCGGCGAAACCCCAGCAAGCCGCGCGTTGCAGCTCGGGGAGTTCGCGGAAGTTCTGCGGGGTTTCATTGGCTTCCTGGAGCAGCAACAGCGTGGTCATCTCCGTACGGCCGCTCTTCGCGGCCCTCGTCAGCGGGCTCTGTCCAAGCACATCCAGTTCGTTCAACCAATCTTTTTTCATGGCGCGTACCTCCATGCCGTTGCTTCGGCGGTGTCGCTGGATGGGTAAAAGCATGGGGCGTGCCAAAGATGGCGATGCGCGGCAACCCATTGACAACGAACGGGTTGTGGCGGAACACGGGAATTCGAGATTCCCCGTGCCGCCAGTTCTTCGGCGATCCGACGAATTCCCCTGGCGAATTGACGGTGATTCGGGCGCTTTGAAAGGCTCAATCCAGCCGGCGGCGCATCGCGACCCGATTCGACGGCTCAAGCCCCCCGTCAATCTCGGCTTGGATAATCTCGGCGAGTTCGATCCCGATCTCGGAAGTCGCCATCTCCTCGAACCCCGCGCTTCGATAGAACGGGGCATTCCAGGGTACGTTACGGAAGGTAGTCAGGGTGACTGCTGTGTGCCCTCGCTGCCTCGCCCACTGTGCCGTCGCCTCGACAAGCGCCCGGCCCAGTCCGCGCCTGCCGTGTTCCGGCAATACGTCGAGCTCCTCGAGGTGCGCCTGGCCGTCGAGCACGTCGAGAAACGCGAAGCCCACCGGGGTCCCGCCCCCGTCGAGCGCGACGAGCAAGCGCTCCTCCCTTGCAGCGTCCTCGAATTCGGAGACCGGCGTCGAATCGTCGAACAAGTGTTCCGGCAACACGTCCGCAGGGAAAAGCGTCGCCGCCGCCAGCTCGATGGCCGGCAAAAGGGCGGCGTGTTCGAGGCGGCCCGGCTCGACGCGGTATGGGTGGATGGACGGGGGGATCATGTGGGAGTCTCGTGCGATTGGCGATGCGGCCACGGGTACTTTACACCGGCGGACTCCCGCATGGGGAGTCCCCTTGCGCGTGGAGACGATGACGAGCAAAGTGCTCGGACAACCCTCGGTAGCGTGCATGCCCACCGGGTGTGGCCCCCCGGGGCCTGGCGCGGTTGACTGGTTTCCCGGCGCGCCGGTAGACTTGCGCTGTTGTCGCGACGAGTCCCGGAAAAGAACCCAGCGCCCCGAAGGGGCAAACTATGATAGCCCGGGGCAACGCCCTGGGAACCGGATTGCCAACAAATAGAAGCCCTGTAAGGGCGGCCCAATCATAGTTAACTCCATGCCCCCATGATCGAATGCAAAAGTTTTTCTCGATCTTCTACGAATAGGGAACCCAGATGCCGCGCGTGCTGGTGCCGATAGCCGAGGGTAGCGAAGAACTCGAGGCGGTGACGATCATCGACCTGCTGCGGCGGGCGGAGATCGAGGTGATCGTCGCGGGCCTCGAGCCGGGCCCGGTCACGATGAGCCGCAAAACGGTCATCGTGCCCGACATGACGCTGGACGAGGCCTTGCGGCTGGAGTTCGACATGGTCGCGTTGCCGGGCGGATTGCCGGGCGCGGATCATTTGAACGCGGATGCGCGCATCGGCGAATTGCTGCGGCGCATGGCCGACAGCGGCAAGTTTGTCGGGGCCGTCTGCGCCGCGCCCTATGTGCTCGCCAACGCGGGCGTGCTCAAGGGTAAACGGGCGACGGCCTATCCGGGTTTCCTCGAACGGATGCGCCTCCCGGACACAACCGTGACCGGCGGCGCGGTCGAATGCGACGGGAAGGTCATCACCTCGCGCGGGCCCGGAACCTCGATGGACTTCGCGCTGGCGATCATCGAGGCGCTGTGCGGCGCCGCGACAAGGGACGGCGTGGAAGCGCGGCTGGTTCGCGCGTAGATTCAACACAAGCGGAGTCGATCATGTTTTACTCGGGTATCTCGGACGAGGCGGGCAAGGACATCCACACGCAGATCCGGGCACACAAGAAGCTCGGCTGGAAGCACCTCGAACTGCGGACCGTCGGCGGCGAGAACATCACCGCGCTGCCCGACGCCGAGTTCGACGCGGTGTGCGACGCGGTGGGCGCGGCGGGGATGCAGGTGTCCTGTTTCGGGTCGGCCATCGCGAATTGGGCGAGGCCGATTTCCACGGGGGTCGAGGTCGACCTCGACGATTTGCGCCGGGCGATTCCGCGCATGCACCGGCTCAAGACGCCGTTTATCCGGATCATGAGCTATCCGAACGACACCGCGACACCCTGGCCCGAGCCGGCGTGGCGCGCCGAGGCCATTCGCCGGGTCAAGGAATTCAGCCGCATGGCCGAGGACGCGGGCGTGACGCTGGTCCACGAAAACTGCAGCGGGTGGGGCGGATTGTCGGCGGAGAACAGCAATGTCCTCTTGGGCGAAGTGAATAGCCCGGCGCTGAAGGTGGTGTTCGACACGGGCAACCCGGTGACCTACCGGCAGGACACATGGACTTACTATATGAGCGTGCGCCAAGACATCGTGTACGTCCATATCAAGGACGCCAAGCGCATCGGCACGGAGGACGTATATACCTATTGCGGCGAAGGGGACGGGTACGTCCGCGAGGTCATTCACGACCTTTGGATTTCCGGTTACGACGGCGGACTCTCGATCGAGCCGCACCTGGCCGCGATCATCCACACCGGGCAACAGGCCGATAGCGGCGAGCAGCTATACGAATCCTACACGGAATACGGCCGTAGGTTGATGCGCATCGTCGAGGAAACCCGGCCCAAGGCGAGGCCCATCGCGGCCGGCTAACCCCCCGCCGCACGCGCGGCGGAACAAGGAGAGAGACCATGAAGATGTCGAAAATTCGCGGCTTCATCGCGTCGTGTTTTGCGGTGGCGTTGATCATTGTGCTCGGAGGCGTGCTCGCGGGCATGGCGGGCAAGCGCCTCCCGGTGCTGAGCATCGTGTCCGACGCGATGGGATTCACGCAGCCGCCCGGCTGAGGATTCGGCGCTGCGAAATTAGGCGACTGCCTCGGAAATTGAACCATCGGGCGAGCCCAAGGGACTGACTCCGCCTTTCGCCCGGCAGTTTGGGTGAAACGCGGTGTCTGTCCCCGGCCACCTCTCAGGCCACCACTTTTTCATCGTTATGGGTGAGGCGAAGCCTCATGTATGACCGTCCCCAATTTCGCCCGCGCCAATCGCGGTTCTGATACACTAATCTCCGTGCCCAGCATCACCTGAGGATCTGGATTCGACTCTCTCCCCTCGCGACCCGGCATGGAAGAAGAGTTTCTTGAGTAACTCTGACCCGCCGAAGCGCATCGCCTTCCTGGGCAATTACCTGCCGCGCCTGTGCGGCATCGCCACTTTTACCCACGACGTGTGCGAGGCCGTGAGCGCATCTCTCCCCGCGGCGGAATGTTATGCGGCCGCGGTGAACGACCGCCCCGAGGGCTACGACTATCCGCCGCGCGTGCGCCTCGAACTGGCGGAAAAGGACATCGACTCGTACCGCCGCGCGGCCGACTTCCTGAACTTCGACAACGCGGACGTGCTCTGCGTGCAACACGAGTTCGGCATCTTCGGCGGGCCGGCGGGCAGCCATCTCGTCGCGCTGCTCAAGGAAGTGCGCATGCCGGTCGTCACCACGCTCCACACCATCCTTCGCAATCCGAACGACGGACAACGCAAGGTCATGGACGAATTGGTCCGCCGTAGCGACCGCCTGGTGGTCATGGCGCACAAGGGCGCGGAAATATTGCGCGACACGTATGCGGTCCCGGACGCCAAGATCGATCTCATCCCGCACGGCATTCCCAACATCCCCTTCGCCGAGTCCAGCCTCTCGAAGGCGCAATTCGGCGTCGAAGGACGGCCGGTGCTGCTCACCTTCGGGCTGATCGGTCCCGGGAAGGGCATCGAGTACGCGATCGAGGCGCTGCCGGCGATCGTCCGCGCGCATCCGAACGTGGTCTACCTCGTGCTCGGGGCGACGCACCCTCACCTCGTGGCGCGCGAGGGCGAGAAGTATCGCCTGGGCCTCGAGCGATTGGCCGAGGAACGCGGTGTGAAGGAACACCTCATTTTCTTCAACCGATTCGTGTCGAACGAAGACCTGATCGAGTTCATTAGCGCGGCGGACATCTACCTGACCCCCTATCTCGACGAGGCGCAAATCACCTCCGGCACCCTTGCCTATGTGTTCGGCGCGGGCAAGGCCGTGGTCTCGACGCCCTATTGGCACGCGCGGGAACTGCTCGCGGAGGGACGCGGCATCCTCGTGCCCTTCAAGGACTCCGCCGCCATCGCGGGGGCCGTTTGCGAATTTCTCGATCATCCCGAGCGCATGGAAACCACGCGCCGCGAGGCGCACCGGATCGGGCGCGACATGATCTGGACCGCCGTGGCGGAGCGCTACGTCGAGTCCTTTCAGCGCGCCCGCGCCGACCGCAAGACCATGGCCCGGACCGCCTTCGCCGGATGGACGCTCGCCAGCCGCCCCTACGAATTGCCGCCGCTTCGCTTGGATCACATCGTGCGCATGAGCGACGGCGCGGGGATCTTCCAGCACGCGAATTTCACCGTGCCGGATTTCCACGAGGGATACTGCACCGACGACAACGCACGGGCGTTCATCCTGTGCAACCTCCTCGACGAACTCGGCGGCGAACCGCCCGGCGAAAACCTCGATGCCTTGGCCACCACGTTTCTCGCCTTTCTCTCAGCGGCGTGGAATCGGGATGCGGGACGCTTCCGCAACTTCATGAGCCACGGAAGGCAATGGCTCGAGGAGGCGGGAAGCGAGGATAGCCATGGCCGTGCCCTGTGGGCGCTGGGCACTGGGGCTGGACGTTCCCGCGACGAGGGACGAAAAAAACTGTCCAAGCTGCTCTTCGAGAGCGGCCTCTCCGTCGCGCGGACCTTCTCGTCGCCGCGCGCTTGGGCCTTCACCCTCTTGGGCGTACACGAGTACGCGCGTCAATTCCCCGATCGCGCCGAGGTGATTGCCGTCCGCGAAGCATTGACCGGCGAACTGGTTCGGCTCTGGCAAGGCTGCGCCACGGAGAGTTGGCCGTGGTTCGAACCGGTCGCCACCTACGACAACGCCCGCCTCTGCCAGGCGTTGATCGTCAGCGGCCAGGAAACGCCGCACGCCGAGGCCTTGGACATCGGCTTGAATTCGCTGCGCTGGCTGGCCTCGGTCCAACGAACGCAGGCCGGCCACTTTCGGCCCATCGGAAGCAACGGCTTCTACGTCCGCGATGGCGTCCGCGCCGATTTCGATCAACAGCCGGTCGAGGCCCAGGCCATGGTCGCCGCCTGCCTCGAGGCGTTCCGCGTCACGGGCGACGCCACATGGCAACGCGAGGCGAAGCGGGCCTTCGAATGGTTCCTGGGCCGCAACGATCTCGGCCTCCCGCTCTACGACTCGAGCACCGGCGGATGTTGCGACGGATTGCACAAGGATCGCGTCAACGAGAACCAAGGGGCCGAGTCCTCGCTCGCCTTTCACCTTTCCCTGGCCGAAATGAACTACTCGGAGTACCCGCTGCCATCGCTACTATGAGCGCCATTCCCCTTCGCCGCCACGCGATTTCGTTTCTACCCGACAGCGCGCGCGTCATCCTCCGCCCCTTCATTCCCTCCGGCGCGGCGCGCATCGCCGCCGTCATAGGCCGTGCCCTCGCCCTGACCGAGCCCGAGGTCGAGGAGGAACTGAAGGCGGTGCGCGCCGGCTTCGATTCCCGGCATTTCGATCTCGAGAAGACGCTAATGGCGCACTACGCCCGGGTGCAGCCCCACATCTTTACCCAGCGCCCCCTTACCCCCGCGCGGCAACTCCTCATCGGCGCCCTGTTCTCCGGCGAGTACGCGCTCGAGGCCTCTGCCTTGTTCAATCCCTCCATCGTTCCGCATCCGGATCAACGGGGCGTGGTTGCGGGCGGCCTTCGCTTCGTCATGAGCCTGCGCGCCACGGGCGAAGGACACATCTCCTCGGTCGAGTTTCGCGAGGGCGTCATCGCGCCGGACGGCGAGATTCAGTTCGTCCCCGTCCCCCGTTTCGTCACCGCGCCCGAATTGGTCCCGAATCCCAGCTATAGGAAGCGGACCTTCGTCATCAAGCTGAACGAGATGGGTTTCGACAACGACTGCGCCACCGCGGTCATGGGCCCGTTGGACGAATCGTTCACCCGCGGCGAATTGGCCAAGAGCATGTCGCGCGTCCAGCGCAAAATCCTGCCGCTCACCAACGATTTTCAACGCACGCTCGCGTGCATCCGATGGCTCGCCGATTCCAACTACGAACTGCGGTTCCCCGCGCGGAGGTCCCTCAGCGAGCGCACCCTGTTCCCCGTCTCCTCGAATGAAAGCAACGGCATCGAGGACGCCCGGTTCGTCCGCTTCACCGAGGACGACGGCACAGTCATGTACTACGGCACCTACACCGCCTACAACGGCCGCGACATCCTGCCCCAGCTCATCGAGACCGAGGATTTCCTGAAGTTCCGCATGCTCACGCTCAACGGCGACGCCGTGCAGAACAAGGGTATGGCGCTCTTTCCCCGGCGCGTCAACGGCCAATACGCGATGCTGTCCCGGCAAGACGACGAAAACCTGTTCATCATGTTCTCCGAGAACCCGCACCATTGGACCGACCCGCAAATCGTGCTGCGGCCCAAGGAGATTTGGGAGTCCGTCAAGGTCGGAAACTGCGGGTCGCCCATCGAGACCGAGGCCGGCTGGCTCGTCATCACCCACGGCGTCGGCCCGATGCGCACCTACTCCATCGGTGCCGCCCTGCTCGATCTCGACGATCCCACCAAGGTCATCGGCCGCCTCGATAAACCCCTCCTCACCCCCGAGGACTCCACGCGCGACGGCTACGTCCCCAACGTCGTCTACAGTTGCGGCTCCCTCCTGCACGCCAACAATCTCATCCTCC
>CANKTP010000010.1 GCA_947486375.1 Candidatus Hydrogenedentota bacterium | reverse complement strand
CACCGCGGTCAGGAACACGATGATTTGTTGCTGGAGCCCGAGCTCGATGCCGTAGGCTTGGGCGACGAATAGGGCCGCGACGGTAGTGTAGAGGGCGGTGCCGTCCATGTTGGCGGTGGCACCTATGGGCAGGATGAACTTGACGACGCCTTTGTTGATGCCGACGCGCTCGGTGGCGCAGTGAATGTTGAGGGGGAGCGTCGCGTTGCTTGAGGAAGTCGTGAACGCGAGCTGCAGCGCGGGGGCCATGCCCTTCAAGTAGCGCATGGGGGGAATGCCGCCGAAGACCCAGGCGATCCCGATGAGTACCCAGAAATGAATGAATAGCCCGAGCAGCACGGTGATGACGTATACGGCGAGGCTGGCGAGATAGTCGACGCCCAGTGCCCCGATGGCCTTGGACATCAACGCGAACACGCCCACCGGCGCCAGGACCATGATCCACATGATGAGCGTCACCATCGCATCGTCTATCGCGCGGAATGTATTCAGGGCCGTTGCGGACTTGTCCGGGTGCGCGGTCAACCCGGCGCCGAGCAGCATCGCAAAGACGATGATCGCCATGACGCCGACGCCGTACTCGTCCGTCCGCACGGGGCTCTGGATGAAACTGGGCAGCGTTTCCTTCTGGATGATCATGCCGGTCGAGAGTTCCTCGTCCGCCGATTTGCCCGCGGCCGCGGACTCGAGCAGGCTTGTTCGCTTATCCGCGTCGATATACTCGCCGGGGCGGATTACATTTACCAACACAAGGCCGATCACGACGGCTACCGAGGTCACGGAGAGGAAGTAGAGCAATGTTTTTACACCAAGAGGCCCCAGCCTTCGCACATCGCCGAGACCCGCCACGCCCATCAGGATCGACACGAACACCATCGGGACGATGATCATCTTCAATAACAAGAGGAACAACTCGCCGAAGATGCCCAAGTAATCTGTGACGAACACGTCGAACCCGAAGGTGCGCGACAGCCCGCCCACCGCGATGCCCATGATCATCGCGATGAAAATCTGGATGGGCATCGTGACGAGCCGGCGGAGCACCAGGAAGAAAAAGGCGAGGACGGCCCATAGGAACACGCCGTTGAACAAGGTCGTGCCGATGGCGGGGGCCGGGTTGTCGAACACGGCGGCACCGGCCACGATCGCCCCGGCGATTGCCGCACATCCGCCGAGCGCCGCGAACGGGAATGCGGTGGCGGTGGCTTCGGGCTTGTTAGCCAAGGATTTTCACGACGACGATGGCGATCACGAAAGCGCCGATCGGAAACAGCCACCATTTGTATTCCACGATAAACTGCATGATATCGAACGACATGGCCTACTCCTCTCGCAGTCCGGTAATCCTTGAGGGTGAGGTACAGACACCGCGTTTTGCCCAAACCGCCGGGCAAAAGGCGGAGTCAGTCCCCAAAGTAACGTGACGGAATGTATCACCCCGGCGTTGCGCCGCGCAAAACTACGATGCCTTGGGCGAAATGAAGGTGGCCATGCAGTCCAGTCCCTTGCCGTCGCGGGCTTCGCGCAAGTGCGTGAGTTGTTGCAGGACGACGAGGTTGTTTCCCGCATCGACCAAGTGCAGGAAATCGACGATCTCCTGCATGCTGACGCCGCTCAGGGTGACCTGCACCCGGTCGAGCGGGGTCGTCGGCCCGAGCTTCTTTTCCTCGAGGTCCATGCGATCCTCGAGCTTCGCCTCGCGCATCTTGGCGTTCATGAAATCGTAGAGATTGAAACGGGGCGGGCGCTTCTTGATGTAGTCCGAAATGGCCGTCTGCCCGCTTCGCTGATCGAGGACGGCGGCCTGGAGGTCCCGCGCCTGGTCGAGCCTGTCGCTGGCGGCGACGGCGCGCGCCTTGGAGTCGGCAAAGGTCTTGAAGACCCCGCGCAGGAGCGTCGAGCCTATGCCCGTAACCGTGAGGATTACAAACAGGGCTATGAAAATCTTTTCTCGCCTTCGGAGCGTTACGCGCGGCATGGATTACTCCTGGTTCGTGGCGGAGATGACGAAGGTCTGCTTGCCTTCGCTCGAACTCCGGTTGAGGCCGTCGGGCTTGACCTTGATGATCGTCGATTGCTTGAGGTTTTCGTAGGCCTCGCTGAATGCGGCCCCGTCGACGATCTCGCCGGAGATGGTCACCTCGTAGCCGCCCACCCCTTGGATCTTCAAACTCTTGATGGACGCCTTCTCGCTGGGCAGGTTCTTCGCGAGTTCCGCTAGGATGTCGAGCATGCTGGGTTTGCTGAAGGTGTCGATGGAGTAGCTTTGGCTCATGCGGCTCTCTTCCTCGACGGCGTCCTCGATGGCCGCAAGACTCTTGAATCCGCCGATGTCGGCGACTGGGCGCGCCTGCGCTTGCTCCGCCTCGGGATAGGTTTCCTTGAACACGGACCAGACTTGTTCGCCGATGCGTTCGACCTTCGCGAGGTTGTCGCGGTGTTCGACGAATCGAAGCCCGGTGTATCCCCCGAGGGCGATGAGAACGAGGACCAACGTGAACAGGGCGTGCCCCATCATGCCGCGTTGGTTCCCGGCGCCCGGCAAGCCGTCCCGTTGGAAATCGAGCCTGAAGACGCCGCCGCCCATTGCGGATGCGACCCCGACGCTCCCGCCCCAATGCGCATCGATCTCGCCGGGGGGCAAGTCATCCACCTGGACGCCGGGGAGTCCGGACACGATGTCGGCGAATTGCACGGGAATGCCGAGTTCCGCCTCGAAGAGGGCGCGGTCGTCGTCGAACATCGAGATACCCGACACGGTGAGCGAGGCGATCTCGATTCCTCCCTGCCAGTTGGCGGCGAAGGCCCGGAGGATGTTTCGCACCTCGCGCGCCGCGGCGGCCGGATGCTCGAGCACGCGCTCGGCCCCCGACGATAGATGGCGAATGAGGGCAAGACGGCGGTCATTGACGATCGAAATCGACGAGGATCCGGGCAATACGTGCAGATGCGCGTGGCAGCCGTGGACATTTCCCTGCCGCATGGCCCACAAGGCCGCGGCCCCGACGGAATCGACCCCGATGCCCTCGACCGAAATTCCGGCTTCGTCCAGGAGTCCCAGCCGTTCCTCGACAATGTCCCTGCGCAGACCGACAATCAGGGTGTGTGTCTCTCCCTCGACTTCGCGCACGACGAGGTGATCGATCAACAACTCCTCGACCGGAAACGCGAGATACGGTTCCAACTCGAATTGGACGGCGGCGGCCACCCGGCGCGCTCCCTTGAACGGGATAGTGAGTT
This sequence comes from Candidatus Hydrogenedentota bacterium, assembly GCA_947486375.1. Taxonomy (GTDB): domain Bacteria; phylum Hydrogenedentota; class Hydrogenedentia; order Hydrogenedentales; genus CANKTP01. The sequence goes on along the minus strand of CANKTP010000010.1, from coordinate 33,554 downwards.
GGCGTGCGATGCTCCATGCGCCGGACACGCACAATACGTAAAGGGCCGGCTGCGACTTTACTTGGGCGAGCGCATCCTTGAGCGCCGCGACCGTCGCGGCCCGCCGGTCCTCCTCGGAGGCATAGATTGCGCGGGCCCGGCGCAACTCCACGACCCTTGGGAGGCGCCTACCCGTCTTGACGATCGCGACACGGATCTCATCGCCGGCGATCTCGATCGCGCCTATTCTGGCCGAAACCTTCATTTAGATTGACTCCAGTCCATTGTATTCGTTCCCCTTGCGGAGCCTAGCGGATAACTCGCCAATCGAGGATGCGAAACATCTGGGCCGTGCCAATCGCATGGGTGTCCCGCCACACATAGGCCTCGATGCGCACCTTCGAATCGCCGGCTTCGCCGTCGCCGTAGAGGCGAAAGGTCTCGCTTGCCCATTCGAGCAGGATAATCTCGTCCTGGGCGTCCTCATCCCCTGTCCCATCGCCGGCACCGCCGGCGGGCACCGCAGCCTTGGGCTTTTTGCCGGGTTTCTTTCCGTCGTCGCCTTTGCGCGGGGCCACGATGAGCCCGTCGCTCTCCATGTCCTGTAGGCCTTCGTATGGGCCATTTTGCTCCAGGTTCTGTATCACCTGCAAGGCCATCGCCACGGGATCCGGGAAATTGCCGTCGGCCGCGAAATAGGCCTGCAGCACCTCCGGCTCCGCCGTGTTGACATTGATCTTCCCCTGTGGATGACCGTGGACGGTCAACAGTTCGTTCAAGGGCACCTGCTCCATCTCGGGATCGCCGAAATAGACCTTCGGCGTAATACCGGGAATGAGGAGCAACTCCGATATGTGGTCCATAGGCCCGTCTTTGCTTGCGAAGGGGGGATCCAGTCCCTGGTAATAGTCAGTCTCCGCGCCGCTGTCGCGCTCCTCCGCGTCCTTGTCGAGCCAATCGAGAATGCAATCGACGATTTCCTCCGAGGTCACCTCCTCGAGCTCCCGGAAGTCGAAGAGGAAAAGAAGCATGTCGCGTAACTTCCCGTTGACGAGTTCGGCGTCCTCGTCCTCGGGCGACGCATCTGGACGGAGATAGACGAGGGCATTCAGATTAATCTTCCCATACTCATCGTCGATCGTGCACTGCATCAAGGAATCGTTCATGGGTGCCATGGGCACGCCCATGGCCCATGCGTCCTCGAGACAGTCGACCGCGCGAGAGATGGATTGATCCGCAGGGCCGCTGCCCGAATTCTTGCCCGAGGTTCCCTTGGCGTTGGCCGCATCTTGTTCCTCCTCGACAATGATGTCCGCGGCGAGCATGCCGAGCCCGCCCGCGATGGCGGATTTTGCGGCGAGGTAGGCGGTAAACTCAGTATTCTGCGCCTGAACGAACGAGGCTTCCACCTCCATTTCGTAGGAGAAGTCGACCACGAGGGCGGTCAACAGGACGATGAACAGAAGCGCAAGGACGAGGGCGAGGCCGTCGTCGTCGCGTCCAGGGGGATATTGGGCGAGGCCCCTACCGATCACGGTCAAGGTCCTCCCGCAAACGCCGGTCGCCTTCTTCGGCCCCTGCGGCGTCGTAGAAATGGGGCGGTTCGGTGATGCCCAATCCCGCCGGAATCGAGAGCACTAGATCGAGGTCGGCGCTCGCCTTGTCGCCCGCACCCTGATTCCGCGGCCCTTCGCCGTCCGAAAGGGCGAAGTTGATCCGGATGTGAACGCTCCAGGGCAAACGCCCCTCGATGGTGGAATCCCAGTCGTCGCGCCATTCTTCGCCGTCGTGGTATTGAATGTCCATCGAGCGAATTGGGACTGTCCAACCCGCCGTCTCTGCGTCCACTCCCTCGATGGCGTCCTCCGCTTCGCGAGAACCGGCCAGCCCGCCGCCCATCATGCCCCCGGACTGATCCGGCCCGACAAGGATCGGCGTTTCCGACATGTTGAGCATCAAATCGCGGCGCGTAGTGGCGCGCTCGTCGTTGAACGCCGTGTCTTCCTCGGCGCGACGGTCGATCGTATAGGTCACTTGCTTGAGGTATCCGGGAAGCCCGGTCGTTCCCAGCATCGGCCCGGAGGTCGAAAAGGAGAGGGTATCCGCGGGGCCGCCCGAAGCGGTATCGTCCTTGCCTTGGAACCAGTACCGGCCCTCGCCGGAAGTTGCGCCCGAGTCCAAGTCCAAGTTCGCCGTCTCCCTCGCACCTTTGGCGCCCGGTTCGCCATCGCCGGCCTGTTCGAGCATCAGTTCCGCAGGAATCTCGCGCATCCCGGCCCCGGGCCGCCAGTCGCCGTAGGCCTGCGCCAAGTTGTCCGAGAAACTATGCTCAAGGAACTGTTTTAGCCGAAGCTGCTCCGCCACCACGCGGGATTCCTCCGTGGCGCTCACCACCGTCGAGAAGGTCGCGTAGACGATTCCCGTCACGACGGCAAGGAGCACCATGACGATCATGATCTCGATGAGGGTGAATCCCCGGCGATGTTCCGGTGCCGTGGCCGTCCCCGGCGATGCGGCGCCGCGCTGCGGCCTACTTGGCATCGGATTTCCCCGGCGGCTTCGCGGTCGAGGTTCCCGGGCTCTTCGTGTCCGCCTCTCGTTGCTCCTGGGTACTATCGTAGGTGAGGAATTCCATCCTCTGGGACAACTCTCCCGGCCCGGAGACAGTGACCGACACACGGAACAATCCGGGCATTTCCTCCTCGTTTACACGATCGGCTTGATATTGATAATGAAACTCGGGGTATCCCGTCCCAAAATCGCCGTCCCCCGTGTCTTCGCCTTCAAAAATAGCCACTTCGGCCCATCCGACCGCCTGTTGGGTGAGCATCTGTAGGGTGGCGGTGTCCTTGGCGTCGGCGAACAAACTCAGCGACGCGAAGTTCGCCTCGAGAAGCACGACCAAGCCGGTGCCCAGGATGGCAAGGGCAACCACGACTTCGATCAACGTGAATCCCTGGCGACCGGTCATCGGGACCGCCCCCTACCTTCCGTGAGGCGGGTGCCGCCCGTGGTCGGGTCCCAGTCGACGGTGTAATACTCTCCCTCGTCATTGGCGACCTCGATAATCACCGCTTCCTCGAGACCGAACGGCGTGATATCCACCTCGACCAATCCGCCGGAATGCCGCTCGCCGCCGACGGTGACGCTCTCGATCGACATTTCCCGGGGCATTCGAACACGGGACAAGAGCGGTTCGGATATTTCCTCGGGCTCGAGGTCTTCCTCCTTGATCCGGTCGTCCAGGGAAAAGCCTCGCTCGAAGAGGGGATCGACCTCGTCGAGGACGCTCATCGCGTGGTGGACGCGCCCCGCCTGCACGATCGCGGCCTGGCGGGACATCCGGTCGAATCGCGAGTACATTTCGTTCGTGGCGGCGTCAAGCTTGTCGAGATCGCCACGGGCAAAGTCCGACTCGGGATCGTTGGCGGCCTTGGCCAGATCGAGGGCCTCGAGGGGCGAAATGGGTTCCTTTCCGGCGATATCCGGGTCTTGGGCCCGCTTCGCATCGTCCGCGAGTTTTTCCGGGTCCGGCCAGCGTTCGCACCAATACTCCTGGTTTTTCAGGTCGAACTTCACGGTCATTCGCTCGTGGAGCAACTGGCCCCTGGCGATGGCGGTGCGTCCGAATCCCGCGATGCGGCGCGCCGCGCCCTCGTGGCCGGCCATCGATATGGCCGGCGCGAGCTGCGGAAGCACGATCGCCGCGATCAGACCGACGATGCCGAGAACCACCATCATTTCCACCATGGTGAAACCAGCCCGGGCGGCGGCGCGTTGTGGACGGGAGAACAGAATTAACCCTTGCCTTCGAGGTCGTCGCTCGCGATGTCCGCCTCGATGTCGGTGCCGCCGGGGGTGCCGTCCGCGCCGTAGGACACGATCTTGAATTCCCGGCTCCCCTCGGAGGTATAGATATATGGATTGCCCCAGGGATCGTTGGGAATCGACTTGCCCTCGAGGAAGTTCTTCTTCGAATTCGTGATGAGGGCCTCGAGGCCCTCGCTCGACGACGGAAACTTGTTAAACGCCAAGCGATACGCCACGAGCGCGCCCTTGAAGGACTGGATTTGCGCCTTGGCGCTGGTCACGTCGGCTTCGTCGAGATTGCCCAGCACGTTCACGCCCACGATGGTCGCCAGCATGGCGATGATCGCAATCACGACCATCAACTCGACGAGGGTGAAGCCGCCGTTGCCGCCTGGCCGCGCCGGCGCCGAGGCCGCCTTGATTCGGTCAAAGACTGTCTTCATGGAAAGATCCTCCGTTGGACACCGGAAACGCACCGCAGGATGCGCGCCGAGGTTGTCCCTTAGTGCCCGATATTCGAACTCATGCCAAGGATGGGTAGCAGGATCGAAAGAACCAGCAACCCGACGAATCCCCCCATCACCACGATGATGACGGGCTCGAGCAGGCTCACCAAGGCGTCGACCGTGACCTGGACGTCCTCGTCGTAGGTATCGGCGATCTTCAGCAACATCGACTCGATCTCGCCCGATCGCTGTCCCAGCTCGACCATGTGAATCAGCATGGCCGGAAAGACGCCGGTCTCCTTGAGGGGGACGGCCAGGTCGCGTCCGCGGCGGACCCCCGCCTTGACGCCTTCCATTTTTTGCTCGATATACTTGTTCTGGATGACGGTATTGACCACGTCGAGCGCCTTCATCATTGTAAGGCCGCTGTCCAGCATGGTCCCAAGTGTCCGCGCGAAACGGCCGCAGATGAGCTTGAGGCGCAATCCGCCGAAGAGGGGCACGCGGAGCATAAAGCGGTCCCACGCGACCCGGCCCTGCGTGCGCGACACCCACCACCTCCAGAGCATGAATAACCCGATGACACCCCCGATCAGGACATACCAATATCCGCCGACGAAATCGCAGACGGCGATGAGGATTTCCGTCAATTGCGGCAACTCCTGTTCGCGGCGCTCGAACAACGCCGTGATGCGCGGGACAATGACCAACATGAGGAAAACGATGATCGCGGTGGCGAACAGCATCATGAACACCGGATAGGCGAGGGTCGATATGACCTTGGCGCGCATCCGGGCGTCCTTCTCGAGGATGTCGGTAAGGCGGAACAGGACGCGCTCGAGGGCACCGCTCGATTCGCCTGCACGGACCATGTTTACGTAGAGCAAGCCGAATATGCGCGGGTGCGCACCCAGCGCATCGGCGAGTGTCACGCCTTCGCGCACGCGGTCGCGCACATCGAACAAGGCCTTGCGCAATTTCACCCGCGAGGTCTGGTCGAGCAATGCGGTCAAGGACTCGACCAGGGGCATCCCGGCGTTCAGGAGCACGGCGAGTTGTCGCGTCATGAGCGACAGATCGCGGACGGACACCCGGCTTATGTCGATTGTGCCGTCGGGCGAGGCGATTGCGCCGGCCTGGCTCGAGGTCTCGGTCACCTCCGTGGGCAGCATTTGCTGCTCGCGCAACTTGCGCCGCGCGGCGGCGGGGCTGTCCGCGTCGATCATGCCCCTTACCTTGCGCCCCGACTCGCGGGCTATCGCCTGATATTCAAAGACTGCCATGGCAATCGTCCGGTCCCGCCGTTCGGGGCGTCAATCCATCACCTCTTCGTCCAGGAAATCGTCGCGGGTCACGCGCATGACTTCCTCGATAGTCGACTGGCCCTCGAAGACCTTGAGTGTCCCGTCCTGCCGCAGGGTGTGCATGCCGCCGCGCCGTGCCGCCCGCTTGATGGCGTTCGAGTCCGCGCCCCGCAGGGTGAGGTCCTGAATCTCCGGGTTCATCACGAGTAGCTCGAAAATACCCGACCGGCCGTAGTACCCACGTTGCTGGCAATCGGGACAGCCCTTAGCCTCGTACACATTTCGGCCGGCATAGTCCTCGGGCTTCACGCCCAACTCGACCAAGGTCTGGGGCTCGGGCGCGATCGGCATCCGGCATTTTTTGCAGATGGTGCGCACGAGGCGTTGCGCAAGTATCGCCAGGGTGGACGACGTGACGAGGAAAGGCTCGATGCCCATGTTCACCAACCGGGTGATCGCCCCCGAACTATCGTTCGTGTGCAGGGTCGAGTACACCAAGTGTCCCGTCAACGAGGCATGCACCGCCATCTCCGCCGTCTCCTGGTCGCGGATTTCGCCCACGAGGATGACATCGGGATCTTGCCGCAGGATGCTCCGCAGCGCGCTGGCGAAGGTCAAACCGATCTTCGGTTTCACCTCGATCTGGCCCACACCCGTCATCTGGTACTCGACCGGGTCCTCGACCGTGATCACGTTGATGTCCGGCGACAGCACCCGCTGGAGGGCCGCGTACAATGTCGTCGACTTTCCCGATCCGGTCGGGCCCGTCACGAGGAGAATCCCGTGCGAGCTCTTGATGAGCTTGTCCATCATCTCGTAATCGCGGCGATCCATCCCGAGCCGCTCGAGGTCGAAGAGGAACGACCCCTTCTCGAGGATACGCATCACGACGCGCTCGCCGAACTGCGTCGGGATAATCGAGACGCGGATGTCGATCTCCTTGCCGCTCAGCAGGATCTTGATCCGGCCGTCCTGGGGCAACCGGTGTTCGGCGATGTTAAGGCGGGCCATGATCTTGATACGCGAGACGACGGCCGCCTGCTGCGATTTCGGCACCACGAACTTTTGGTAGAGCACGCCGTCGATACGGTACCGGACAATGACTTCCTTCTCGAAGGACTCGACGTGAATATCCGAGGCGCGCTCCCTGATGGCCCCGCTAATCATCAGGTTTATCAACTTGATGATGGGGGCCTCGTTGGCGAGATCGAGCAGGTCGCGATCGTATTCCGAGTCGAGCGATATCGGGGAATCTTCGTCGTCGGCCATGGCGATGGTCTCGATCATGTCCGTCGCCGTCGCGCCTTGCCGGTCGAAGTAACCGTCGATGACGGCCTGGATGTCCGCCCCGCGAACAAGGACCGGGATAAGATTGCCGTGGAGCACGAGCCGAAGGTCATCCATCGGCAACATGTCGACGGGGTCGTTCATGGCGACGACGAAATCGTCGCCGGACTTCTTGTAGGGCACCATCATGTATTCGCGAATAAATTGGATGGGCACTTTCGCGGTCAACGCGGGGTCGACTTCCGAGCGCATGTCCTTGGCGAATTGGATACCGTATTGATCGGCGAGGGCCTCGAGCACGTGATCTTCCTCGATGTATCCGAGGTCGATGAGGATTTGCCCTATCCGTTTCGGGCGGATCTTTTGAAGGTCGAGCGCCTCGCGGATTTGTTCCTCGTGGATACACCCCATGCGCAGGAGAATACCGCAGAGCTGGCTGTCGACGATCGTGCTCATTGGGATGGGTTGGCGCCGCCCCGGTCGAATTCGCGCCGGACGGGTCCCTCGATGTCGTAGCGGTGCGTCGGGTTGTAGTCGTTTCTCAGGTGTTGCTTCTTCTTGATCTTCTTGATATACCCGCCCTTCTGGAAAATCACGTCAATCTGGCGGTCATAAAACTCGTCCATCCGGAAATCGGTGATGCGCTGAAGGTCGTGGCCTTCCTTGATGATATGGGGGGTCAGCAGGATGACGAGATTCTGCTTGTTCCGCGCGTTGGACTTGCCCCTGAACAACCATCCGAGCAAGGGCACATCGCCAAGGAAGGGAGTCTGGCTCGCCGTCTTGTCCTTGGACTCCCTCAACAATCCGCCGATGATTCCCGTTTGACCGTCGCCGAGGACCACGTTGTTGGTCACGTTCGAAATTTGAAACGTGGCGCCAACCTGGTTGACATCGATGCCGACGCTGCTGATCACGGGCGCCGAGACCTCGACGTCAATCTCCATTGAAACGTAATCGCCCTCGTTGATTTGGGGCGTGACCTTCATCTTCACGCCCACTTGGCGTCGTTGAACGCCGCCCCTCGAGCGGAATCCAGTGCGGTCGTCGGTGTCGGACAAGGTGGAAATGGTCGGCACGTCTTGGCCGACGACGATATTGGACTCCTCGTTGTCCATGGTCAGCAGGTTCGGTTGCGACAACACCTCGACATCCGTGATGGTCTCGAGGGCGCGCAACAACAACGGAACGTTCGGGATCGTCTGGAGGGTGATGCCCGTCGGTCTCCCGCTCGCGTCGACCCCCGAGGGGACGGGAATTTGGGTTGTCCCGTCGACGATGCCGATGGTCGCTCCGGGCCCGGTCAAGGCCAGCGGTCCCCCCGCGATTGCCGTGGCGAGTCGGGCGACATTATTGAGACCGAATCCGTCCTTGCCGGTGAGTCCGGCGAGTTCGACGCTCAAGTCGAAACGGTCGGTAATCGTCACTTCCATGATGATCGCCTCGACGCTGACCTGGCGACGGGGCACGTCGAGGTTCGCGATCATGCCCTTTAGCTTCCGGAAATCTTGGGGAGAGGCAAGGATAAGCAAGGAGTTCGTCGCGTCGTAACGGGTGATCGTGATGGATTTCTCGAACGCAAGCACTTCGCCGCTCGGGGCCCCACCGCCGCCGCCGCCGCCCCCCCCTCCCCCGCCGCCACCGCCCCCGCCACCGGCCGCATCGCGCGGAGTGCCGCCCGTGATCGCGCTCAGGGCCGTTTCGACTTCCTCCGCATCGGCGTTGAGGAGCTCGACATAGTGCATGTTGTCCTGCTCGAACGGGGTCGGCGTATCGAGTTGCTCGATCAAGAAACGGACTTGCTCCATCCGTGTGGCCGAGGCGATCACGATGAGCGCGTTCAGGCGCTCCTCGGCAACCATCCGGAGCGTCTCCTCGCGGTTCCCGATCACCTCGGGGTCGGACTGGCCGGGCACGCCGCCGGCCGAGGCCGCGCGCGCCGCCCGGACGGTCGGTTGCCGCACGGTCGAGGCCCGCGCGGGCTGCTGGCCGCCGCCCCCGCCGCCCTCGGCGGTCCCGAGCACTTCCTCGAGTTGGGTGACGAGGGTCTCGGCGCGGGTGTATTTCAGGGTGAATATTTCCATCGACGTTTCGCTGCCCGGGATATCCAGTTCCTTGAGGAGGGTGAACATGTTCCGGAGCCCCTCCGCCGTGTCGCTGATGATGAGGGTATTGGTGACGTCGTACACGGCGATATTGCTCTTGGCCGAACCGACCGACTTGAGCAATTGGGCCATTTCATTCGCATTGGCATACTGGATTGTCACGACATGGATCGCGAAATTATCGAAGCCGCTCATCGGGGTATCGAGGCTCTTCGAGATTACCAGCTTTTCGGCGTGCTGGCCCTGGGTGTGTTTGACGATCTTGATGATGTTGTCGTTCAAAGTCGGCAGCATCACGAAATCCTTGGAGGCCAGCAGGGATTCGAGCAACGCATAGGCCAAGTCCGGCGGCACCGGTTTGTTCCCGATGACGTTGACGGTCTGGTTCAGGAGTTCGGGATCGAACTCGAAATTCTTCCCGAGCTGGACGCCGATGCTCTCGACGACGGTCCGCAACGGTACGTTGTCGAAGTTGACCTCGATGGGCTTGGCGACCGCGACCTGATTTTTAGGGCGGCCGGCCGCTTCGGCGGCGCTGTCGGTCGCCGCGGCGGGTTTATCTTGCGCGGCTGCGGGAGCTGGAGGCGCCTTGGGCTTCTGATCGGCAGCCGGAGCGGGGTCTTTGGGCGCGGGAGCACCGGGCTTCGGTTCGGCGGCCGGCGATGGGGTTGCCGGAGGCACCTTGGGCTTCTGGTCGGCAGCTGGAGCGGGGTCTTTGGGTGCGGGAGCAGCGGGCTTTGGTTCGGCGGCCGGCACCTGCGTTGCCGCCGGGGGAGTCTTGGGTTTCTCGTCGGCGGCTGGAGCGGGGTTTGCGGCGGCGGGAACTCCGGGCTTCGGCTCGGCGACGGGCACCTTGGTTGCCGCCGGTGGCGGCGTGGCCACTGGGGGAGTCTTCGGTTTTTGTTCGATGGAGGGGGCTGGAGTTGCCGCTGGGGCTTCTTCGGGTTTTGCGGGATCGTTGGGTGCGGGAGGGTCCTGCGCAAGGACCAAAGCCGCATCGCCCGGAACCGCATGATTCGGCGAAGGCAATTCGCCCAGGGCCGGGCGAGAAAGGAGCAGGATTACCGTGAGGAGCGCGAGAACGCAGACGGGACAGCCTTGAACTCGTTCGATACTATTTTTTCCAGCCACGCGTCGCGCTCCGTTATTTAAGCCGATAGGTGAGGTACATGGGTTGTCCGTCGCGGAGGATGCCGACGCGGAAATTATTGGCGTTGCGGTATTTCTCGAGGACGCCCTGAACGTCCTCCGCGCTTCGAATCGGTTGGTTATTGATGGTCGTAAGCACGTCATTGTTCTTGAGTCCAAGCTCTTGGGCCAACTCGATGTGCTCGACATTGTCCGCAGTGATTCCCGCGACTTCGCCGCTTTCGTCGAGATACTCGCGAACGTCCACCGTCTCGGCGATTTCAGGATAAGCATCGAGCAACTTTTGCTGCATGTCGGTCTTCACGAGTTCCATCGAGCCCTTGTCGCCGGCCCCGGTGGGCGTCTCGGGACGGGCCGTCGGCTTGCGAATGCCCGGCTTTGCGGCCACGACCGCGCCCTTGGCCTCGTCGAGCAGCTTCAGGAGCTCGGTGCGGCCCAATCGCTGGTTGTCCAACACGACTTCCTTGTTTCGGATCTCCTTGAGGAAGACCTTGTCGATGACGGCCTGACCGGTAAAGAAGGTCTTTTCGACCTGTTGCCCCTCGCGGACTTCTATCACGGCCGAGGAAAAGCGGTCGTCGGTACCGGTCAAGACGGTACCCTTTAAGCGCAGGGGAAGCTCGGTCTCCACGCTCGCGGTGAGGATTTCCTTGGGCGGGGGAGGAGGAGGGGCAATATTGGCGGCCAGTGAGGCCGCGCTGCCAAAGATGCCGCTCGAAATGATGCGGTTGAATTCCGCGCGCGGCATCGGCGGGGCAAAGACGACCGAATAGTCTTGAGTGGCGATCTCGAGGGGGTTCGGGTCGATCGGCTTGGCACGGACTTGTCCCGATTTGATTGCAATAAAGGCGGCAAACAGGGCGATCAATGCGGCGAGCAAGACGTCGGCCACAACAAATAGGCGGCGGAGGAGGAGTCCTTTCAGCATGGCACGCTCGCTTTACCCCCGGTGGATCGGTTGGGACGCATCGAAATCTCCCCGATCAACGTTCCAGAAACTACCCAAGAGACCATTCGTCGATCAGACATTAGCCCAGAAGGCGCAAACCCATCGCATCGGTTGGGAAACGCAGTCGAGTGCCCCAAGGTTGACATGTGACGCCGCCTGTAACCCCCTCAGCATACTACAGTTAATGCCCTTCTTCAAAGCGTTCGCGCGTGATCGCTGAGAAGTCATGGGCTGCCTCGCTCGCGAGGCGGGGGCTTAGGACGACCTCGAGTCGAGGTCCCCTATGGGGTTTGGCGTTGGGCCTTCACCACCGCCCGGATTTTCTCCTTGAACTCATCGAGGGGGATCAAGGATTGTTCCTGCGCCACGGTCTCCTCGGCGGTTTTTGCGGAAGGGGCCGCGCCGGGACGGGCGGGCGGATTCGCCGTATTGGGTACGCGGTTCTTCGCGACGTATCGGTCACCGGTCTTTGCGTCGGTCACGATCAAGACCTTGGATTGGAAGCCGCCGACCGTGGCATATCCCCCACCCTCGACCTCGACGAGAAATAGAACCACGTCCTCCCCCTGCTCGAAGGTCGGAAGTTCCGTGATGAACGTGGCGTGGTCCCCCACCCGGCCGCCCGGGAGCGTCAAGCTCAGGTACGATTGCTTATTGAGTCTTCCCTTTAGCGTGTCTTGCACGAGAAAGGTTATCGAGGTCTGTACCGTGGTTCCATTACGCATCAGGCTGGCATCAACGGCCTCGACACGGCCCTCGATGACGACATCGGCGAGCTCGGTCTTGGTCTCGTCGTCAAGGTAGAGGACACGGGCATGCACCGGCGAAACCGACAAGGCCGCGAAGACGGCCAAGAGTCCCGCGGCGATGGCGGCGCGCCGCCCCCGCCGCCACATCGCGAATGCGAGCAGCGAGGCAACGCCCAGCGAAGCGGCGGAAGCCGCGTGATCGAACAAGAACTCCACGGCCAGCAACGCCGCCGTGGCCACGCGCATCGCCCAATGCGACGAGGCGAGGAAGCGCGCCATGGCGGGCCCGGCGTGATAATAGGCATCGACCGCCATCGTCCCGAGGGCGGATTGCAACAAGACCCCGTCGCGCAATCCGCGCAGCCGGGCAGGGGTCCCCAAGGGAATGGCAATGGCGGTTGTAATTTCATTCAGGGGGCACACGCCGCTCCGGTCGCCGAACATGGGCTGGAAGGACGGCAACATCTGGTCAAGCGAACGCCCGGTGTCCTGGGCCACGACTTCCTCGTCGAATTGGTTGTACACCAGGGCGGTGCCGCGATCGAAGTTTTTGCGGCCAAAGAGCCCGCCTTCCCGGTGATACACCTCGGAGGGGAACGAGGTGTCGTAGGGTACCGCCCAGGCGTCTTGCGCGCGCCCGATTAGGGCCGCAGTCGCGGCGTGGGTCGAGTCGACGGCCTCCACGCCCTCGAAGGGCTCGATGGTAAGGGTATAGGAGGCCTGAAACGGCCCCTCGACGCCGAAGGCCTCGATCTCCTTGGGTAGGCCATTCAGGGCAAATTCGCCCCGCTCCGCCTCCTCGGTAACGTACTTGTACAAGCCGGTGATGGTGCTCACCAGGGGGACCCGCGGAGTCACGGGATCGTTGTCCGCATCGCACCATGCGGTCACGAGCCCGCCGAGAATTTGCGTCGAGGGGAAGCCTTCGCGTGCCTGCGAGCGCGCGGATTGCACGATCGAGAAATAGGGATCGGGGTTCCTGCGCGGATATAGAAAGGAGACGCCGGCGATGTCATCCGGGGCGAGGTCGAGCCCGCCATCGTAAAGTTCGCCGGTGCCGTCATCGGTGAGAAACAAGGAGAAAAACATCGTGGGCGTGACGCCGACACGGTGCAAAAGGCCGTCCGCGCCGCGCTGGGCGAACAATGCCGTCTCGATGGAGCCGAGCACCTCGTTTTGCTCGAGATTGTTCATCGGGGAATGGCCAAGCCCCAATAGATGGCCAATCTCGTGGACCATCGTACCCTTGAGATCGGCCACGGGCGGAACGCCCGCGCCGCTGCTGCGATGGTTTGCACCCGAGATGACGATGTCGGACTCGAGTATCTGGCCGCCGGTAACTGGAAATAGTATGGTGCCGTCCTCCGACACGACATATTGGTCCTCGATTATCATGGTAATTTCCGCGATCCCCAGAATCCCGGGATCGTTCAGGGCGGCCTCGAGGATGGTGTCTCCCTGAACCTGTACGGCCACGAGATTAATGCCGTCTGTTGCGAGCGTGGTCTCGCCCGTCCCGGAGCTGATTTCGGCGGGATCCTCCAAGGGCCGCGTGTAGGTGAACTCGGCGAAACTCGTGGGGACATTGGCCCACACGGCGAAGGCATCCTTGATGATGACCATTTCCTCAGGCGTCCACCCGAAATCGCCCCCCTCGAGTGTCATCTCGATTCCTTCGTCCGGACCGCTCACGTCGCCGTCTCCATTGGTGTCCATGTAGTCCGTCGACCAGCGGACAAAGCGAATGTCGAGCGCATCGATCGGCGAACCGCCGAAGGGATAAAACGCGAACGCGGGCGCCCCAAGGGCGAACGCGGCAGCGGCAATACACCCGCGGGCGACGCTGGCGGCGAAAATTCCTCTCATCGAAATCATCTCCGGCATCCTATCCAATGTCAATCTCCCTTGGCGACGGCCGTGCGCCTGCGCGAAGAACGCCGCATCACGGCAAACATCGCTCCCGCCGCCACGGCGGCAAGCGTTCCAATCGGGTAGGCGATGGCCCACACCAACGGCGCCAACAGCGCACGCACGACGGCGGCAAGCCACGGCTCGCGCGCAATCACATCCGCCAACGCGGGGGATGTCGTGTAATACGCCTCGACGAAAGCCGTCCCGAGGGCCGACTTGAGCAACACGCCATCGCGGAATCCGCGGAGTACGCCCAACTCACGCTCGAAGGGCGTCCCGTACGCCGCCGTGGCGATAAAACACGGCGCCACCGGCGCGGCCGGCGGGTTGAGGTATTCGAACCCGTCCACCAGGGTATTTTGCGAGTTCCCACTCGATGCATCCAAGTTTACCGCCTTGACATCGAGTAAACCCGTGACCGGCAAGCCACCCGTGGGATAACCGACCACGGCGCTCTTGCCGTCGGTCGCGACGGAGGTGACCGGCATGAACGTTATCCCGAAATAGACCGCGAAGTCCGGGAGCGCCGAGAAGTTCTCGCCGATTACCGTGACCGGAAAATCGCCAATGGCGCCTTGATCGGGATCGACCCGCACTACTTTGGGCGCATCGTTGCCGGTCCCGGGGCCCGAGCCGGTGAGTGTGAGGAGTCCCTCCGCACTGGCTTCCATGCCGGTCACCGTATTCGTCACCAGGATGACGATGGGTTCCTCGGGCGTCTCGGACGAATTGGTGGCCGCCACGGTGATGGCCGTGTCGGTCCCGGTCAACACCTCGACGGCGTAGCCGCTGATCGATACCAAGGGCAACGACCCAGCGCCGAAGTTTTCGCCGCGGATAATCAGCTCGAAGGGCTGGGCGTCCGGGATGGCCACGGGTATTTCGTCGGGTTCGACCGAGTCAATACGGATGTCTCCGGGCGAATCGATTGGGCCGCGGGCAATGTACGAGCCCGATTGCACCTGTTTCTGGCTGCCGGTCCGAATCCACCGCAACGGACTGGGATCGGGCTCCGAGAAGGCTTGCTGGCCTCGCAGCCAATACCGCGTGGGGGAGTCCTCGTAAAAGGTGATAAACCCGAGCGCGCGCGATCCGAAGGGGAATTCGTCGAACTTCTTCGCCTCGCCCGGGGGCGCGGGGAATACGAAGGTATCCGGGTCGGGCGCGGACGGCGTCGCCGGTCCCCACGAGACGATCCCGAGGCTAAAATCGTCGCCCTCGTCCAGCTCTTCGGAGGCGCGGATGACCACGAAGAAATCGGGGCCGGTAAACGGGTCCGCCGACGCGCCGCCGAAGGTATCGGGCACCCATTGGCGCAATCGTTCCTGATTGGCGATCGCGCCCGGAAGCGCGTCCGTGCCGGGCGACGAGAACACAAACTGGACTTGTGCCGCAGGTTGGCCCGAGACGCCCGAGATGAACGGTGCGGCATCGAGCTTGACTGGGATATCGACGCCGGGATCGAATGCGCCGTTGCGGTTTGCGGCGCTGGAATCGTTGTCGCGATACAGGGCGACGCCGCTTATCGACTGATTTACATCCAAGGGTAGCAAGTCGATCGGCAGGCTAAACGTGGACTCGGACGACGAGCGGTAGAATTCGACCACAAGCTGCTCAAAGAAAGTCGGATCCTTGACGATCCGGTAGGCACCGGACCGGGGTGTTCCGTCCAGGAGCTGCAACCGGGTCGTGGTGTTCCCAACGATCTGGAAGGTCTCGAAGCCGCCATCCACAAGCCATTTCCCGATGAAAGCGGCCGGCGTCCACACTTTCGAGGTGTCGACGAACGAATCGGCGCCGCCGACCCCCGCCGTTCCCGAGTCGACCGTTCCATCGGGCCGGTTGGTCGAGATGTCGATTCCGAAAACGGGCAGCGTCGAGCCGCTGGCGACCACCTGCGAGTTGCGCGGCACCAGGTTCAATACCTCTACCGGCACATTCGCCTCGAGCATGTCGTGGCTATAGAAATCGGCGACGACGCCTTCCTCCGGGCCCAGCTTTTCGAGGGCACCCGGGTCCACGCGGCCTTGGGGCGTATAGACAATCCCCGCTTGCTTGCTGGATTCGGGGCGGCTGGGCAGCGATGCCGGCACGACGGCGCGAAATTGTTCGAAGCGCGAAATCGTATTGGAGGTGCGGATCACCAGGAACAAATCATCGCCCTGCGCATTGGTAATCTGATCGGAGTCATCCAAGGGCAAGGGTATGGGTGTCTGTGGCGTCAAGTGCAAGACCCACGCATGGTCGCTCGAATTGACTTGACCGTCCCCGTTCATGTCGTCCGCGAGGCCGTCCCCGTCCATATCGATTGGCTCGGGGTTATTGGCCCAACGCAAATCGTTCACGGGCACAATCGTGTCCCCGAGAAAGGTATCGCTAAGAAAGCCGGGGAACGGGAACCCGAGAAACACGCCATCGAGGGGGAAGGCCGTCGAGTCTGCCCAGAGCATCACGCCGCCGTCCGGATCGGACCCATCGACGTCAAGCGGCATCAGATCGGCCGGGCGAAATTCCGGTCCCCAGAACGCGACCGTGATACGGTCCAGTGTGCTCGGGGCGACGCGGTTGGTTTCCGCATCGTTGACGCCGACAATATTGAAGCCGAGCATCCCTGTGAATTCGCTCGCGGAATCGACGCGCTCGATTAACAGGCGGGATTGCCTGTCTTCCGCGTCCCAGTCCGTCAGGTGGGGGTATGCGCCCGGCGCCAAGATGGCCGGCCAGGTCTCGAGCTCGGGCGTGGACGGCAATGCCACGGACGCCACGGGCAAGGTCGCCGGATAGAAGGCCGAGCGGGGCGGATTATCGTATTGCGGAAGGAAGAAGGGTGCTGACTCGAAGGCCGGGTGGGACGCGGAAGTTCGCGAATTGGTGAACACCGTGTTGTAGTCGCCGAAGCTTTGAAACACGCTGAACTCGATGAAGCCCACGCCCGGGGAATCGTTGTTCAGGAACTGGGCCGCCGTCTCGCCCAAGGGATCCAGCCACGAGGAGAAAAAGGAGAACTGGAACGGCATATCGGGCACGTAGGCGGTCGACGAGCGGGACTCGTACAACATCACCAAATCGTGCACCTCGGCGCCCGAGCGCTGCGGCTTCGTGTTCGTTTCGTTCTGCGTCCGCTCCGGCCACCACGGTTCGGTTTCGCCCCAACGGGGATCGTTTTGCCAGACGTCGCCCGAATCCAGGAACGATGCCGCGGGAATCATGCTGTCCACGTAGATTCCGCCGTCCACGTCGCGCGTGACGGGATTAAACCGCCGCGGTTCGGGGAATGCCTTGAAGTCGGCGCCGATCCTCAATCCCGCGCTGTCGCCCGCCTCGAGCGAAATATCGCGGTAGCCGCTGTCGGCGCGGAACACGACGAAGTAGTCGGGCCCCGCGTCAGGTACGTTTTCCAAGAACCCGTCCGTCAACGTGTCCCGGTCGGCAATGCGGGACCGGCTGCCGTCGAAGAACCTGAGTTGAATCTTCCACCACGGATCGCCTCCACCGGGCGGGAGGGGCACGTACTGCCATTGGGGAAGGTCAATGTCCGGAAGCATTGGGTGATCGGTGAAACTGACGCCGCCCGTGGCGAGGGGGGTCGGGGGCGTAAAGATTCCGTCGTTATCGGAATCGTGAAATACCCAAACGCCGTTGAAGCCGAAGTCCTTGCCGATCGCGACGTTGGGGTCGACGAACTCGGAATCGAAAAACTCGAAAAAGGGATCGAAACCCGAACGGGGGTCGAAACCGCCATTGCCTGGCGTGGGGTTGCTGGGGTCGCCGCCGATGTCGGTGAACACCATGTTCACCTCCTTCAGCGCGGCTTGCGGGATCGGATCCTCGTCGCCCACGGTAAAAATGAAGTGTTCGAATGGAATCGGCAGTCCCGTCGAGTGCAAGTTTATGGCGGCCACGGGAACCCAGGACTCGAGCGGGAAAAGCCCCCGCATTTGGAAGTGCTCGCCCACGACGAAATCGAACAAGGCCCCGCCCAAATCGAAGCGCGGTCGCGCGAATTCCGATTGCGGCGTGTAGAACGACGTGGGCCAATTCCATGCGTTATAGAAGAACCCCTCATCCTCGAAACCCGAGATTCCGGTCGCGTCGACCATGTAGAAGCTCGATGAATACGCATTGGTGGTCTCGAACAGACCGCCGTCGTCGAACTCGCCCGGATACGAGTCCACGGGCGCCCCCTCGTCGTCAAGGGGATTCGGCGTCATCAGCATGTCGAGGACCTGATACGTCATGCCGATGCCATAGCGCCAGGTGGCCGAGGTGCGCACGGCCACGATATAGGATTGTCCGTCGGTGGTCGCGCCGGTCGTCACGGGGAAATCGGGATCGGCCGGGGTACCGTCGCCGATAAAGTCGAGAATGTAGATGAGATTCCCCGGCCTTGAGCTCGACAAGGCCGCCAAGGGGCCGCCCGGCGTTTCGTTGTCCCAAACGTAGAGCAGGTCGTCGGCGAAATCCAATCCCCCGTCAAAATCCTCGGCAGGATCGCCTCCCTCGACAAACAACCCGAATTCAAGGATGTCCGAAACGGCCGGACCGCCGAAAATGTCGTAGTCGCGATCCTCGCCATCGGTCACGAGACTATACACGATGCGTTCGAGGAAACGGGCGGCGGGTGCGTCTTCGTCGTCCGGCGACATGTTGAAGTTGAATAGCGGCACCCAGTCGTTCAATGGCACCAAGGCATGCGTGTTCCGATCCACGTTTCCGGCGCTGATGGAATCGCCGAGACCCAGCGTCGCGGTCGGGACGTCTTCTCCCTCGCCTTCGCCCTCTCCCTCGCCTTCGCCCTCACCCTCGCCCTCCGCGCCGACGGTGATAATCTCGACAAATTCCTGCCGCAGGAGCTCGCGTTCGGAGGAGTCTTGGAACGTTACCGTCAACTGTATGTCATACAGTCCCGCCGCCGTGTAACGGTGAATCGGGTCCTTCTCGTCCGATGTGCCGCCATCGCCGAAATTCCAGGCGAACACGGTCGCGGGATTCCCCGGACCGCCCTGGGACAAATCGTTGAACTGAATATCCGCGAAATCGATTTCGTTGATCGGATCGAACACGGTTTCCTTCACGCGGGGGACCGCGTCGAAATCCACGAAGGGCGTTTCCAAAATCGTGATAAATTCGGGTTTCGTCGCGGTCCGCGTCACCCCGACGTTGTCTGTCGTGACCAAGGTGACCGTATATACCCCGACCGCGTCATATTCATGCTCGGGATCGTTCAGGTCCGAAACCTCGCCATCGCCGAAATCCCACGCATAGGACGTAATTCGCGCGGCATCCCCGAGACTGACAAACTGGATGGACGCGCCGGGCCTTTGGCGTACGGGCGTTCCGGTGAAATCGCTCGACACCCCGGCACCCCCGGCGATGACGTCGGTGACGGCGAACTTCGCGGCCGTGGTGCGAATCCAATCGAACCCGGTGATGTCGGCCTGCTGCCTGGCCGTGTTGCCATCCATGGAATAATAGAGGGGCGGATCCTTGAAAAAGCTGATAAAGCCCAAGCCCCGCGCACCCCATGCGAATTCGCTGAAGATGTCGAACTCGTCCGCGGGCTGCGTCGGCGGCGCCGGGAATGTGAAGGTGTCCGGATCGGGCTCGGTCGGCGTATTCGGTCCCCACGAGACGATGGAGGCCCGAAGGTCATCGCCGAGCGTCATCAAGTCGGTCGAGCGAAGCACGACAAAAATGTCAGGTTCCATGCCCGGGGCCGGACCCCCGAACGCGTCGGGCACCCATTGGCGCAGGCGAGGTTGGTCCGCAACCGGGCTTGGATTGGCGTCCGTTCCCGGGGAACTGAACACGAACTTGACTTGCGTATTGGGTTCGCCCGCCTTGCCGATGCGGACCGGCGGATCGTCGAGGCGCACCGGTAGATCGACGTAGGCGAATGCCCCGTCCGCGAATACGGGCGCATCGAATACTCCGGGGCGGTTGTCGGGATGATTGGGGTTGTCCCGGTAGAGGGAGACCCCGCTAAACGAAGGCCCACTGCCAAACGCATTCGCCGGATCTTCGTGCCTCAAGAGGGCCAGATCCTCGGAAAGACGGAATTGGCCGTCGACGCCCTCGTCGATCAATTCGACGATGACTTGCTCGAGGAACGCCGGATCGTGCGCGACGAACCATGCGCCGGCGCGCGGGGTGCCGCTGACGAAGCGAAGCTCGTTTGCACTGTTCGAGGATATCCGGTAGGCCTCGAACTGGCTGTCGACGACAAAATCGCCGGACAGATCCAGCGGACCGTCGCCGTTGGTGAAGGGTGTCCCAAGAACTGTCAAGGTCCGGGTCGCGGTGTCCCTCGTGCCCTCGCCGACGACCTCCGAGGTAAATGGGGTCGCCTCGGCGGAGGGCCGATTTGTCGACATGTCGATGCCCAGAACGGCGACCGGCGCGTTCGGGGACAGTTCCATTCCCGGGGTCGCGAGGCTGACGACCTCGACGGGAACATTGAATTCCAGCGTATCGTGACCGTACCAATCTTGTACCGGGCTTTCCTCGGGGTTTCGGCGTTCGAGCGCCGATGCCGGGAGGCTTACGTCGGGCGACAGGATGATGCCGGCAACCCGGTCGGCAAGTTCACGGCTCGGAAGGGACGCGGGGATAAACGCGCGGATTTTCTCGAGGGCGCGAACCGACGCGGAGGGCCGTACGGCGACGAACAGATCGTCGCCCACGTTGCCGCCGTCAGGCAGGGCCTTGTTGGACACAATGGGGGCCGTCACCAATTGCGATTCGCCCGTCATGGGGTCTTGGACGGAAACCGTGGGGCCGTGTGAGCCGGCCTTCAAATCAATGCCACCTCCTCCTCCTCCTCCTCCTCCTCCCCCGCCGCCCGTTCCACCGCCTTCGCCTTCACCCTCCCCTTCGCCCTCTCCCGCCGTGCCGCCATCGCCACCTATGGTTCCGAGGCCCTCGCCGTAAAAATCGTCGCTCGTGGGGACGCGCCAAAGATTCCGGGGCCTCATGCGAAGAACCCAGGCCTTGTCTCCCGGATCCACTTCGCCGTTATTGTCCGCATCGATTTCGCCATCGCCGTCCAGATCGTCGGCGGCGTCGAGCTCGCCCTCGATTTCGCCATCGCCGTCCTCATCGATATTTCCATCGATATCGACCGATTCGGGAGCGTCTGGCCAGGCAAAATTGCTTAGCTCGACGCGGCGATCCGCGCCCAAAACCCCGTCAATTTCGGCGCCCGTGGCGAAAAACGTACCGCCTGAGAAGCCGGTGGTGCTGTCCTCGTAAAGGGCCACGCCCGAGTTGATGCTGAGACCATTCGCCGAAAGGCCGCGAAAATCCGACGGAGTAAAGTCTGGCCCCCAGAAGGCCACGGTGACTTCCTCGAGGAGTACCTGGGCGATACGGTTGGTCACCGGATCGTCCACGCCCACAAGGTTGATTCCGAGCATGGCGGTGGGCGGATCCGACTGGTTCGCATGTTGCTGCAGGATTCTCGCCGCCCGGTCCGTTTGGCGCCAATTTGTCAGGCGAGGATATTCGCCCAAGGGGAGCGGCGGGTTAAGCGCAAAGCCAAAATCGTCCGTCTCCGCCGGTGGCCAATTGGATAAATCCGGCAGCGGTGGTTGCGTCGGCGGGACAGGGAAAAACGGCGACCGGGGACCGACTCCGTTTCCTGTACTATCGAAAATTCGGTCGAAAAACGGAATGGTCTCAAAGGCGTATTGTTGCCGTATGAATCGATCGTCCACTGTGAGCGCGATGAACGGGGACAAGGAAAAGGCGATGCTAATAAAGCTGAAATTATGCGTGCCCACCGTATGGCGATCAAAGAAGTAGGTGGGATGAAATTCGAAAACTCCCGGCGCGACCTCGATCGAAATGCCGTCCTCCCCCTCGTCAATGGGCCCGGGTGAATCGCCGCGGGCGCTCCACCATAAGCCAAAGGGGTCTAGCCACGTGTCGAACAAACTCGAGCCTTGTCTGATAGCAAGTATATCGAAAAAAGAACCGCCCGTATAATCTACGTTCGTGATCTTTCCAGATTCGTTGTTGGTGTTGTACGTGAGGACAAGGTCATGAACCTCGGTCGTGGCCCGCTGGGGTTTGGCATTGTTTTGGTTCAGTGTGCGCTGTGGCCACCATTTCTCGGTATTGAGATTGGCCGCCGGATTCCATGCCGCGCTATCATAGGCGGGCTGGGACGGGCCAACCGGCGGATCGGTCATCTGCGAATGGAAATGAGTCGCCGGGTTCGAAGGCGGCCAGTCGTTCACGGGGTTTTGTTGTCCGGGCGAAACGACGACGTTGGGTTCAACGACCACCGAGTCAAAAAGCAAGTTTGCAAAAGGATCGTCGGGATCTTCCACCAATCTCGGCAACTCGGCGCTTCGATTCACTTGTAAGTCGGTCAGAATTCCGCCATCCCATCCCCCCTGTGTCGGAAACACGCCGTTAAACGCATCTTCGATTGATTCCCACCATGTCAAATTAGGATTAAATCGCCGGGGTTCAATAAAAGCGCGGAAGTCGGCTCCCGGACGCAACCCGGTCCCGTCGCCCTGAACAAGCGAGACGTCTTGATATCCACTGTCGCCTCGGACGACAACGAAATAGTCCGAAGATGTGGATGAATTCCCGCTGGGGGAAAATCTACCTGCGATGTCGTCGGGTGTCGCCTCTATCGCGCCCGAAGGCGTAGCATCCGGCGGCCGGCGCCGGGTGCCCGAAAGTCTAAGGCGAACCTTCCAAGCCGGATCCCCTCCCCAAGGAGGATTCGCAATGTACTCCCAGCCCGGCTCATAGGGGTCGACCATGTCGAGGGCGTCAGACGTAAAAAAATCCGGAAACATGGGGAAGTCTGTAAACGTCACCCCGCCAGCATTACTCTTCACGGGCGGATCAAACTGGCCATTGTTATTCGTGTCGTGGTACACCCACACGCCGTTAAAAGCATAATCGTAGTCTCTGGCCGTGTCCGAGTCATTGAGCCCGGATGCCGTAAATCGCTCGATCCCGGTCCGCGCGTTCAGTCCCCCATTCCCTGCATTCGGGTCATCTGGATTGCCCCCGATATCGGTCAGCACCACGTTGACTTCGTTCAGGAATGGCCCCCCGATGAAGGCGTTCGATCCGCCATGAATATTGATTCCAACGACGCTTGTCCATGTCTCCAGGGCGAAAATCGTCCGAAGGTCCATGTATTCCCCGGTGACGAAGTCGAAATTTTGGGTCACACCGTCGAAGCGAGGCCGGATATGCTCTGCGGCTGGGGTATATAGCTTGATTGGCCAGGCGAATATGTTCCGTTCGGTGCTGTCATTCTGGGTGGTTTCGAGCGGGGTGCCGGTACTATCGTGGACACCGAAACTCGAATAATACCGCACGCAAATGGCGCCCGTGCCCGTGCCTTGGAAAATCACGGGGGGATCGGGAATGGAATCGATCGGCTCGCCCTGGTCGTCCAAGGTCGTGGTGTAGTCGCCGCCGACCGGGCCGCCGGGGTTTAGCGCGGGATTGACCAGCGTATCCGAGCTCGCAAACAAGGAGTAGGCCAGCGTCGTCGCATTCCGCCAAGTCGCCGATGTGCGCAGCGCGACGATGAGCCCGGTTCCCGGATCCGGATTTGCGCGGACCCAATCGAAGGTCGGATCGAGCAGGAACCCGTTGGCGTAAAAGTCCATCTCGTAAGACAAATTGCCGCCGAAACCGGACAACTCGCCATAGGGGAAACCGTCGTTCGCCCAGGTCAACAACAGGAAATCGTGAGCGGGATTCAACACGCCGTCCGGCCCATCGTCGCCACTATCGACAAACAGGCCGAACTCGAGGATATCCTCCTGCCGCGGCACCAACCCGGCGTCGAACGCAAACGTACCGTCGGGATTGGACGGACACCCCTCCTGGATGCCGTAGGAGAATTGTCCCAAGACGCGATCCGCGATCAACCCGGTCTCATCGTCTTCCTCGGCGGACAACACCATTTGAAAAAGGGGCATCCAGTCGTGGAGGGGTAACAGCGCGGTGTCGTTCAAAAGCACATTCGTGATGGCCAGCGTAGCGGTGAGGGGTTCCGTGGCCTCTCCGACAAAGACATCCACCGTGTCGGAATCTCCGTCTCGTTCAAGCGTAACCGTGTAAAGGCCGGGAATGAGAAATCGCAGGGTGATCCGCGCGCCGTCGACGCCACCCAGAAACCTCGGATTATTGAAGGCAGGATTGTCCGCAGGGCGAGGATTCACCCACTCGAACGTGCCATTGGCATAGTTGATAGGAGCATTACCCCCTTGGGCCGATACCGACCAAATTCGGTTCGCGGCACCAAGAAAGTTGTCCTCGAATATGACGCCCTCCGGCGCCTGGGCCCCTGTCGTTACCGTACCCCCGGCCTCTGGAGGGGTGGTGGTAATAGTGACCGCAGCCTGTGCCACTTGGTAACGTTCGAGGGTTGTGGAGGTCAATGAGTCGGATTCCGGTCCAATTGCTTCTCCGCGGAGTGAAGGAGGCGCCAGTGCGTTGGACAATACCGCTTTAACCTGCGTGGACGAGGGCGAGGGCGTCATGACGCCAAATGGTGCGTCGAGGGCGAAACGATACTCGAGCTTCGGGGCAACGGTGCTCGTTAGGTCTTCCTCGATGGGAGACGGCGCGGATTCGGAGGGCACCGCATCTTGCGGCTCGTTGGACGATGCGGCGAAGTCCCTCTGTGGCAATCCTATCCCCAACCCCGCCATCGCGGCCAACGTCACTATCGCGAGTATCCTGATGCTCACCTGCCCTACCTCCGGAACCGAATCGTTGCAATCCTATTACTCGTGAAACCCTTGCGCATCGGCGGATTCCCCCCGGTTGTCCCGCTCTCGATACGTGCCCGCAGAAATCTCGAAATCAACCCGTCGGACTCATTCGCAGACGCATCAATTCCAAGCCTCATTTTGACCCGTGTTCCTGACACTGTAAGAGTGCGCTTGTCCCATTCTATGCCGGTCTTTATAGCACAGACCTTATCCAGAGTCAACAATGGCCGCACGTTACAATCCCAAGTGTTTCATATGGTTAAGTATCCTTAGTCTCTGCCGCCGGCTTCATTATTCTCATATTGGCGTAAACAATTTACCCGCCGCCGCCGCAACCATAAAGAGTCCGTGGATTTCGACAGAGGGGAAGTGATGCGGTCCCGGCTTCAAGAATTTCGCCGACCATTGAAAGGCGAGCGCGACGAACATCCCCCTGCTGCTTAGTTGGGCATGCCGCGATGCTTGCCGAGCGTCCCAATTGCGGGCTCGAATATCGATAATCCGAAGAATTTCACACATCGGGGCGTGCGCGATCCTCGTCGGTGCGCGGGCAGCGGCCCTGCCGAGTTCCCGCCCCGAGATCGCATATTTGACTCGCTTCGGGGGAATCGGCAGTCTTAGGCGCATCACTCCGAACCGGATTCGCCGATGTCTATCCTTCAAGCCGAGAGTCTACGCAAGGTCTATCACGGTGCCCGGGGCCGCAATGTCGAGGCGGTCCGCGATGCGTCGTTTTCGGTCGGGGCGGGCGAGATTTTCGGCCTGCTCGGCCCCAATGGTGCGGGGAAGACGACGCTCCTGCGCATGCTGGGCACGATCATCACGCCGACCTCGGGCCAGTGCGTGATCCAGGGGCGGCCCGCCGCGGAGGACCCGCACACCGCACGGCGGCAGATTGGGTTTCTTTCAGGGAACACGAAGCTGTACGGGCGGCTCACCGTGCGGGAAATGCTGCGCTACTTCGGGCGCCTATACGGGCTGGAGGATGGGCGGATCCGTTCGCGCACGGAGGCCGTCGTGGCGATGCTAGACATGGGCCCGTTCGTCGATCGGCGCTGCGACACGCTCTCGACGGGCCAGACCCAGCGCGCCTCGATCGCGCGGGTCATCCTTCACGAACCCTCCATACTCATTCTCGACGAACCGACCCTCGGGCTGGATATCCTTTCGAGCCGCACCATCCTCGATTTCATTCGCCGCGCGCGGGACGAGGGCCGTTCGATTATTTTCTCGACCCACTACATGACCGAGGCAGAGATGCTCTGCGACCGGATCGGCTTGATGCACGAGGGATCGATCCTGGCGCTTGGCACGCTGGGCGAACTTTACGAACGATCGGGGACAGCGAACGTACACGATGCGTTCATGGCGCTGGTCTACCGGACCGCGGAGGTCGCGGAGTGAACTCAGTAATCGTTCGCACGATATTCCTAAAGGAACTCCTGGATACCCTGCGCGACAAACGCACGGTCCTGGCGATGATCGGGGTGCCGGTCGTGCTCTATCCGGCATTGAGCATCGTGATGTGGCAATTCGCACTGGTGCAGCAGGGCAAGATTGAGTCGACCCCGTCGAAGGTGGTATTGCGCGCCGAAGATACGTCCCCTGTGCGGGAATGGATCGCGGGCGTCCCCCTCGTTGAGCTGACGGAATCCGCTAGTCCGGAGGAAGATCTCGCGGCGAGGAAGGTCGATGCGGTAGTCATCGCATCGGGCGATGTGGTCGATGTGCTTCAAAAAGGCGGAACGGTCCCAATCCGCATTCAGTTCGACGCCACCGAGTCGGCGTCGCGCGAGGCGGCCGACCGGATTGAGGACGGCTTGTCGAAACATCGATCCAACTTACTTCGGGACCGTTTGAGGGAGAATGGGCTGGACGAAAGTTTCGCGAAACCCCTCGATATCCAACAGGAGAACAAGGCCCCGGCGAAGAAAATGACCGGTTCGATATTCGGGCTTGTGTTGCCCGGGATGATGATTTTCATGCTTGCCATCGGGGCGTTTTACCCCGCCGTGGACCTGACTGCCGGCGAAAAGGAACGCGGCACCTTCGAGACCCTGCTCTCGACGCCGGCAAGCAAGCTGGACATCGTGGTCGGTAAATTCGGGGCCGTGTTCGTGCTGTCGATGCTCACCGGGTTGCTCAACCTCGCGAGCATGGCGGGTACCCTCGTCTTTCTCCTCTCGCAAATCTCGAAGCAAGCGAGGGACGGGGACATACCGCTGGATCTGGCCGCCTTGAGCGTGACGCCGTCGGCCATCCTGGCGATGCTCATCGTCTTCGTGCCGCTCGCGTTCATTATCTCCGCGGCGATGATGACTGTGTCGCTGCTGGCGCGGTCGTTCAAGGAAGCGCAAAACCTGGTCACTCCCCTGTTCATGCTCTTCGTCCTCCCCGTCGCCCTCGCGTCGTCGCCGGACATGAAGTTGACCGCGGCCACCCAATTCATCCCCATCGCAAACGTGGCGCTTTTGTTCCGCGCGCTGATGATTGGCGAAGCCTCCCTCGACACGGTCTTCGCCGTGTTTCTCTGCACCTCGATCTACGCAATGTTGTCCCTTGTCGTGGCGGTGTGGATGTTCCAACGCGACGAGGTGATCCTCTCCGAGGACAAGGGACTCCACATCACCTTCCGGCGGTCGGAGATACCCCCCCGCGAGGCGCCCACCCCCGGCATGTCGCTGGGCTTGTACACGATCGTGATGCTGCTCGTCTTTTATGTCGGCGCCACCGTGCAGCTTCGCGATCTCCGCTCCGGGCTACTCATCACGGAATACGCAGTCGTACTTGCCCCCGTGCTACTCCTCTTGTGGTACTTCCGCATCGACTTTGTGAACGCCCTCGGGCTTCGCCGCCCGCCGCTGGCACCCTGCCTTGCCGCGGTAGCGTTGGTTCCCGCGTGGATCGTCATCAGCCTGCAACTCCAGTTCTGGCAGGAACGCGTCCTCAAGTCGCCCCCGGAACTCATGTCAGGGGTGGAGGACTTGATGAGTTTGGCGGCGACTCCCCAAGGCCTCGCGCTCTTGATCTTCATCATGGGAGTGACCCCGGGCATCTGCGAGGAACTCCTGTTCCGGGGTGCGATCCTCTCCGGGATGCGCGAACGGATGCCCCGGTGGGCCGCCATCGCCGTCGTCGCGCTCCTTTTCGGGCTGTTTCACCTCAACGTTTACCGCCTCGTGTCGACGGGCCTTACGGGCGCGGTGCTCACTTGGCTGGCTTTCCGGTCGCGCTCGATATTCCCGTGCATCCTCTTTCACGCCCTGTTCAATAGCGGCCTCGTGCTGATGGAAACCGGAAATCTGCCGCAGCCATTGGTCGACTCGATCGAACACCTCGCCGCCGGATCCAGCGGGATTCCGATGCCTGTTTTCGCGATCGCGCTCGCAGTCGGGGGGGCAATCATCGCCCTGCTTGAGCGGGGAATTGCCCGGGTGCCCGAATTCGACGGTCAATCCCGATAACGTTTGAAGCCGCTTGCGGTTATGTGCTAAAATCCCGTTTCTCTCGCAGGGGTGTTGTGTCTCTGCGCGTTCCCGCTGTAAATTCGTGCCAGTTTCCCTCGTGGAATCCGGTCGGGTGGTAATCCGTGTTTGAATCGCTGTCCCAAAAACTCGAAAACGCCTTCAAGAACCTTCGCGGCCAGGGCAAACTGACCGAGAAGAACATGAAGGAAGGCCTCCAGCTTATCCGCATGGCGTTGCTGGAGGCGGACGTCAATTACAAGGTGGTGAAGCAATTCATCGCCGACGTGACCGAGGCCGCCGATGGACAGAGAGTCATCGACAGTATCCGGCCGGACCAGCAGATCGTCAAGATCGTCCATGACGAACTGGTGAAGATCATGGGCGGGAGCAACGCACCGCTCATCACGGCCGAGAAGGCGCCGACGATTATCATGCTCGTCGGGCTCCAAGGCCAAGGAAAGACGACTACTGCGGGCAAGCTCGCGGTTCATTTGAAGAAGAAGGGCCGCAAGCCGTTGCTGGTCGGTGCCGACGTGTACCGTCCCGCCGCCATCCGCCAGTTGGAAGTGATCGCGGGCCAGGCGGGCGTGGAATCGTTTAGCCTTGGCGAGCATGCCAACCCGGTGGACATCTGCGTGATGTCGCGCGGCGAGGCGCAGATGCGCGGCTGCGACACGATCATTCTCGACACCGCCGGGCGACTCCATGTCGACGACGCGATGATGGCCGAGGTGCGGCAAATCCAGAAGGCCGTGACGCCGCACGAGATTCTCTTCGTGGCGAACGCGATGACCGGGCAGGACGCGGTCAACTCGGCGAAGCAATTCCACGACAACCTGCCGCTGACGGGCGTCATCCTGACCCAGATGGATGGCGACGCGCGCGGCGGGGCAGCGATCAGCCTGATCCAGATCACCGGGTGTCCCATCAAGTTCGTGGGGACCGGCGAGAAGCTCGAGGCGCTTGACGCGTTTCACCCGCAGCGGATGGCGGATCAAATCCTCGGCATGGGCGACATCGTCTCGCTGGTCGAGCAGGCCCAGGAACACCTCGACCAGGACAAGGCGATCAAGTTCGCCGAGAAGGCCCGCAAGGCGGAGTTTAACCTCGAGGACTTCCTCGAGCAGATGCAACAAGTCAAGAAGATGGGGTCTATCACGGACCTCATCAAAAAGATACCCGGGATGAGCCAGATGATGGGGCCGGGCGCGGACATCAACGAGGACGAACTGAAATACGTCGAGGCGATGATCTACTCGATGACGCTCCAAGAGCGCCGCAAGCCGAAGATTATCAACGGCACCCGGCGCCGGCGCATTGCCGACGGGAGCGGCACGAGCGTGCCCGACGTGAACCGGCTGTTGAAGGACTTCGAGAAGTCGAAAAAGATGATGAAGTTCCTGCTCAAGGGCGGGAAGAGCAAGAAAATGTTGCGTGGCATGCCCTCGTTTCCTGGCGCGCGCTGAACCTACACTCGAATCGGGATCCGGCGCGACGAGTCGCCCCGGCCCGGAACCGTTGAACAACAAGGAAGGTCAAGAATGGCAACCGTAATCCGAATGAAGCGTGGCGGCAGGACGCATGCGCCCTACTACCGCGTCGTCGTGTGCGACTCGCGCGACAAGACCACGGGGCGGGTCATCGAGGAACTGGGCGTGTATCATCCCTGCGCCCGTCCCGAACCCCGTGCCGAGGTGAATGAAGAGAAGGCGCTCGCGTGGCTGAAGAAGGGCGCACAGCCCTCCGACACCGCCAAGAACCTGCTCTCTCGCCTGGGCATCATCAAGAAATTCGCGGCGGCCGCCCTCGCGGCGAAGTAGTTTCGACGCGCCAAAGGAATCCGCTCGTGAAAGAACTGATTGAATTGATCTCGAAGAAATTGGTCGAACACCCCGAGGACGTGCAGGTCCGCGTCATCGATGGCGAAGATGGCCAGGTTTTCGAGCTGCGCGTCAACCCGGACGACATGGGCCGGGTCATCGGCAAGAACGGACGCGTCGCCAAGGCGGTGCGCACGTTGGTGGCTTCCGCCGCAGCCAAGCAAAATCTCCGCGTTTCGCTCGACATCGTCGAATAGGCCCGTCGCAGGACGGCCCGCGATGGCGGATGATCGAATCGGCATAGGCACGGTCAAGGCCGTGAATCCCGCGCGCCGGGAACTGCGTGTCACCGTTGAACCGGGACACGCCAACGAATTTGAAGAGATGAAATGGATCCGGGTGGCAATCCCGGGCGAGGCCGAGGTGCGTCCAAAGGTCAAGTCCATCCGGAATGACGGGGATGTCTTGCTGATCGAGCTGGCCGCCGGTACGCCGCGCGACTTGGTCGCGAAGATGCGAATGGCCAAGGTCGTCATTTCTGTGGGCGAGCGGCAAGCAAAGGCGGGAAACGGTCGCAGCGTGGCCGAGTTTCTCGGGATGCAGGTTCGGACCATCAATGGCGAAATCCTCGGAAGCATCTCGGGTGCCATGGAGACGCCGGCGAACGACGTGATCGAGATCGAGACACGCGATGGCCGCACGCTACTGGCCCCGGTGATCGATCAGGTCATCGTCGCGGTGGACTGGGAGGCCCGGACGATTACCGTCGACAACCTCGACGCCCACGCCGTTGACTCGGACGAGGAGACGGTTTGAACGATGGCCGCCCTGCGAATCGACGTGTTGACCTTGTTCCCGGAAATGTTCGCGGGGCCTCTTCAGGCCGGATTGCTGGGCAAGGCGTTACGGGAAGGGCTTCTCACCGTCGAGCTGACCCAGATTCGGGACTTCGCGACCGACAAGCACCGCACCGTGGACGATGCCCCCTATGGCGGTGGCCCGGGGATGGTGATGAAGTGCGAGCCGTTAGTTGCTGCGGCAGAAGGTCTCCGGGATCGGAACTCGCTAGAACGCGTGGTGATGTTGTCGCCGCGAGGCCGGTCGTTGACGCAGGCGATGATTCGCGAATGGGCGGCAGCGCCGGACTTGGTGCTGGTATGCGGGCGCTACGAGGGTATTGACGAGCGGGTGGCGAAGGCGCTGGGTGCGGAAGAAGTGTCGATTGGCGATTATGTGTTGAGCGGCGGCGAGATGCCCGCCTTGGTGATCATCGAGGCGCTCAGCCGGATGATCCCGGGCGTCGTGGGTAACTTCGAGTCGGTCGAGACCGATTCGTTTTACAACGGGATTCTGGGTCCGCCGCAATACACGCGGCCGCAAGAGTTCCGGGGTATGGAAGTTCCGGAAGTGCTCCGGGAAGGAAACCATGCCGTCATCGAGCGATGGCGGCGGAAGGAAGCGATTAGACAAACGATGCGCGTGCGTCCGGATTTACTGGACCGGTGCGCCGGTGACGATACAAAGCTGATACGAGAATTGAAACGCGAGCAGGATGCTCCGCTAGAAGGAGAAACACCGTGAATCTAATGGCAGAAGTCGAGCAGAACCAGAAGAAGGCGAAGGGGACCGTCCCGCAATTCGGTGTCGGCGACACCGTCCGCGTGCATTTCCGTATCGTCGAGGGCGACAAGGAACGTATCCAAGTCTTCGAGGGCGTGGTCATCTCGCACAAGGGCGACGAGTCCGCGAATGCGCGCTTCACTGTCCGGCGTGTCGCTTATGGCGAGGGCGTCGAGCGCGTGTTCCCGTTGCACTCCCCGCGCGTCGAGAAGGTCGAGGTGACCCGCGAGGGCCACGTCCGCCGCTCGAAGCTGTACTACCTGCGCGACCGTTCCGGCAAGGCCGCGCGCGTCAAGGCCAAGGGCCGCACCATCGTCGTGGCCCAAGCCGTCGTCGCCAACACCGCCGTCGCTGAAACCGCCGCAGAATAGATTAGCCGAGGAATTCGAACCGGGGAAGGCCGAAAGGTCTTCCCCGGTTTTTCATTCGATTCAGGTCACGACTGGAACGCGAAGGGCGTTATTGAGGCGAATCCGATTTCTACCCCAACGCCTTCAAGCCGTTCGCGGCGTTTTCGTTTTTCGGATTGAGCTTGAGCGCCTCGCTGTAGTGCTTCTTTGCCTCTGCCGGGTTCTTCAACTTTGCGTAGATGTCGCCCAGCCGAACGTGTGCGTGCTCATGCTTGGGTTCGTCAGGTCCCGGCGTGAGTTCAAGATAGCGAAGGAGGCATTTGCTCCCTTCCTCAAGACCCTTGCCGGACAAGGCGGCGTTGCGTCCCGTTTGATACAGGGCGAACCCCGAGTCGGGATTCTTGGCGAGTATTCCCGCCAACAGTTTCGAGGCCTCCGCGAAACGCTTTTGCTCCTGCAATAAGACTACCGAATTCAGCGCAAAATCCCTCTCATCGGGATAGGCCGCCATCCCTTCTTGGAAGGCCTTCAAGGCCTCATCGAACTTTTCGAGCGACTGGTATGCGTGCGCTCGGGACAGCAGTCCCTCCTTCTTGTCGAGCTTTCCGATCTCGGCGGCCTGTTCCAGCGCCTTCTCCTCGCTTCCCCCGAGAAAGCCCGGCGCCTCCACGTAGAACTGGAGCAAATCGTTCCGGTATTCGATGTTCCTCGGATCGCCGGCCACGGCGGCTTCAAAGGCGGTGCGGATGCGCGGCGCGATCATTCCCTTGACGACAATGTTCGACAACCTTGCCTTTTCGCCGAGGCCTCGGCCAAGCCCGGACTGATACCGGGCCTGCTTGGGGTCAATGACGATGGCTTTCTCGAATGCCGTGACTGCCTCATCAAACTTCTCCTGCTCGAAGAGGCTGCGGGCGAGCTGGAACTGCGCCTCGGCATCGCCCGGGGCGCTCGCGATGGCCTTCTCGAACGCGGCCTGGGCCTCGGCGTATTTCTCCGTGTTCATGAGCTGGACGCCTTGCTCCAGCGGCGTCTGGGCATGCCCGATCATGCCGATTGCGGCAAGAAGGCAGGGGGCGATTGCCAGGCGCACCTTCACTATGGATCGAGTACTCAAGCGACGAACTCCCGTGCTACGTTGTCATCCGTGTAGACAAGCCCCGTCTCTCGGGAATAGACTACTGCCGAACGGAAAAGGTTGGAATGGCTCCCTCGCGGCCATTTCGAGCCCAATACCGCCAATCGGGAATCCTACATGCGTTTTTTCATGGCCAAGGCCGCGTTGTATGGCATGGGCACCTCGCTTGTCTTGCTTCTCGCGTCTTGCCCCGGCGCGGTGCCGGCCGAGTTCGGGTACCGCGTCGTCGCCGAATTCCCGCACGACCGAGGGGCCTATACCCAGGGCCTCGAGATCGTCGATGGCGTCATGTTCGAGGGAACCGGAATCAACGGCGAATCGACCCTACGCCGGGTGGACCGCCTCACCGGCACAGTCCTCCAGAGTACCCCCTTGGACGAAATGTACTTTGGCGAGGGCATCACGATCTTCGGCGACCGGATCTTCCAGCTGACCTGGCGCAACGAGACCTGTTTCGCCAGAAACCCGGCGACCTTCGCCATCGAACAAACGTTCGCCTATCCGACAGAAGGCTGGGGCCTCACCCACGATGACGAACGCCTCATCATGAGCGACGGCACCTCGACCCTCTACTTCCGCGACCCGGCGACATTCGCCGAGATCGGGCGGGTGCGGGTCGTCGAGGGCGTCATTCCTGTCACACACCTCAATGAACTCGAGTACATCGACGGAGAGGTCTACGCCAACGTCTGGCAGACGGACGACATTGT
>CANKTP010000009.1 GCA_947486375.1 Candidatus Hydrogenedentota bacterium | reverse complement strand
GAACCAAGCGCGTGCTCGTGGTCACCTTCAAGCCCGCCGTCGAGGATGCGTGGCAGACGGACTTGGAATCCCACGTGGACTTTGACGGGTGGCAGTACCTCTCGCGCTCCTCCGGCAGCGACCCGACGCAGATCGACCGCAACCAGCCGGCGGTCTATTTCGGTTCCTTCCAGGACCTGCTCGGCCGCGATACGGCGGGGAACATCAAGCCCAAGAACGAGTGGCTGCACACGGTGAATTGGGACCTCGTGGTCTTCGACGAATATCACTTCGGCGCATGGCGCGAGACGGCCAAGGAGCTGTTCGAGGGCGAGGAGGAGGAAGTTGCCAAGAAGGAGACCAAGCTGGAGTACGCCGCCGGTCTGGCGGGGGTGAACGAAGACCTCGGTGAACTCTCGGAAAAGGAAACCGAGTTCCTGCCCATCACCACCAAGGCCTACCTCTACCTGTCCGGCACGCCGTTTAGGGCGTTGGCCACGGGCGAGTTTATCGAGGAGCAACTCTTCAACTGGACGTACACCGACGAGCAGCGCGCCAAGGAGGAGTTCGCGAAGAACAACCCCGGCAAGTGGAATCCTTATGGTGCGTTGCCGAGGCTGCATCTGCTGACGTATCAGATGCCCCCTGAGTTGATAGCGGTCGCGAGCGCCGGAGAATTTGATGAGTTTGACCTAAACGCCTTCTTCGAAGCCTCTGGCGAGGGGAAGAAAGCACAGTTCAAGCACGGTAGCGACGTTCAAAAGTGGCTCGACATCATCCGTGGTGGATACGCGCCCAAGACGCTGGAACAACTCAAGACCGGGTCGCGAGCTCCGTTCCCGTATTATGACGTCACCCTGCTGCCCTATCTCCAACACTCGTTCTGGTTTTTACCTGATGTCGCGGCTTGTCACGCGATGGCGAACCTGTTGGCCGAAAAGCACAACGTTTTCTGGCACGACTACCATGCGATCGTTGCCGCCGGGCCTTCGGCGGGCATCGGGTTGGCTGCGTTGCCACCCGTGCGCGAGGCCATCGGCAGCGGCTTCGACTCCAAGACTATCACGCTATCCTGTGGCAAGCTGACCACCGGGATCACTGTGCCGCAGTGGTCGTCCATTTTGATGCTGCGCAATCTGAAATCGCCTGAGACTTATTTCCAGGCGGCGTTCCGAGTGCAATCGCCGTGGTCCATCAAGAACCCGAACGGCGACAGTCCGAACGAGGAGGAGATTTTCAAGCCCGTCTGCTTCGTGTTCGATTTCGCGCCCACGCGTGCGTTGCGGCAACTCTCCGACTACGGGATCGGCCTGTCGCCCAACGAGCCCAACCCGGAAAACGCGGTCAGGGAGCTCGTGTCGTTCTTGCCGGTGCTGGCCTATAACGGCGCGAACATGATGCAGATCGACGCGGGCGGCATTCTCGATATCGCGATGGCGGGCACCTCGGCCACGCTGCTCGCCCGCAAATGGGAGAGCACGCTGCTCGTCAATGTGGACAACGACACCTTGCGGCGTGTCCTCGACAATCCCGAGGCGATGGCCGCGGTTGAGCGCATCGAAGGCTGGCGCGCGCTGGGCGACCACATCATCGAGACGATCATCAACAAGAGCGAAACGGTGAAGGAACTCAAGAACAAGGCCAAAGACGAAGCTCTGACGGCCGCGCAGAAGAGGGAGCTCACCAAGGAGGAGAAGGAGTACAAGACCAAGCGCAAGCTCGTGCAGGAGAAGCTGATTAAGTTCGCGACGCGGATCCCCGCGTTCATGTACCTGACCGACTTCCGGGAAAACACGCTGCAGGACGTGATCGCGAAGATGGAGCCGGACTTGTTTCTGGCGGTCACCGGGCTGACGGTGATGGACTTCCACCTGCTGGTGCGGCTCAAGGTGTTCAACACCGAGCAGATGAACCAGGCCGTGTTCGCGTTCCGACGATACGAAGACGCGTCGCTCCGCTACACCGGCATCGAGAGCCACCCGGGACTGACACACTACGGGCTCTACGACACGGTGGTCGCGAGGGAGTGAGCAGGTGGGATGCGCGCCGCATGCGCGAAATGGCCGTCCGCGTCGGATCGCCCCACTGCTTGCCCCTACGCGTGACCCTGAAAGAAAATCATTGGCATTTATTGGCATTCCCGAAGGGGACGGAAAACACGCGCTACCGAAAGCGAAGCATGCGGGAACCCGCATAAACATTGGGGAAAACGAAGAAAAGAATGGAGCGGGACACGGGGTTCGAACCCGCGACATCCAGCTTGGGAAGCTGGCACTCTACCAACTGAGTTAGTCCCGCCCAAGGGCAGATTTTCAATGATAACAGCCAATCACACGACAGTCAACGGATCAATCCCCCCGACCCCGCCGTCCCCCCCGCGACGCCCTGTCCATATCGTCCATCAAGTCCATATCGTCCATCAGGCCGACAAAAACCTCAATCCGTCCCCGCCGCCTTGACCACGTCCGCGCTTTGCACGAAGCCCATCATCATCTCGTCGGTCGATTTCTCGCCGAAGGTCACATTCACCGTCGAATCGAATTTGCGCTCGACCGCCATCTCCGCCGAGTTGTCGTACCACGCCGTGTACTGGATGCGGGTGCCCGCGGGGACAGGCTTCATTTCTTTGTAGTAGTAGACCGTCTGCCACGCGAAGTCATACCGGGGCACATGCAGGACCACCTCGTGGCGCCCGTCCGGATAGAACAACTCGAACTTCGCCTCGGTCCCGCGCAGGTGCATGTGCGGCATGAGCGAGATAATCTCCGAATCCTTCCGAAACACCTGGCTGACCGGCCCGATCTGGAAATGTTTGTCCCCCGCCGGGATATTGATCGCGAAGTTCATCAGCGGCCCGGGCGACGTAATCTCCCGCGCGGGCTTCGTCCGGCTCAGCTTGAAGCCCATCTCCGAGAGGTCCGTGACCGCCGTGCCCGGCCCCGGTTCCTTGTGATAGTGAATGTCGAAGGTCACGCGCGTCCCCTTCTTCAGGAGATACCCAAAACCCTCCGGGTACATGTTCGCGTCCGTGCCCGAGGACACGCCCCCGAGATATTGCCCCGCGCCCTGCGGCGCGATCTCGCCCTTCTCCGTGTCGGGAAATCCCTCGAACTCCGGCAGCTTTCCCTCCGCGTCCGGGTACAGCAAGTGGCAATTGAAATGGTGAATGATCTTGCTGCCCGGCTTGCACTGGAACGAGGTGATCCACGCGTCCTCGGCAAGCAACTCCGGCGTCAGGTCCACATGAAACGCCGTATAGAGATCGTCCACGTCGTCCGAGACCACGTACGGCGCCGGCATCGGCACGACGAGATCCGGCTCGCCAATCATCCATCCGCCGTGGTTCTGGAATTCCTTCGGCGCCGGCGCATCCGCCGGGTTCCCTTTCGGCGCGCCCAGCTCGACCCAGCGGGCGATGGTCGCGATTTCCTCCGGCGCCAGGACGCGCTCGTTCTTGAATTGCCCGTTATGGACTTCGCTCGCGTGCCACGGCGGCATCTTCTTCGCCTGCACCTGCTTCGCGATCGATTTCGCCCAAGGCCGCGCCTCGTCATAATCCACCAGCGACATCGGCGCCACCATGCCGCCATAATTCGTCCCCGCAGGACGGTGGCACTCCTGGCAATTCTTCTGGAAAATGCGCGCGACTTCTTTGTAGAAGGTCGGTTTCGCCGACGCTTCCCCGTTGTTCGCATACGCCGATACGGCAACAAAAATAGCCACAATAATCGAAATCGGATGCTTCATGGCGCAACTCCTCGCTGGGTTCGACCCGAGCCTAGTCCTCGCCCATACAATACTCCCGAAGGCCCGGTCCGTCAATTTCCCCTCCAAAAGGGGGCGCCCGCCAGAAAACCAGGACCGCTACCCACCAGACATCGCGTCCATCATGTCCATCACGCGCCGTCCGTCTCACCCTCCGGAAAACAAGGCCTCAATAAACTCCCGCGGATTAAACGGCTGCAAGTCGTCGATGCTCTCGCCCACCCCGATAAACTTAATCGGAATCCCGAGCTCCTGCTGGATCGCCACCACAATCCCCCCCTTCGCCGTGCCGTCGAGCTTCGTCAGCACAATCCCCGTCACCTCGATCGCCTCGGTGAAAATCCGCGCCTGTTGCAGCCCGTTCTGGCCCGTGGTCGCGTCGAGCACCAACAACACCTCGTGCGGTGCCGACGGGATACGCTTCTGCACGACCCGCCGGATCTTCCGGATTTCCTCCATCAGGTTCACCTTGGTGTGCAACCGGCCCGCCGTGTCGATCAACAGGCAGTCCACGCGGCGCGACACGGCCGCGTCCGTCGCGTCAAACGCCACCGCCGCGGGATCCGCGCCTTCCTGGTGCTTGACGATCGGGATGCCCACCCGCTCGCTCCACACCGTCAATTGCTCCGCCGCCGCCGCGCGGAATGTGTCCGCCGCCCCCAGCATGACCGACTTGCCCTCCCGGTGCAGCCGCGCCGCCAGTTTCCCCGCGGTCGTGGTCTTGCCCGAACCGTTCACCCCCGCGATCAAGGTCACATGCGGGCCGCCGCCGCCATCCCAGGTTGCCGCGTGATCGCCCTGCTCGAGAATCCGCGCCAGCTCCTCCTTGAGCAGGCCGATCAAGGTCTCGGTGTCCCCCACATGATGCAACCGCGCCGCCGCCCGGAGAAACGCAATCAGGGACTGGGTCGTGTCCACGCCCAAGTCCGCCTGGATCAGCACGCCCTCGATCTCCTCGAAGGCCTCCTCTCCCAGCCCCCCCCCAAGCGCGCGCCGCACCCCGTCGACCAATTGGGTGCGGGTCTTGCCGAGCTTGTCCTTCAGTCTTCCAAAAAATCCCGTGGATTCGGACATGCGGATCTTCCTAGCGCGAGTTCGCGCCCCTGTCACGTCGACGGTGCGCGCCAATGAAAGGGATGCCGGCAATCGTCATTAAACTCGCAAGGGGCGCCCTGGCTACCGTATGCGCGTGGCAAAGCAAAAGTATTGCGCTTCCTCGTCATTAAGCGACGTGCCCACGACCAGGTGCGCGCCGCTCTCGTGCCCTTCCGCCCGGCCGTACACGCCATGCGTCGCCCCGTCAACCCGCACGCTGCCCGAGCGCCAAACCGTCGGCATGGGTTCCGCCGCATCGCCTTCCTCCGCGCGGGCCATTTCGGCCACGCCGCGCACCTCGACATCGCCATCCAAAAGCGCCACGAAATAAATCTTGTCGTCCCGGCGCTGCAGGTTCGCTTCCCCAAGCACATCGATCCCGTTGAGCGCCCCCTTGCGAAAGAGCACATAGCGTCCGTGGAAAAGGTCCTCCGCCACGATATGGTCGATCGCCGCGAGGCGCTT
This sequence comes from Candidatus Hydrogenedentota bacterium, assembly GCA_947486375.1. Lineage (GTDB taxonomy): Bacteria > Hydrogenedentota > Hydrogenedentia > Hydrogenedentales > CANKTP01. Next base: position 32,688 of record CANKTP010000009.1, on the reverse strand, counting down.
GTCGCGCGGCGACGGCGAGTCCGTCAACTCGACGCGCATCCCATCCAACATGGGCCCAATCTCGCCCCCCCAGACATCCTCGCCCCCCGCGACCTCGAGATCGGACTCCTGGACGCTTACCAGCCATTCCTCGATCGAGGATATATTCAGCGTCGCCGCCACCACGATCAGGATGCCCAACCCCGTCAGGAGCCCCGTGAAGAGCCGCAACCCGCCCCGGCCCTCTTCCGCGGGCGATTGTTCGCCCCGAATCCGGCGCTGGCGCTGCTCGCGCAGGTTATTGCCGCACTCCTTGCAAAGGACCGTTCCCTCGGGGTTCACGGAGCCGCACTGCACGCATACCGCGTCGGCATCCACCGTGTCGAACGCGAACTTTTCCCCCGAACCTTTTTCCGTCATCGGCTATCGATTCCTTGGCGTGGATATATTAGAACGGCAATTTGGCAACGGATCCCCCGGCGGGCACAACCGCACCGTGGTCGATTGCCTGCGGGAAGACACCGTCCCCGGATAAAACGCATTACTCTGCCACGTTGCTCCGGCGCGATGCAAACGCGGTCCGGCTCCCGCCCGCGCCTCCCTTGCGAAAACGCCCCCCGCCGCGAGGCGACTCTGGCGAGCGCCCCCCTACGTGCGGATTCGAGTGAGTCTCGTCATCGCGTGCAGCCCCGCGAACACGAGCGCGCCGGTCACCCTGCGCAAGGCCTCGCTCGCCAAGGTCCGCAGCGGGCCGGACTCCAGCGGAATAAGCGTCCCTTGTGGCGGCGCGCACGCGCGCCGCCGCGAGCCGCTGAGCGAGGCCAATAGCCCGAGGCGGGCACTGGCGAACATCACCACGAACAAATCGTACCGCGCCCCGCGAAGCCGCGAGATCAATCGCAGGCACGCCGCCACGTCGCGGGACGAATAGTGCGCGAGCTCGGTTTCGACGACCTCGTCCGCCAACGAATTCTCTTCCCCGGCAATCGGGAACCCGTGCGGAACGATGGCGACGATCCGCGCATCCGGGTGCAATTCCCGCAGCCGGCCCAGCGTGGCCGCGAAATGCGGCCCGAGACTGTAAAATACGCCAATCGTGTCCCCCGCGCGGTCATTCATCGCCGTAGGTCTTCCAATATCCCCGGGTAATGGGTCGCGACGATACGGTCCCAGTCGTATTCGGACTCCGCGCGCCGCCGAGCCGCGCCGCCCATCGCCGCCCGAAGCGGGGCGTCATCCAGCAATTGCCGAAGGCAACCCGACAGGCCCGCGCTGTCCCCGGGGTCGAACACAAACCCTGTCTCGCCATGCGCGACAATCGACTGCAGGCCCCCCACGCGCGACACGCACACCGGCCGCCCCGAGGCCATCGCCTCCACCGCCACCAGCCCGAAAGGTTCCTCCCAAATCGAGGGGACCACGCAGATGTCCGCGTCGCGGTAGAACGCCTTCAACGCCGCCGGCGTGTGCCAGCCGACCGACCTGAACCACCGGCTATTCAACGTGCGGTCCGTGTGCGTGGCCCAAATCTGGAAGTCCTGCCGTTCCTGCCACAGGCGCTCCCCCGCCGCCCGAATCACCGCCAGCCCCTTCATCGGGTCCTCGACGCGACCCGCCATCAGGATGATCTTCGGCGCGGCCGCGTCCTTCGCCGGCACCGGCGTGCAATCGTAACCGGACACGTTTACCCCGCCCGGCACGATATGCACGCGATCACAATGTCCCCGGAGCTGTTCCGCTTGGAGCGGGTTATACACGATTGCCGCGCGCAACTTCCCGAGCGCCCTCGATAGCCGCGCGTGATACGAAGGCATGAACGCCCCCGCCGCCAGGAATTCGTGCGTCCAAGTCAAGAACCGCCACCGCAGGATGCCGTCCTTCATCCCCTCCAGCGCGCAGGCCCGGCACGTCTTCGGCGTCACGAGATAATTGCAGGGACACGGCGCGCCGTCCTTGTAAAGCAGAAGATCGCGCATGCACGCGATCTCGTACGCATAAAAACGCCCCACACAGGGATAATGGGACAGTGCCTCGATCAGCGCCGGCTTAAAAAAGAACCCGTCCCCGATGAACACCGCATCCGGCCGCCACGCATCGACCGCGTCCCGCAATCCTCGCGCCACCGCGCCCGGGCGCAGCCCAAGCCGCGTGAACGGAATGCGCGTCGACGGAAACGGAAGCGCCGCCGGATCGAAGGCCCCCCGTTCCCAAGTGTCCGCCGACGGGACAAACAAGTGGACCTCGTGCCCCGCCGACTGCAGCCCCGAGATCGTGTGATACAGGTCCACGTCCGCCCCCCCATTCGGCGGCCAAGAAAACACCAAATCCACGAACGCAATGCGCATGACGCAGCCCCATCACCCCGGAAACGAAACCGCGATCATACCCGAATTCCCACGGCCCGGTGTGGCCGCAACCAAAATGCGAACACATGCGTTTCCCATCGCATCGAATGCTGGCAGTTGAATTCTCTGCGCCCTAGGCACTGCTACCCGTCAGAATCTTGTTTCCCTTCGCGGAAGTTCATGCGGCGAATATCCACTATCCTTACGATGCCTGTGTTCCTTGCGGAAATTTTTGGCCCAACAAATCGGCGCCGAAAGTCCCTCAATCCATGACCCCGCGCAAGCAAATAGGAACCATGAATGAACGTCAATGAACACGAATGTCAGCGCCCTCCCACGCTTACGGACAACTCAATTCGTGTCCATTCGTGTTCATTCGTGGTTCTCGTTCCCGCCCAACACACAGTCGACGTCGCATACAATAGAAGCACACGGAAGCATTTACTTCTTCGCGTTTTGGGCACGGCGCGCCAAGTACCTTGCGGTCCAATCCTCGACCACATTTATCCGTGCCATCCGAGCTATCCGTGGTTGCCTTTGTTTGCGGCAAGCCCGCCGCCCCATTTCCTCACTTCCCGAAGTACTTCTCCACAATCCAATCCGGCTGCCATTCGTCGGGCTTGCGCGGTGTGTTCGTCAAGTCCACCAATTTCGGCGGGGACCAACTGGCCGGCATTCGTGACACGGCCCCGAAATGCGCCGACCGCTCCAACAGGGCCGCCGTCATCCGTGGAACCCGCTCGCGCCGCTGGTCCGGATCGTCCGCGAGATTGCGCAGCTCGTCCGGGTCCGCCTCGATATCGAAGAGTTGCATGTGGCCGATCTTCGGATAGACGATCAGCTTCCAACGGTCCTCGACCAAGGCCCGTTGTGAATCCTCGTACGCAAGGAAAATCGAATTCCTCGCCTTCGCCGTCTCCCCCCGCCAGATCGGCGCGAGGCTCTGGCCATCGATCCCGGCGGCGGGCGCAAGCCCGAGCGCGTCGAACGCCGTCGGCAGGATATCGAGCAGGTACGTCAACGCGCGGCTCTCGCCATGCGGGACCCCCGGCCCGGCGAAAATGAGCGGCGCCCGCATCGAGTGCTCGTAGAGGTTCTGTTTCCCCAGCAAGCCGTGACTCCCCAGCGCCAGGCCGTGGTCGGACGCAAACACGATCAGCGTGTCCTCCGCGTGCGGCGACTGCGCGAGCGCGTCGAGAATCCGCCCTATCTGAGCGTCCATGAAACCGATCAGCGCGTAGTATTCCGCCAGCTGGTCCCGGACGACGTCCTCCGTCCGCGGCCACGCCGCAAGGTTCTCGTCCCGCGTGATCAGCCGGCCGTTGTCGAAGGGATGTTGCGCCATGAAGTTCGCCGGCAACGGCGGACGCCGGGCGTAACCCTTCTCGAGGTACGCCTTCGGCGCCATCCGCGGATCGTGCGGCGTCGTCAGCGCCACATACGCGAAGAACGGCGCCCCCGCCGGCTGGGCCCCGAGGAACTCGACCGCCGCGTCCGCGAAAAGCTCGCACGAGAATTTGTCGCCCGTCCGCGCATTGACCAACCCGCCCTCGCCCGACAGATCGACCAGCGGGACCTTTTCATGGTTCGCCATCCCGCCCATCATGATCGCCGTGCCGCGGCCGAACGCGCGCTTCAACGCCCCCGCCTCGTTGTGCCATTTCCCCGTGATGAACGTCTCATACCCCGCCGCGCGGAACCGCTCCGGGAACGTCGTCGCCCCCTCGAGGTCCATCGGGATGCGGAAGTACGCCTGCCCCGTCATCATCATCGCCCGGCTCGGCGCGCACACCGCGCCGTGAAGCGAACCCATGCAATAGTTCCGCCGGAAGCCAAACCCGCGCTCCGCCAATCGGTCAAGGTTCGGCGTGTCGATGTGGGGATTGCCCCAGGCCCCGATCGTGTCCGCGCGCTGGTCGTCCGATAGGATGAACAACACATTGCGCGGCGCGGGCGTCTGGCCCACGGATGCCGCGCAGTGCGCTGCCAGGACCAATAAAAGGCCTGCTCCGGTTCTCATGCTTCGGTGTCTCCGGACTGCCCGGCGTCTTCCGCCAGGGCGTCAACGCCCGAATACTACAGAAAATCCCGCCGCAAATTTCCGTAATCCGTCATCGGGCCGCGCCCCGCAAATTGATACCGCCCGAATCGTCGACTACACTCGCGCCATGACGACCGAGATTGCCGTCGCCCCAAGGACGAAAAACCGTTTTCGCATCGATGCCGTGGCGATGTTCGTATACCTTTCCGTGTGCCACGCATGGGCCCTCAACCTGCGTCCCCTTGGCAAGGATTTTGCCATCCTCGCGGGCGCGGATTCGACCGTGACGCCGTTTCTCCGCCTGCTGGTCGACGCGCAGGTTCAATGCTTTGGGGAAAATCCACTGGGCTATCGCCTCGTGGCCTTTGCGTTGCTCTATGCATGCATGCTGCTCGTGTACGGCTGGGTCAAACGGATGCACCCGGGAGGTCCCTACTGGCTCGGCACACTCGCCGCCACCATGTTCATGGCCATCCCCGTCCATGCCGACGGCGTCTTCCACCTCACCAGCGTAACCACCCTCGCGCCGGCCTTCGCGGCGCTGCTGGCGCTCTACCTCCACGCGACTGCCGCCCTCGATGGCGGCCGCGCCAAGCACGCCCTGGCCCTCGCCGCGTTTATCCTGGCGAGTGGGTTCTTTCCCGGCACACGCGGCCTTGCCCTCGTCATTCCCATGGTCGAATTCTTCGTGCTACGGCCCCGATGGCAGGACTCCCTGCCCCGGGCCCTGTCGGTCGCGCTCATCGGCGCCGCGATATGGGCCCTCCAGGGTTTCCCCCTGCCGGCATTGGCCGTTCCCCTCGCGCAGTCAATTTCCCCGCTCTATTTCGTCTTCTATCCCATCGGGTTCCTGCCGGAGATCGCCCATCTGTTCCACGCCCATCCCTGGACCGGATGGGCGGCCTTCGCCGCCGTGGCCGCCACGATCCTCCTAATCCTGCGCGCCGCGCGGCGGCCCCTCATCCTCTTCGGGCTGTGCGCAATGGTGGCGTACCGCTTCGCCGGCGGCGTCGGCCCCGTCGATCCCGTACACCTCGTTGGCGGGGGACACCTGCTGGTCGAGACCGCCCTCTTCTGCGTCACCTTGACCGCCCTTTTCAAACGCATGATGGAGCACCCGAAGTGGAAGCGGTTCGTCGTCAACGGCACCAGCATGTTGTGCCTGCTCTACTTCGCCTTGACGATCCAGGCGGTCAGCGCATGGAGACTCGCCAGCGCCTCGGTCGCCGCCTTCCAGGCGCAGGCCCAAGCCGAGGCCTCGCGGACCAACGCCGCCCTGCTCCTGGTCCCGGACTATCGCTATTACCGCGGCGCCCCCATGGCCCTCTCCGAGGCGATTTCGTTCGATACCCCGTTTAGCAAACCGCTCGAACACCTGTCCCTCCTCCGATTGCACTACGACACCGAGGCCGCCGCCGCGCTGTCCGTGGCCCAACCCGCGCGGGGCGAAGTCTCCGTCGCGATGGACTTCAAGGCATCCCGCGGACTTGCCGTGTGGCCCTACGCGCTTCTGAATACCGGCGATTCCAGCGTAACCGGCGACGTTCAGGCGAGCGTCCGATCTGCCACCGCGGACCGCACCGAGATTTCGATTCGCTACGACGAATCGCCCGGCGCGACGCTCTTGATCCCCTTCGCCGATGCGCCGCCCGCGCCGGGTGTGATACCGTGACGCGCGTTCCCAGAAACCCACGGGGCGCTACCCCTTCGATGCGTCTGTCCCGGATTTATATACCCGCGCTTGCCGGCATGCTCCTGGCACCGTTCCTTGCCGTCGACTCCGGTGCGCAGGAAGACATCGACGCCATCACGGCCCGCGGATACGTCCAGCATTGGCTCGTCTGCGGACCCTTCCTTCCCGATGCCGAGGGCGGCATCGCCGCCGCCATCAAGGACGGGCGCCCCCTCCTGGGCAAAACCGACTTTATGGCCCCCATCGGCGGCATGGCGGCCGCGCGCCCGCAACACCTCACCGAGGTCAAGACCTCTGGGGACGCCAAGGCAATCTGGCAAAACGCGGGCGCCACCGGCCCGTCGCTGGATCTCGCCCCATTCTTTCCCGACGCGCCCGAGGGCGTCGCCTTCGCCGGGTTCTACGTCCAGGCCGCGCAACAATCCGAAGTCTATGCCGACTTGCAAACGCCCCTCGGCGGGCGCGTGTTTGTAAACGGAAGACTCGTCCTCAACCCAAGGCCCGCCCCGATAAGTTCAACCGGCCTCAATCGTCTCTTGATTCGCTTTCGTCCGGGACTGAACTTCGTGATGATCCAGGTCCCCGGTGCCACCTTCGAGACCCTCGCCAAGGCCGAGGGGGTCGACCTCATGGAATTCAAGGCCGCCGGGTTCCGCAATCGACCGCTCCTGCAGGGACATAGCGGCTATGAGATTGCCCTGCGATTGCTGCCCGCCCGCATGTTCGAGGGCATCGCCTACGTGCCTTTGCTCCAGCACACGGGATCGTTCTCGACCGGGCCCGAAGGGCAGCGGCAAGACGCCGAGTTCATCCTCTTCAACGCCGGCAAGGCAACCAGCGAACCCATCGGCGTCACGTTGGACGCCGGTCGGCACGGCGGCAAAATCAAGACCATCGTCAGCCCGATCCCTCCGAACGCGCAGGGAAGCGTCCTCTTGCCCATCCCCACGCAGGATGCCGCCGAGGGGGATGAGATCGACGTCAAGCTCGAACTGACCGTCAACGCCAAAGTCGAGCGAGTCGCCCTCGTGTTCACCGTGAAGTCGCCCGAATCGGGAGGCAAGGTGTACATCGTCACCGGCGACCGGGTCGACGAGGAATTCCCCCCCCCGCAAGCCCTCGCCACCGAGCGCCACGTGACCGGCTTCTTTCGCCAAATCTACCTCTCGGAACGCGAACGCGACTATGGATTCGACTTGGGGCGCATGGAGCATTGGAAGCCCGCCCTCGACATGAACCCCGAGGTGCGCGACTATCTCGCCAACGCCCTCGCCTTCTCCAAGGTCATGGCATGGGCCGGGTACGGCACCCCCGACGAGCGCCTTGCCGGGCCCGAAGTCCTGTGCCGAAACCTCCTCATCGGGCACCAAGTCTCGAAAAGCCTCCTCGGAGACTGGAACACCGCATACGTGGCTTGGGACGCGCCCGGAATCGCCCTCCAGGGCCCCCAGATTCTCGCCCGCGCCGGGATTACCGGCTTGGTCAGCAACCTCGACGCCCAAGGTCTCCCATCGTTTTCCACCCTCGTCGCGCCCGACGGTTCCGCCATCCTCCACCGCCGCAAACAACCGGGGCCGTTTCCCACGTCGATGGAAGGCCTCCGCGAGATGGCGGAAGGCCAGCGTTCCGAACTCAAGCGGATGGGAATCGACGCGGACATCCTCGTCAAGAAAAGCCTGGAAACCTTGCCCGAGGCCTTATGGGTGGGGACGACCGCGCTGCTCGCGCATTCCGCGCCCGCGATCCTCCTCAGCGGCGCCGGCGCGCGCGAGTTCTTCGAGGACGCCGGCGGCGCCGGCCACGGGCGGGCCGCCGTGCCCCCGATCGCGCCGCCGTCGTTGGCCGTCAAGTTGGGCGAACTCGCCAGCCAGCCCGAAATCAAACAAGCCTATGCCGCGGCCTACAACCGCCTGCTGACCGCCGAGAAACTCGCAGTCATCGCCGGGCTGCAAGGGGCCCAGTACCCCGAAGTCTCGCTCGACTATGCCTGGCGCCAACTGCTCCACGTCGCCGGGCCCACGAGCCTCGGGTTTTCCGCCACCCCCACCACCTACCTCGATACCCTCGGGCAATTGCGCGAAGTCCACGAGATTCTCGGGGCACTGACCCAGGGCGCAACCGACTTTCTCGCCAGCCAGGCCGAGACCCTCGAGGGCGCGCCCGAGGGCAGCGAACAGGCCCTGCTCGTATTCAACCCTTCGTTGCGCGTCCGGACCGACGTCTGCGAATTCAACCTCACGATTCCCCAGGCCAATGGACTGTCGCTTATCGACGCCGCCGGCGCCCCCGTCCCATTCACCGCCGACCGCCTCCAAGTCGTCAATCGAAAACTCGTGGGCGCCCGGCTGCGCTTCCTCGCGCGAAGCGTCCCCGCCGCCGGATACCGCACCTATTTCCTCCAATACAAGGGGGTATTGGCGACCCCCGAGACCGACGACGGCCTCGAGATCGAGAACGACACCCTCCGCATCGAGGTCGATCCCGCGAAGGGCGGCTGCATCACTACCCTCGCCGACAAGGTCACCGAGGCCATCCTCGTGCGCGCCCCGTGGAACGATCTCTACGCCCTCGACGAGGATGCCGGCGCCAACGATCGCGGACGGGACATCTGGACCAGCGGCGCGGTCTTGCGTTCCTCCGAATCGAGCGCCAGCGTCAGCCGCGTCCGCACTCCATGGATGCAGCAACTAATCGTCAAGCAACCCTTCCTCGGCGGCGAATCCATCCGTACAATCACGCTCTACGACGCCCTGCCGGTCGTCTTCTTCGACACCGAGTTCCGCGGAATCCCCCCCGCCAACGCCCTGCTCGGTGTCGCTTTCCCCGCCCACGCCAATGGGACCGTCCCCGTCTTCGGCCAACCCTTTGGCGCCCAAGTGGCCGCCGCCAGCCCGACGCTTTTCGACCATCGCCTCAAGGGACGCGAAAACGCCTCCGCCACCGGCCTCCAACCCGCATATCAATGGGTCGCCGCATCGCCCGGCGACCGGCTCGACGGCGGCGCGGGCGTCTCCGTTCCCCTCGGTCCCGCGGCCGTGATTTATGGCCAGGACGGCATTGGCAAGGAAGCCGCCTTCCGAATTCAGGCGGCCCTTGCCCGCCGGGGGATCCCCTGCCGGGTGCATCCGGACGTCTTGCCCGCACGGCCCGCCGAATCAGGCGATTCGACCGAGTCCACAACCCACGACGAGGACCTGTTTCACGGGACGGTATTCCGGATCGTCCTCGGCGCGCCCGAGCAAAACCGTTTCGCCGCGCCCTTGTTCGAGCAAGTTCCCGCGGAGATTGCCGCGTTTCGCGAACGCATGGCCGGCGGGGCCAGCCTCCTCATGATCGACGAACGCGTACCGGCCGAAATCCGGCCCATCCCCACGCTCATCCTCGCGGGTCTCACGGGCGAGTCCACCTCCGAGGTTGCCGATGGATTCGCCGACGCCATCGCCGCGAGCGGCGTGTTTACGCTGCCCACCGGTGCAATCGTCGTCCCGGACCCAACGCCCCAACCCACCCACGGGTTCGCCGTGTTGCTCGAGGGAACGGGGCTTGCCGACATGGCCGTCGACGGCACCCTGTCCCTCGCGTGGGTTCACCCGTCAAAATGGGCTGGCGCCGACGGTGCCCCCGCCGTGCCCGAGTACTCCGATTCTCTCCGGTACCGATACGCCGTCATGCCCTTCGACGGCTCCTGGCGCGGAGCCGGCGCCGTCCTCGCCGGTCAGGCCTTCAACGAACGCTTTGTCGTCGCCGCCACCGGAATCCACGAGGGGACCGCCCCCGCCGAGATGGGATTCTTCGAGGTCGCCCCGCCCAGCTTCGCCGTCACCAGCGTCAAGGCCGCCGGCAACAGCGTTTCCTCCCTGGCGGGATCGCCCGTTACCCCGGGGGCCGGCATCGCGATCCGGGGGTACGAAAGTTCCGGAAAGCCCGTCGAGGTGGCATTGACCCTGCCCGCCCGGCCCAGGTCCGCCGCGCACGGCGACATCGTCGAGACGCGCGGCGAAGATTTCTCGATCAGCGGGGACCGGATCGTTTTCGATGCCGCCGGATTCGAGATCGCCGGCATCCTCCTTCAACCCGCGGCAAAGACCCGCCGGGACGCGGGACAAAGCCTCGACCCGGCCTCGCTCGGCGGGGCCCAATACACCCGGTATTGGCGCCATAACGCGGGCGCGGCCCCGCCGGGATTCATGCCGCTCACCCTCAAACTAAGCGGCGATCTCAAATCGGAGACCGGCGCCATCGACGTGGTCGTCGCCAACAATCGCACCGACAAGCGCGCGAGCGGCGTGGTGTACCTCGAGGGCTCCGCGGGGTGGCGCTTGTCCCCCGCCCAATTCGAGTACGACTTGGCCCCGCGCGAATTCCTGCGCCGGCAGGCCGTCGTCTTGTACCAGCAGGCCGGCGAAGCCAAGGGCGGCGTCGTCGCCCGGACCGATCACGACGGCCGCGCCTATCGCGACCTAATCACCCTCGACAAGTCCCCCCTCGACCTGATCGCCCTACGGGACGAGGACGAAATCCGCGTGACGGTCAAGAACGCCGGTGCACTTCCCGCCGAGGGCCAACTCGAGCTGATCGTTTCCCCCCGCTACTGGGGCGAGCCCGGTCTCGGCGGCGAAACCATCATCACGCCCCGCGCCGCCGCCCTGACCGTTGCGCCATACAACGAACAAACCCTCGTCTTTCGCTCCGAAGGCCCCCCGGAGAATCCCTGGATAGTCGCCAAACTCGCCGCCAACGGCCTCGTTGAATACCGCGATGTATCCGTAGTCCCCGACAAAAACGAAACCGCACCCCCCGAAAAAAGAAACAATTGATTCGCCGGCCCCGCCGCCCTCGTTCTCGGCCCATGGGTCACATAGGTCAGATGGGTCGTATAGGTCCTAGATATCTATCGCTTTCGAAAAGGCCCGGTATGCACGTACGTCACCGGAAACCCGTCCAACGATTTCGGCAAATCCGCCTTGATGACCGGATCGTCGGTATCGAGATGCACGGTCAACACGGCGTCGCCAGATTTCTTCACATCGATGTCGACGCCACACACCCCCAGCTTGCCGAGAAGTTCCGCCGAGTATTTGCGCTTGACCGGCTTTAGTTCGTCAACAGAAGCCATTCTCGTACTCCTTGCGCCGCGCCGCACGCCGAATGACGTCGCGCTTGGCGCGCCGTTGCACGGCTCGCCAAGCGAAACGCCGGGACCCCGCCCGAATTATACCAAACTGACCTTCAGCCCTTTTAATACGTCGGCGATATGATTTGCAAAAAAGAAACAACCGATTCACCGTGCCGCCGCCCTCGTTCTCGGCCCATAGGTCGTATAGGTCCTATAAGTCCCATGGGACATTCCCGCCATCACCGCCCCGGCGAACCCCACTCCGCCGCAGCACGCGCGATATACGCCCCGAGTTCCCGCTCGAGCCGCGACACTACTTCCGGATGCCGCAACATCGAGTTCGTCGTCGGCCAATCGTCCCGATCCGAAACCCGGCTGAGGCCGATCGCTTCCGCGGCCTGGACGCTTCCCCCCTCGAACGGAACCGTCCCCGATTGCCAAGTAAAGCGCCACAGGTCGCTCCTCATGCTGACCAACAGGGGGTTTCCTTGGACGCTGATCGCGGGCTTGCCCAGGGACCCGTTCAGGAAATCGCGGCCGTCCGCGCGCTCAAGCGGACCAGTTCCCGCCAGCCGCGCAATGACCGCGGCCACGTCCTCCAGGCCCACGATGTCCCCCCGCGCGGCGCCGTCTTGCCCCGGCACGAACACGATCAGCGGGACATGCAAGGCCGATTCGTCCAGGCCCGCGTTCATCGGGCCGCCGGAAAAATCGAGGCCGTGGGACGAGGTGACGACAATGCAGGTGTTCTTCCGGGTATCCATGTCCCTTATGTATTTAACTAGCGATCCGACTCTTCCGTCCAGGTTCGTCAACGCGCGCGCATGGTGCGCGTATGGGGTGGCGGGGACCTGCGGGTCCGGCCCGGCGCCCGCGCGCTCCCGAAACGCCTCGTCCGCCAATTCCCGAAGGCGGACGAAAAGGAAGAAACGGATGTCCGCATGCCGCCCGATCCACTCGCGCGCGCCGTCGAGGGTCGACTGCGACGGGGGCGCGTCCGCCCCGTCCGTGCCGCGGGCGTACGACGGGTCGAACAGCTCGAATCCCCGCTCGAATCCCGACCCGAAAACGAGGTCCTCGCGGCCGGCCAGTTCACCCTCCGTGAACGCCGCCGTCGTGTAATGGGCCGATTGCAGGACCTCGGCCAATGTCGAGCGTTCCGCGGCCAGCGGGCCCATTCGTTCGCCCAAGTAGCCATGGCGCAACGGGCCGAGCCCCGTCATCAACGTCATGTTCGCCGCGGCCGCCTCCGGCGCGGGCGTATAGGCGTTGATAAACGAAAGCGAGGCCTGGGCCAGCCGGTCGAGCGACGGGGTCGTTTCCTTCGCGCCGCCGATGAATCCGGTCTGTGCCGCCGCCAAGCCGTCAATCGAGACGATCACGACGTTCAACGGCGTCGAATCCGCGCGCAATGCGTGTTGGTACGGCCCCGACATCAGGACCGTTGCCGGCGCGGGGGGCGGCCCATCCCCGGAAGGCAACTCCCCGTAGACCACGGGATGAAGCCCCAATAAGCGTTGCCAGGTGGGTTCCTTCGCACGCGTCCAGCGAACACGTACCCGGTTCGCGTCGCGGGGTACATACTCGGCCGGGATCCGTACTTCCGCCCAGCCGTCTTCCTTCAGCCGCACGGACGTCGCGAACGACTTGGTCTCCGCCCCGCTCAGCGTCGCCGAGACATACACCGTCGAGCGCTTGGTCTCCGCCTCCGGCGCGTTTGCCCACCGCAAGGTCACGGTCTGTTCAGGGAACGGCGCCATCTCCCAGTCCAGGGTCGCGCCCTCGGGCATCTCGCGCGCCCTCGCGAATTCGCCGCCCACCCGATAGTCCGCGCCCGTCTCGGGCGCCGGTTGCCGGGCCGACTCGATTCCCGCGAGCCACTGCGCCAGGCACGAGAACGATACCCACCCGAGGGCCGCGGCCGCCCCGAGCCAGGGCAGCGAACCGTACCGGGGGGCCGTCTCGCCCTGCAACGAGGCGAAAAAAGTCGCCAGCTTGAAAACGACGTGCAGCGCGCCAAATGCGCCAAGGAGGATGAGCGGCTCGAATCGCGCCATCTCCTCGGCCGGCCACGGGATTTCCACTCCAAGGAGGACCGGCGCGAAGGCCAGCGTCGCGGCCTGCGAAAGGATCTCGGTAAGGTACGGCCCGGCGGACCGGGACGGTTGGAGAAGGCGCAGGCCCGCCATGTACAGGAACTGGAGCGCGGCAAAGGCCGCCGCAGCGCCGGCGGCGACGTATACGCCGGTTTGGAACCCCGCCACAAACCCGAAGCCGGCCGCAACGTGGCGCGCAAAAAGCCCGGCCAGTCCCGACGAAATGGCGAGGGCAATAAAGTAAAGCGGTAGCAAGGGGCCTTTCCAAGTCCGTAGGGCAGGGGAAACGGGCCGCCGCTCGCGCGGACGGCTCCCCCGCAGGTGGTTCGATACGTCCGCGTTTGATATGATCCACCGCTCGCGCGACCGTCCAATCGGCAGTGTATCACGCGCAATTTACCGGAGATCAATCCCCCGATGCTATTGGGTTCCCTGTTACGTTTTTTCTTTGGCACGAGCCGCGATCGCGAGATTAAGCGGCTTAAGCCCCTCTTGGACGCCGTCAACGCCCAGGAGGCCCGCTGCGCCGGCATGAGCAACGCCGCCCTCCGCGCCGAGACCGGCCGCCTCAAGGCGCGAATTGCCGCCGGGGAATCCCTCGACGACGTGCTCCCCGAGGCCTTCGCCGCCATCCGCGAGGCCTCCAAGCGCGTCACCAGCATGCGCCCCTTCGATGTGCAGATCCTCGGCGGCATCGTGCTGCACCACGGCGACATCGCCGAGATGGTGACCGGGGAGGGTAAAACCCTCGTCGCCACCATGCCCCTGTACCTCAATGCCCTCTCCGGCCGTGGCGTCCACCTCGTCACCGTCAACGACTACCTCGCCCGCCGCGACAGCCAGTGGATGGGCCCCATTTTCGAGTTCCTCGGCCTCACCGTCGGGCTTATCCAGCACGACATGAACGGTCCCGAACGCCAGGCCGCCTATCGCGCCGACATCATGTACGCCACGAACAACGAACTCGGCTTCGACTATCTCCGCGACAACATGGCCCACCGGCGCGAGGAACGCGTCCAACGCGAACTGAACTACGCCATCGTCGACGAGGTGGACTCGATCCTGGTCGACGAGGCCCGCACACCCCTCATCATCTCCGGCCGCCCCGAGAAGAGCAGCGACACCTATTTCAAGGTCGATGCGATGGTGCGCCAGTTGAAAAAGGGCGTTCACTACGAGGCCGAGGAGAAGGGCCACCACATCCTCTTGACCGAGGACGGGATGGAACACGCCGAACGGCTGCTCGGGCTCGAAAGCCTCTACACCGACGAGTCGCTCGGCATTGTCCACATGATGGAGCAGGCGCTCAAGGCCCACAATTTTTACAAGAAGGACGACGAGTACGTCGTGCGCGACGGCGACGTGCTCATCGTGGACGAATTCACCGGCCGCATCATGGACGGCCGGCGCTACTCCGACGGGTTGCACCAGGCGCTCGAGGCCAAGGAACAGGTCCCCGTGCAGTTCGAGTCCCAGACGGTCGCGAGCATCACCTACCAAAACTTCTTCAAGCTCTACGGCAAGCTCGCGGGGATGACCGGGACAGCGGCCACCGAGGCCGTCGAGCTGGCCCAGATTTACAACCTCAACGTCATCCAGGTCCCGACGAACCTCCCGATGGATCGCGCCGACCAGACGGACCTGATCTTCGCCACGGAGAAGGGAAAGTTTCGCTACGTCGTGGGCGAGATCGAGAGAATCCGCGCCACCGGACGCCCGATCCTGGTCGGCACCGTCTCGATCGAGAAGTCCGAATATGTCGCCTCGTTGCTCGACGAGCGCGGCATCGAGGGATATCAGGTCCTGAACGCGAAACATCATGAGCGCGAGGCATCGATCGTCGCCGCCGCGGGGAAGCCCGGCGCCATCACCATCGCGACCAACATGGCCGGCCGCGGGACAGACATCAAGCTGGCCGAGGGCGTCCGCGAAACCGGCGGACTCGCCATCATCGGCACCGAGCGGCACGAGTCGCGCCGGATCGACAACCAGCTCCGGGGCCGGGCGGGGCGCCAGGGAGATCCCGGGAGCACACGTTTTTATGTCAGCCTCGAGGACGAGGTCGCGCGCCTTTTCGGCGGCGACAAAGTAAAGAAGATGATCAGCTACCTCGGCGGCGAACAAATGGACGAGGAACCCCTCGACCAGCGCATGGTCACCCGGACCATCGAGCGGTCGCAGAGGCAGGTCGAGGAATACAACTTCGAGATTCGCAAGCACCTCTTCGAGTACGACATCGTGATGAACCGCCAGCGGCTCGTCATCTACAAGCTCCGCAACGACGTGCTCGAGAACAAGGACATCACCGACCAGTTGGTCGAGATGTTCGAGCAGTTAGTGGGGGAGGCGGTCGACGAATACGCGCCCGCAAAAGTCGCTTCCGACGAATGGGACCTCGAGGGCCTCGGTACGCGACTGCGCATGCTCTTCGGTTTCACCCCGAATCTACACGTCGAGGAAGGCGGCGGCGCGGACTTGGAATCGGAAATCGTCGATCAAGTACGGGCGGAGTATGCCCGCCGCGAAGCGCTCATCGCCGACGAGCTCCGCGAGGCCTTCCGGATCGAGGTCGGCGGGGACGATTCGAAGGTGGACTTCGCCCGCCTGGCGCGCCAGCGCGTCCACGAGATCGAGCTGATGGCCATGCTTCACACCGTCGACGACAAGTGGATCGATCATCTCAAGAGCATGGATTACCTTCGCGAGTCGGTGCGCATCCGCGCCTTCGGACAAAAGGACCCGCTGCTCGAATACAAGCAGGAGGGCTTCGAGATGTTCGAGGCCATGCTGCAAGGAATCTACGAGACGGTTACCCAGACCGTGTTTCGCCTGACCGATCCCGAATTGCGGCGCAACCGCGAGACCCGGGTGGCGCGGCCCGCCACCGCGGCCCCCGCCGCGGCCGCCCGGCAGGCGGCACCTGCCTTTTCCTATGCCTCGGCGGACAAGGAACAAGACCGCAGCTTCGCCTCCTTCGACGCATCCAAGTTTGCCCTTGCGGGGCAAAAAGGCCAGGCCGGGCGTTCCGATGGCGACGGCAAGGGCGCGCACCAGGCAGGGCCGTCGCAGGAGGCTTCCAAGCCCAAGACCATCAAGCGGGTCGGGGAAAAACAGCAGCCCAACGACCCTTGTCCGTGCGGCAGCGGAAAAAAGTATAAGAAGTGTCACGGCGCGGCCGTCTAGCGGGCGCATCGATCGCCGTCGTCGTGTTCTGGTCCGTCATGACCGGACTGCTGCTCTGGCGTGAATATCGGGCGCATCCCACGGCGAAACCGGCGGGCGCGCCTTCGCCGCCTTCGGACACCTGGATGGGAATTTACACCAAGTCCGCCGACGGCGAACGGCAAATCGGGTTCGTCCACACCGAGTCCAATCCCGGCGTTCGCGGCGACGGGATCAAGGGGACCAACCTCGGCCTCACGGTCAAGTTGGCCACGACCATGCTCTCGATCCCCACCGAGGTCACCATCGCGGGATCCGCGTGGAACCCGGACGATGGCGGCCTCTCCGAGTTCGACTTCTCCATCGGCTCCTTCGATCACACGATGCGCGTCAAGGGGACCGTCAGCGACGAGAAACTCTTGATCGACGTCCAGACGGCCGGGGAATCCTTTCCCGCTGAATTCCCCGTCGGGAAGGACTTGTTCCTCTCAGGCAGCATGGGCACGGCCGCGCTCAACCTCCCATACCTCGAGGTGGGCGACGAGATACTCGTCGACACCTTCGATCCCCTCACGCTCTCGAAGGGGATCGCACGGATCGAATGCGTCGGGACCGAACGGCTGACGATAGGCGGCGCCGCCGTTTCCACCAGGGTCCTCACGAGCACGCTTTCCGGGATTACGACGAAGGTCTGGGTGACCGGGCACGACGAGGTCGTCCGTATCGAGACCCCCTTCGGCTTCGTGCTCCGCAAGGTCAGCCAAGCCGAGGCCCTCGCGGGCTTGGATGAAGGGGCCGGTTCCCAGCTGTTCGACATGATGGCGGTCCATCCCTCGGGCAAGAAACCCTTTCGCGGGGCGAAGCGCATGGAAATTCAAATCGCCGGACTCCCCGCCACCGTGAAAATACCCTACGACGAAATCCAGCAACGGCTCGGCGCGAACCATGTCGATATCCGGTCCCCCGCGGGCCCGATTCCGGACGCCGCCCCGCTGGCCGATCCGGGGGAGTATCTCCGTGGGGACCCCTTCGTCCAATCCGGCCATCCGGCCATCGTCAAACAGGCGGCCGATGTCGTCGGGGACTCCGGGGAACCGTGGGGCAAGGCGCTCAAGATTTACGAGTGGGTATTTGCCGCCGTGGACAAGACCATCGTCTTGAGCCTGCCCTCGGCCCTCGAGGTGTTGCGGACGCGGCAAGGCGATTGCAACGAACACACCGTCCTGTTCGCGGCGCTCGCGCGCGCGGCGGGGGTCCCCACGCGTATCGCCATCGGCGTTGTCTGGAGCGACGACATGGACGGGTTCTACTATCACGCATGGCCCGAGGTCCACTGCGGGCGTTGGATTCCGATGGATCCGACGCTCGAACAGCCCATCGCCGACGCCACGCACATCAAGTTAATCGAGGGAAGCATCGAGTCGTGGCCAAAGCTCGTCCCGTTTCTGGGCCAGCTCAAGGTGGAGGTGGTTGACATCGAATGATCCGCATGGAATCGCTCCACAAAAAATTCGGCGACAAGACCGCCGTCGTGAATCTAGACCTTCACATTCCCGAGGGAGAGTTCTTCTGCTACCTCGGCCCGAACGGGGCCGGGAAAACGACGACGATCAAGATGCTGACCGGGCTGATCCGCCCCACCAGCGGGCGCGCATTGATTGGCGGATTCGACATCCAACTAAATCCCGTTGACGCGAAGCGGCTCATCGGCTATGTCCCCGACCATCCGTTCCTGTACGAGAAACTCACGGGCCGCGAGTTCATGCGCTTTGTCTCGGGGCTGTTCCAGCTGCGCGGCCCGAAGGTGGACGACTACGCCGACGAGTTGATGCAGCTCTTCGAGATTGGCGGCGTCGCGGACCAGTTGATCGAGAACTACAGCCACGGGATGCGCCAGAAGCTCTCCTTCGCGTCCTGCTTTCTCCATGACCCGCGCGTGGTGATCGTCGACGAGCCCTGGGTCGGCCTTGACCCGAAGAACATCCGTTTCGTGAAGGACTACCTCAAGCAGAAGACACGCGAGGGCCTCACCGTGCTCATGTCGACGCACACCCTTGGCATCGCCGAGGAAATCGCCGACCGCATCGGCATCATTAGCCGCGGGACGTTGCTCCACGTGGGGACCGTCCAGGATATCGTCCGCCTTGCCGAGAAGCCCGGCTCCCTCGAGGACGTCTTCCTCGAATTGACCCGGGGCGACGCCGAATGACCTCTTTCGCCGCGATATTCTGGGCCAAGCGGCGCATGGCGATTCATAACCTCGCGTCCATCCGGCACGAATCTCGCCTGAAGGTCGCCGTGGTCGGCGGTGCCGCCATCCTCCTGTGGGCCGGGCTCCTCTTCACCTTTCTTCGGGCCTTCTCATGGCTCCAGGACCAGCCCGGGGCGGGTAAGGACGCCATCGGCGTGGGCGACATCCTGATGGCGCGGCTCCTCGGGGTATTCGCGGTGGCCTTGTTGTTCATGCTCTTGTTCTCGAACGTCCTGATCGCGTTCTCCACCATGTACAAGGCCAAGGAGGTCCACTATCTCCTGGTCTCCCCGATCTCCATCCGCGAGTTCTACTTCTCGCGCCTCGTCGAATGCGTCGCGTTCAGCTCATGGGCCTCCGCATACATGGGGTCTCCGTTGATCATCGCGTACGGCGCCGTTTCCGGGGCACCCCTCGCGTATTACGCCGCGGCGGCATGCGTCTACCTGCCCTTCGTGACCATCCCCGCGGCGCTGGGCAGCATGATCGCCATGACGCTCACGAGGATATTTCCGCACCTGCCCCGCCGCGCCCTCGTGGCCGCGTCCGCCATCGCGGTCGCGGCCATGTTCCTGTATTTGCGCCAGTCTTTCAACGCCGACCGCCTCGCGAACGATTCGTCGCTCGTGGGCCTCCTCATGGAGACGACCGCGCTGTCCCCCTCGCCGTTCCTGCCGAGCACCTGGGCGTCGCAAGGCATCTTGTCCGCCGCGCACGGGGCCTATTCCGAGGCGGCGTTCCTGCTGCTGCTCCTGCTGTCCAACGCCCTTTTCTTCGCGATGCTCGGCGGAGAGCTGGCGCGACGGGTTTTCTTGGCCGGATTCAGCGCCGTCGCCGGCAGCGGCGAAAATTCCGCCCGCCCCCTGGGCCGCGGGCTTCTCGGAAGGCTCGACGGCGCGCTCGCCTTCCTTCCCGATCCCATCCGCCCGTTGATCGTCAAGGACATCAAGCTGTTCTGGCGCGACCCCGCCCAATGGACGCAGTTCGTGATCTTCTTCGGCATCATGGCCGTCTACGTCGCCAACCTCGACGACAACTCGAGCATGATCCGGAACGATTCCTACCGGAGTTTCATCGCCGGGCTGAACATTGCCGCATGCTCGCTGATCCTGGCCTCGCTCACAAGCCGGTTCGTATACCCGTTGATTAGCCTCGAGGGGTTCCGCTTCTGGATTCTAGGGCTGGCGCCCCTGACCCTGCGCCAACTTATGTGGCAAAAGTTCTGGCTCAGCGTCGCCATGACCGCGCCCTTCACCGTCGCCTTGATCGTCCTGTCGTCGTGGCTTCTCGACGTCGGCCCCATGCGCTTTACCGTCGCGGTCTATAGCATGGCCTTGTCCAACCTCAGCCTCGCCGGTTTGGCCGTGGGTCTCGGGAGCCTGTACCCGAATTTCGAGGAGGACAACCCCGCGCGGATCGTCTCCGGGATGGGAGGGACGCTCAATTTCTTGCTTAGCGTCGGTTACATCGCCGTGATTGTCGCCTCCGAGATGTTCCTCTTCCAGTTCGACGCCATGAAACTTTTCCGGGACGGCCAGCAACTGTGGACCGCGCTCGCGGTCGTTATCGTGGCGGACACCCTGCTGAGCCTTGCGTGCATGCTCGTGCCGATGGCCCTCGGGCATCGCAACTTGTCGCGGACGGAGTTTTAGCCGTGGACGCGGCCGGCTGAGGCGGCGGAATGGTCCTGCCCGCCATTGTCGCGATGACTGTCCTCGGCGCCGCCTCGGTCTGGGTCGAGGCCCCGGCTGTCCCCATCCTTCCCTCGACCGCGCCCCCGTCCGGGCGCCTCCAGGCCTACCGGCTGTACGCCGCGGGAGGCGAATACGAATCGTTCCAAGTCGTCGTCCATGCCGGTCGCGACGGCATCGAGGAAGTGCGATTCGAGGCGCCGCGGGTGAACGAATACATTGGCCCGCCGGAAATTCGCGGCGTGGGGTATGCCGAGGTAGTCGCGGGAAACAGCCCCGGCCATCGACGCATCCCGGATCCGCTTCCGGCGTTCGTTTCCAAGCCCATCCCCCCGGGCGAGTCGCGCGCGTATTGGGTAACGTACTCGGTCCCACGCGGCGCCGGCGCGGGGTATTTCACGAGCGGCATACGGGTATACACCGGCGCGAAGCGGCGCCATGACCTGTCGGTATCGCTCGAGGTCTTCGATTTCGCGCTTCCCGCCCGCGCGTCCTTGAGATCGCTGTTCCGGATGGATCAATCGCGTATCCGCGATTTCTTCGCGATCGACACGGACGCCGCCGCCGACTGGACCCCGGTGTACACCGCCCTCTCCAGGACCCCAATTTCATACAGCGTTTGGGATGGCGGCGGCCCGGCGGACGCGCCACGGTTCAAGGAACATCTCGCCGCCGCCGTGGCCGCCGGGCGCATGAATACCATCGACGTGGGTCCTTCGGCCGGGCTGCTCGAACGATTTCCCCCGCCCGCGAGTATCGAGGAAATCGATCCGCTCCAGCCCTTTCTGCTCGACGTCGACGGCTGGCTGAAGGAGAAGGGCTGGCTCGACCGGGCCGTGATCCGGCTACCCGATCCGGGGCAACGCGCCTCCTGGCCGGAGGCGCGCGAGACCTACTTTCGGGTCCAGAGGGCCGACCCCAGGGTCCAGCGCATTTTGCCGGGACCGTTGCATCCCGCGTTCGAGCGTTACACCGACATCTGGGCGCTCGCGCCCGCAGACCAAGACGAGCACGCCCACGCATTGCTGCGCGAGGGCCGATCGATCGCATTTGCGCAATCGCATCCCCCCGTCCGGGTCTCGGCCTCCGCGAACCCGGAAACGGCCGCCGATGCGCTCGACGGATGTTTTTTCACGGGATGGGACGGAGGCGAGGGGCGGCGCTGGATCGAGGCCGAGTTCGGCGGCACGGTCGATCTGGGCTCGATACGCTTGGCGTGGATGGACCGCGTCCCCCGCGTCAAGGACCTTCGCATCCGCACGTCGATCGACGGGAGGTCCTTTTCCAGCGCGACGGCGTCGTGGGAGGAGGGCCCCGTGGAAATGGGAATCGCCTGGTTAGACGGCGCGATTCGCGTGCCCAGGCCGATGCGCGCCATGCGCCTCGAGTGGGACGGGCCGGGAGGCACGCTCGCCGAGATCTCGACCGACACCAATCCCCACTACGAACACCTGCCCGTCTCCGGGAAGATTTCGCCGTGGCTTCGGATCGTGCCGCGAAGTTTCCCCTCGCTCGATATCGATGCCGGGCCGGCCGGAATTCGCATGCTGCCCTGGGCTTGCTGGGGCGCGGATGCGGATGGGTTCCTCGCGGGGGGGCTGAACGATTGGCCCAGCGCGTGGACCCGCGATGACGCAAGGGCGGCCCTCTATCCATTCGCGGATGCTTTGCATACCGGCCAGGTTCTCTTCTATCCGGGCGAGACGGGCCCCATCCCCTCGATACGCTCCGAATTGCTGCGGGACGGGTTCGAGGACTACGATTACCTGGCGGCGTTGCGACGCGAATTGGACACGGGAACGGTATACAATGACGAATACCGCGACTTGGTCCGCCGGGAACGATGGCCCGGCGACCTGTCGGCGGACGAGCTCGCCGAGGCCCACGCCGTGGCGGCCAAGCAACGAGTGGCCATAGGAAGGGCCTTGACCCGCCTAATGCACGAGAAGGAGCAATCCCATGAGCGATGAACCGTTGGAAACCTACTCGATTACCCAGGCGTTCAGCAGCCATCTCGAGCTGGCCACCGGGTTGTTCGACCAATACCGGATGTTCTATGGCCAGTCATCGGACATGTCGCTGGCGCGGGATTTCCTGCGCGCCCGCATCCAGCACCAGGACGCATTCATCTTCCTGGCGATCGAGGAAGACCGGCCGCCCTCGGGGCCGCTGGGGTTCGTCTTGTTGTATCCCTCGTACGATTCCGTGGCCGCGGCCCCGATCTGGATTTTGAACGATATCTTCGTCGCGAACGAGGCCCGCCGCCGGCGCGTTGGCGATGCCCTTATGAAACGGGCCGAGGAGCTCGCGCGCGAAACCGGCGCCAAGCGCCTGCTCTTGACGACCGCCGTGGATAATGTCGTCTCGCACCGGTTCTACGAGGCCTTGGGCTACAAGCGCGACGCCGCCAACTGCCGCTATATCCTCGATTTGTAACCCGCGAAGGCCACGCGCCCCGATGCAGTTTCATGTCATCCAAGCCGGCGTCCGTCACCTCGACCTGATTGCGCCGCTCTTCGACGCCTATCGCGTCTTTTACAAGCAATCGTCCGACATCGCGCGCGCCCGCGAGTTCCTGCGCGCGCGAATCGAGCACGGCGAGTCGGTCATCTTCGTGGCTGTCGACCAGGAGGGACTGGGGGCGAAGGCCCATGGATTTACCCAGCTCTACCCCACATTCAGTTCCGTCTCGACCCAGCCCACTTGGATCCTGAACGACCTTTACGTCGACAAGGAAGCGCGGCGCAAGGGAGTGGGGGAGGCCTTGATGAATCGCGCCAGGGAACTCGCCCTCGCCACCGGCGCGAAAGGGCTCGGCCTCTCGACCGCCGTCGACAACCTCACGGCGCAGGCCTTGTACGAATCGCTCGGATATAAGCGGGACACGGCTTTTTATCACTACTTCCTCGCCGCGCCCCCGGCGGCCGGCTAAACGGCGGCCTTGTCGCCCAAGTATCGGACGAGCATGTCGCGCAGTTCGATGGATGAATGGACTTTCGGAAGCTGGTCGGCGGCGCCCACCTGTTCCATCTTCCGCGAATCGATCGGCTCGACCGTCAGGAGGATGACCGGGAAGTCCTTCGGGACTTCCGGATCATCGAGGATCATGGTGCAAGTCTCGAACCCGTTGAATATCGGCATCGTGACCTCGAGAATCGCCAAGTCGGGTTTCTCCGAAAGGACCATCTGGTAGGCGTCCAAGCCGTTGTCCGCGGTGATCACCCGGTGCCCCTCGCCCTCGATGGTTGCCGCCGCGATGGCCAGCGCGGAGTAATCTTCGCCTGCCGCCAGTATCGTCGCCATCCCGTTCTCCCGTGGACGATCGCAACCGCCGCGATCCGGCCCATCATAGCAACGGCACGGGGCCCGAACCAACAACACCGCGCGGCGGATTGGATTTCGGGGCGGGCACCCGGGCGCAATCCGCCCCTTCGTATCCATGAGAGGCCCATCGGCCTGCATCGTTTCCTTGACAAGCCAATCCTGGCCTCCTAGAATGGATGCTTTGCGGGGCTGCGTCGGCGGGCTTTCTTTCTCGTCCAGGAAAATTCTTCATGACATCGTCATGTTACAACCGTTTCGGCCTCCTGTTGCTGGCGGCGCTTTGGTTTTGTCAGGCCGGGGCTTGGGCCCAGCCGGTCGCGTCCGAACCGGATCGAAAGCCGGCGCCCGCCGACGCCAAGGGACCCGCCGCGCCGGCGAAGGCCGGCGAGGAGGCGGCACCGCCCGAGGAGGCGCTGGCGGCCCCCGTGGAGAGAAGCGGGGACATCGTCACGCTGAAGTCGGGCAAGATTTTGTCGGGCGGCCAGATCGTTCGCTCGACGCCCAAGGCCTACCTTGTCCAGTTCGGAGACACGGGGGAACCGCTTGAGATACCGCGTCGGATGGTGGCGGGAATCCAATATGACGAGGTTGATCCGCTCAAGGCGCGCCGCGAAGCCGTCCTCGATGAATCGCGGCAGGCCGAGGGCGAAATGCTCGCGGGGGAGCGTCTCTCGCCCGAATTGAGCGAGAAGCTCAACACCGTGATCTCGAAAGAACCGATTCAATATGACCGCCGGGATTTCGTGACGATCCTCGAGGAGCTATCCAGTTCGTTGGGCGTGAAGATCGATATGCACGAATCCGTCAAGCAAATGGAAGGCAAGAAGCGGCTTTGGACGGCGGAGATTCCCGCAAATACGACCTTGATGTCCCTCGTGCAGGTGAACCTCTTGACCGGTTTCGACGACTTGACCGTCCGGTATCTGGCGGACGGAATCCTGGTGATTACGAAGGCCGCGGTCGCGGCGCAAGAACCCGCCCCCCCCGCGCAACCGGCGCAGTAGGCGAGGCCCTGCTAGCGGGCCCTCGTTGTCCGCAAAGGAAACTCGCGACCGCCGCATTGCCGCGCCTCGCGGGCCCCCCCGCGGAACCGCGCCAGGGTCACGAAACCTCTTCGTCCGCTTCCCCAGGATCGACCGCCAAGTCCGACGGGTCGATCTCGCCGTCGAATATCTCCACGGGCGCGTCCTCTTCCCCGGCCGCCACGGGAAACCCAGGGGCATCGGCTTCCACGGGGACCACGGTGTCTTCATCGGTGAAGTCATCGGGGGCACCCACGGCGACGTCGCCGAATTCGTCGACATCGCCGTTCGGGTCGTCGTCGTCTCCGTAGCCGCCCGCCGCAGCAGGCGCCGCCTCGACCGCGATTGCCTTCTTGGTGCGCCGCTTTAGCGACGGGCGCACCGCCGCCCCGCCGGGCTCATTCGAGCCGAGAGGGACGAGGGCCTCATCCTTGCATTCGGGGCACTTGAACTTCAGTTTCTCGGCGCCCCACTGGATAAAGCGTTTCTCGCATTTGGGACAGCGATACTTCACCGCCATGAAATGAGTTCCTTTCGAAAGAATTGCACGCGCACGCGAGTTTATAGCAATAAAACGCGCGGAGTATACCAGAAGCCCTTGAAAGATGAAAGGAAGCGGGCCTGTTTCGGAAACGCCTTGTTAACTCTTTGGGAATACGGCGGTTACGGCGACGAGGCCGCGCCCCGGCTCAGGAAAGCGCGCCGTGCCGCGCCCATCGCATTTCGAGCGCCGCCACTCCGATGCCAAGCGATGCAAACACAAGAACCGCCACGCCCGCGACGCCGGGTCCCCATACCGTGCATTGTGCGACTGCGTAGTCGAATAAGCCCATCGCCCCGGGAATCGATCCGAGGAAGGTCCCCGGCCAATTGACTGCGGCCGCGGCCGCGGCGACTAGCCCCGTCAACCCGCAAAAAATTGCGCCCGCGACCACGATGCATTGCCGAAAATGTCGGCGCTGCCGTTGAATGAGGCAGGCGAGCCGCACCCGCTTGTCCACGTTCCGGTGAAATCCGAAGGGAACTTGCCTGAGCGACTCTGAGGCAAGGGCGTCTTCGATCGCGCGGTCGAAATCGTCGAAATCATCCGGGTTCACGGCAGTTCAACTCCTCTTCAATGATCGTCCGAAGGTCCTTCCGCGCACGGAACATCCAAGTCTTCAGCGTGCCCAGGGGGATTTTCATGATCTCGGCGATCTGTTCGTAAGGCATCTGGTCCAGATAGTACAACGTGACGATGGACGCGTACTTCGCCGGCAGCTTCGTCACGCAGCGGCGGACGATCTCCGCCATGTCGACCGCCTCGAATGCCGCGGAATCGACGGTGCCGGCATGCGCGGCCTCGAGCGGTACTTCGCTTCGTTTCTTGCGGCGGGCGATCTCGGTGAGGCATACGCTGCACGTCACCCGGTACAGCCAGGTCGAGAAACTGCAGTCGCCGCGAAAGCCCCCGAGCAGTCGATAGGCCTTGAGGAACGCCTCCTGCGCCATGTCCTCGGCCAGCGCCGAGTCGCGCATGTAGCGGTACGCGAGGTTGTAGACCACCTGCTGGTGCCGCCGGACAAGGATCGAGAATGCGTCCGTGTCGCCGCGCTTGGTGCGGTCGACCAGTTCAAGATCGGAGGTGTCGTTCAACCCGGTTTCCAGTGTGCGCGGCCAAGTGTCCACGGCGACCGTACTCATGATCAGGTCCTCGCCAGCCAGATATTGCCATTCAAGGTGGTCAGGTTCAATTGGACCCTGCCATCGCCCACAATGCCTTCCAACTCCTTGCCCTCGAGAATGCCGGTCTTGCCGTCGACGGGGAAGGACGAGCGGATCAACCCCCGGTTTGTCTTGGCCTTGAACGAGAACGAGGCGTCATCCCCGGCCACGACGGTGATGCCGCCATTGTCGGAATATAGGTCGAAGGCCTTGACGGCCGGATCGAGTATTCGCGCGACGATGAACCCGTTGGTTGTCCGGGCGTCGAGGGTCCCGTTGAGCATATGGGCGTAGATGTTTCCATTCTCGGTGTCGAGGACGGCGTCATCGCGGCCCTCGACGAGTCGAATACGTCCGTTCACGGTGTTGGCAAGGACGATGCCGCCGGGGTTTACGATTTCGATGTCCGTATTGTTGCCGCGGACGGACACGTCGCCGCAACCCTGGGCGATCCAGACGTTGCCATTGGATCCGGTCAGGTCGATGTCGGTACCGGCGGGCACGTGGATGACATAGTCGACCAGCACGGTGTTGACGGATTCGGGCCGCTCGGCCGGCTCCGTTTGGATGGCGAGTTCGCTCGAGTCGCCCTTCGAGGCGACCAGGGAGTTCGCGAAGTCTCGAATGCCCGAGGCATCGGCCCCGGGGTTCAAATACACCTTGAGGGAGGCCTCGATGGCGATCGACGATACCGCCGGATCCGAATGAGTATAGACCCGTATCCGGCCGTCGGTCTGGACCAGGCGCAACTTGGCCGCGGCGGGAAGGCTGAGGGATTTGGTGGTCGAAAAGTCCGGCGGGCCGACAATCGGGGTGAAGAGCGGCGCCAGGATGTGGACGGAGAATAGGAGTACACTGCCCGAAATCAGGGCCGCATTGACGAGGCTACGAAGATACGGAATCATGGCGTAGGATAGACTGGCTTCGATGCGGGCCGGTTTCATCGCGAATCGGCTGAAACCGGCGGTCCGGCGTCAGGGTCGAATTCGACGAGGAGGCGTGTCATGACCCCGGTGCTTGTGCTTTTACCCCTGACGTTGGTGCTGGCCGCGTTTAGCTTCGGGGTGGGGCGTTCCCTGCTGCGCATCTGGCTTGACCACCGGATGAAGTTGGCCATTCTTTCCCGATACGAGGCGCACCCAGAGTTATTCGAGTCGAGCCAGGACCTCATGGACGCCATCAAGGGGAAGGAGGGCATCGACGGGGGAGGGGGCCGGCAAGATTACAGCGCGACCGGGGTATTTCTCGTGCTCATTGGCGCCGGGTGCGTTGCCGGGGGGCGCGTACTGGCGGTCGGCAACACGGCGGTCGGGATCAACGTCGGCGGCATCATCTGCATTGTCCTAGGCGTCCTCATCTATTGCCTGGGCCGCCTGATGCACGCACTGGCCCGAAACCCGATCGAAAAGCCGGATATTTCCTGACGCTGGGCGTCCCGGGTAGTGGGTCATTTCGGCTTTGGCCGCACGCGGTTAAGCACCGTCAAGGGGTCAGGATTTCAAAATGCCGCACCACTACTTATCCAGAGCGAGAACAGGGCCACGTAGATGTAAGCCAGAAAATAAAGCACATATAGTAGGGGGTCTGTCATGACCACATTTTAGTCGACGGTGCAGTTCTTATCAATACCGCCAAGAAGGGTTGCCCGCGCTAGACGCCATTCGCCGCCATTGTTCTCGCGTTTTTCTTGGCGATGCGCGCGGCATGTTGTTCCGCGCGGCGGCGCATGGCGCGGTTCATGAAATTTGGGGCGTCTGGATGTTCGCCGGTGGATTCGAGGTTCGGCGTCGGCGCAACGGAGTGGCCGTTCGGCGCGGTTGTCTGGATCACGGGCGGGACGCCCGTACCACGAGAGGTGGCATGGGCATCTTGCCCATGTTGTTGTGGCAGGACGCCGGCACCGCGAAGCGACTGAGGATGGGCGGTTTCGATGGCGTGGTTCACGGGCGAGACGCCCGTGCCACAGACGCCCGCACCCCGATGGCGCTTGGCGAGTTCGCCCATGATCTTGGCGTAGCGTCCCCTCGCGCGGATGGCGGCGTTGACGGCCGGATGGAGCGCGCCCTGCGGATTATCGCCCCTCTTCACGAAAATCCCGCGTTCGCCGATATGGGCCTCGAGGCGGGTGGCCAGAAATCGGTTGAACAAGAGCTCCTCGATGAGGGGAATATCGAACGCCGGGACGGGGCCGTCGCCGAAGAATTCCGCGAGGGCCTCGACGGTCTCGCCGCACAAGACCGAGTCCGGCGAATTGGGTCCGATGCGAAAGGTTTGGACGAAGCGGGCGAGGAACAGGGCAAGTGTTTTCATGGGGTTTTCTCCGTGGGTTTGAGACGACGTCTCCTATAAACTGCACGAAGTGTTGCGCGGGAGGCCGAAAGTTCGGGGTGGGAATCAAAGCGGGAGATGTCGATTGATGTAAACCAGTAGTCATGTGAACTGTTTGAAGTCTGCTGGCGGCAATTTTCGGCGCAATTGTTTCGGCCCCGTGGACTGCAAGCGATGACCTGTGTGGTACATTGGATAGGGCGTTGTCGCTTACGATGCCCCAGTGTTCCGAAGCGGTGATCCTCGCCAAAGAAGGAAAGTGCAATGCCACGATTTCTGCACCGCGGGCTATTGGGAATTCTCGGGACGGCTGTTGTCGCGGGATCGTTTGGCTTGATACAAGTCTCCGCCCATGCCCAAGCGCCCGCGAACGGAAAGGCCGCGATTACGTTCGCGGATCCCAATCTCGAGGCGGCGGTGCGCCTGGCCATTGGCAAGCCCACCGGGGTCATCGACGATAGCGACGTGGTGGGCGCCGATTTTTTCGAGCTCAGTGCACGCGGACTCGGAATTACGAGTCTCGGCGGCCTCGAGCGTTGCACCGATCTCGTATACCTCCACCTGGGCAGCCTCTACTCCGACGCGGGTCCCGTGCTGAAGAATTCCATCACGGACATCTCGGCGTTGGCGGCGCTGACGCAGCTGCAATCGTTGACCCTCGATGCGAACGCGATTGTCGATGCCTCCCCCTTGGCGGCCCTGGCCGGCACCCTGACCTACTTGGATGCCACCGAGAACCGAATCGCGGACCTCGCGCCCATTGCCCTGCTCACGAATCTGAACGCCCTTGTCCTCGGGGCGAATGCGTTCACGGAGATCGGCGAGCTTTCCTCGCTGACGAAACTCGACACGCTCGCGCTCAGCGGCAATCACATCGAGGACATTCAGCCCCTCGCGGCACTCTCGGCCACGTTGAGGGAACTGTACCTGGGCGGGACCTACGTCGATAACGTGCTCCTCTTGAACAACCTTTCGGACATAGGACCCCTCGCCAATTTGCCGCTGCTCGAGCGGCTCGATCTCAATGGCAACCAAGTCTCGAATCTCGCGCCACTCGCCGGGCATGATGCGTTGGTGTACCTAAATTTGGAAGGCAACCCCTTGGGCGATCTGTCGACATTGTCCGGGTTGACCACGCTCGAATTTCTTTCGCTTGTCACTACCGGAACATCGGACATTGCGGACTTGGCGCCGATGACCGGCCTGACGTATCTCGACTTGCGGTACAACCGAATCGCGGACATCGGGCCCGTCGGAAGTTTGGTCAACCTGCGCCTCCTCGCAATAACCGACAACCAGGTCGCGGACATTGGCCCGGTCTCGGCGCTCCTCGCCCTCGAGTATTTCGAGGCTTCCTCGAACCGCATCGTTTCGCTCGCGGCCGTCGCGGGGCTCGCCAACCTAATCGAGATCGACCTTGGCAATAACGGGATCGCGGACATCACGCCGCTGTTGCTCAACGACGGCCTGGGCGAGGGCGATGCGTTGGTCTTGTCCTACAATCCATTGACGCACGATGCGGTCTGCACCGACATTCCTGCGCTCGAGGAGCGGGGCGTCGCGGTCCAGACGAACATACCGTGCGGAACACGAATCCTCGGGTACATATCCGACTCGACCACCGACACGAGCATCGCCTCGGCGATGATCGCCGTCACCGGCTACGACGCGGAGGCCCTGGCCGCCACCGACCTGCAGGGGCAATACCAAATCGACGGCCTTCCACCCGGCGGATATCGCGTCGATGTGTTTGCCATCGGCTACACGCCGATAACCCGGCAATTCATCACCGTCTTCGCCGATGCGCCCACGGAGTTTAACGCGGGCCTCGAGCCCGTCAATCTCATCACGGGCGTCCGGGGCATTGTGCGCGAGAATTCCGAGCAGGCGCTCCCCTTGTCGGGCGCCCTAATCAAGGCGTCGCTCGACGGGACGGAGTTCGCCTCCGCGTTCACCGGCGCCGGCGGACGCTATGAGATTCCCGTCGACGCCGGCGAGGGGACCTCCGTTGCGCTCGAGTTCACCGCCGACGGCTACGATCCCCAGCAACGGGACGTGCCCGTGGCCTCGGGCGCGATGAGCACGATGGACGTGACCCTCGAGCTCAAGTCCAGCATCATCCCGGCGTCGTTGCTCGGCATCGTCTCGGGCCGCGCCAGCGGCGATCCCATCGCGGGGGCGCAGGTGGTCGCGGGCGAAGGCGGGATCGGGGCCGCCGGGCCCGTCACGGAGACGAATGAAGACGGGTTGTTCCAGTTCACGGCGATTGAGCCCACGAACTATTCGGTCCGCGTCTCCGCCGCGGGGTATGCCACCCAATCGCAGAACGTGCGCGTGTTCGATGGCGCGAACGACCCGCTCGAGTTTGCATTGGATGCCTCCGCGGGCCAGGCCACGTTCACGCTTACCTTGGTCGCCGTCGGCGGCGGCACGACGGTTCCCGCGCCCGGCCCGCATGTCTACGCCGAGGATGCGGTCGCATCGATCGCAGCGACGCCATCGGATGGCTGGGACTTCGATCACTGGGAGGGAGACTTCGGGAGCAACAATGCGGTCGAGTCGCTGTCGGTGACGCGCGACCTCACCGTACGCGCGGTATTCGTCGAGGAATCGGGCGAGGGTGAAGGTGAGGGTGAAGGTGAGGGTGAAGGGTGTCCCGTTGGGGCCGGTGTCGCCTCGAAGGGCGGGCCATCCTTTGGAGAAATTGTTTCCATATCGTTGACGGCCATGATCCTGTTCTCGGCAGGAAGGAGACCCGTGGCAAGGGTCAGGCGCGTCCCGGCCGACGAGTCCCGGGGATAGTCCGGTGGAGACCGAGGGGCGCGAGTCCGAATTCGGGGGGATGACCGTGAACGAACGATTGTTTGCCGCGGGATTGCTGGCCCAGCGGGACGAGGCGGCGGGCCGGAGAGATCGCGGCGCGATGATCGCGATGTTGCGCCGGGTCCATTTGCCCGAACCCATGGCAGCGTGGTCCGTCGACCAGATGTTGGGGAAAACAACGTAGCCCGCCGCTCCCCCGGCCCTCTCGATTCGCGCGGGAACAATCATGGTTCGCCGGGCGCGGCGGAATCAGGCCCCCGGTTCCGCGGCGCGAAAGGTCTTTAGCTTGCGCCAGAGCGTGTTGCGCCCGATGCCCAGGGCCTTGGCGGTCCGGGCTTGGTTGAACTTGCACGCGCGCAGGACGCGGAGCACATGGAGCCGTTCGGCCTCGTCGAGCGACGCGAGGGATTCCTCGGGTACGGACCGGCCGGCCCATTCGAGGGCGCGCCGCACCATGATGGCCGCCTCGCCCGGTTGAAACGGAAGCAGGATGTAGCCGAACACGCCCTGACGCATGGCCCGGACGGCCTCGGGCACCCTGGCCGCCGTGACCGCCACGAGGGCGGGGCATTCCGCGCCGACGGCATCGGCAGGCTCGGACGCGATCAGCACGTCGGGCTGGGATTCCCCGACGGCATGACCTTCCGCCTCGAGCATGCCCTTGAGGACGGCGCGCGTCGGGATGTCCTCGATGATTAACCGTATCGTCGCCATCACGCCCGCCCACGTATCCAAGTTGAACTTTCTCCCCGGAATTGTGTAGTATTTCGCCCTCGATTGCCACCCTTCCCCGGTAGCTCAGTCGGTAGAGTCCCGCGAGTCGCGGGAATAGTTGGCGGTGGTCCAGGGTTTCGTTCGTTTTTGTTCCCCGGTAGCTCAGTTGGTAGAGTCCCGCCGCAGGCGGGATTAATCACGCCTACGGCGTGACGTCGTTCGTATAGTTTTTTTGTTCCCCGGTAGCTCAGTTGGTAGAGCGGGTGGCTGTTAACCACCATGTCGCTGGTTCGAGTCCGGCCCGGGGAGCCACTTTTTCCCGCCAAACCTTCAATGCGCTCTTGCCATGATTTGTTGGGTCTACATCCTCCAAAGCGAATCCACTGGCCGATACTATTG
>CANKTP010000008.1 GCA_947486375.1 Candidatus Hydrogenedentota bacterium | reverse complement strand
GGGAATGGAGTAGATTGTGGTGGAAGATGGTTGAAAAGGGTGGGATAGGGATTTTCGATGTACTACGGCGAAGCACAGACGGTGTTCGATGACAAATCGAGAATAACCGTGCCGGTCCGTATCCGGGAGACGATGGAGCATTTGGGGCATCTCCAGTGGTTCATGACGCGGGGTTTTGACGGGTCGGTATTCCTGTTTCCGCGTCCGGAGTGGGACAAGATTCTTCAACATGCCGGCAAGTACGCGGCGATGGACGGCCAGGCGATCGATTTCCGGCGGATGTTTTTCGGGAGCGTGGCCGAGGCCCGGCCGGATCGTCAGGGGCGCATGCCGGTGCCGCAACACCTACGGGAATTGGCGGGGCTGGAGAAGAAGGAGGCGGCGCTCCTTGGGGTGGGGGACCACTTGGAACTGTGGAATCGCGACGCGTGGCGCGCGTTCCAGCAGAAGAAAGACCCAGAGTTCAAGAAAATGGCGACGGAGCTGTTCATGTTGAACGGCGCATCGCCGCAGCCGTTGGGAACCGCCGCCACCCCGCAAGGGTGATCCGGCAATACAGGGAGGAGCAGACCATGCTTCACGTCGATACTGTTGTTTCGGGCCCGGTGACCATGCTTCGCCTCGATGGGGACATCGATGAGCAGGGCGTGGCGGAATTGCGCAAGGCGCTGGTGGATTGCCTTCGGGTGAAGCGCCACAACGTGGTGGTGAACATGACGGGGGTGAAATTCATCAGCTACATGGGCGTGGGGATACTTGTCGAGCGGTTGCGCCAGTTCCGCTCGGGCCACGGCGACATGAAGCTGGTGGGCCTGAACCTGTACACGCAGCGCCTGTTCCGGATGATCGGGGTGACGTCGCTGTTCGAGACCTACGACAGCGAGGCGCAGGCGATCCAGGTGTACCAACAGGCCGCGTAAGCGGTGCATGTCCCTGTCCTCGCCGGCCCGGCCATCGAGTGGCTGAATGTCCGCGCGGACGGCGTCTATGTGGATTGTACGGCCGGCGCGGGCGGCCATTCGGCGTTGATCGCCGAACGGCTGACGACCGGACGATTGGTTTCATTGGATTGCGACCTGTCGGCGGTAGCGCTGGCGCGGGAGCGTTTGAAGGCATTTGAGCATGCGACGGTGGTACACCGGAACTATTCCGAACTAGCGGAAGTTCTGGCCGAATTGAATATGGGCCCGGTCGACGGGATTCTCATCGACGCTGGGTTGTCGAGCATGCAATTGGATTCGGCTGGCCGGGGATTTACGTTTCAGCAGGATGGCCCCCTCGACATGCGGATGAACCCCGGAATAGGCCCCACGGCAGCGGAATATTTGTCGGCGGTGGACGAGGCGGAGCTGGCGCGGGTGCTGAAAGAGTACGGCGACGTTCCCCGGGCGCGGACGGTGGCGAAGGCGATTTGCTCGATGCGGCCGATGGCGACGACGGGCGACCTGGTCGCGGCGGTGCGGGCGGCGTTTCCCTTCGTGACAGGCGTGCCGGTAGAAGTGCGGACGGTGTTCCAGGCGGTCCGCATCGCGGTGAACGAGGAATTGGACCGGCTCGAACGCGGGTTGACGGGCGCGATGGATGCGCTGGCTCCCGGCGGACGGCTGGTGGGGATTACGTTTCACTCGGGCGAAGACCGGGTGTTGAAACAGGCATTGCGCGAGGCGTCGCGTCCGCAGCGGACGTTGCTCCCGGATGGACGCACTGGGACGGTGACGGCGCCGCGGATGACGCTATTGACGAACAAGCCGGTACTTCCGGCGGACGAAGAAATTCGGGCCAATCCGAGGGCCCAGAGCGCGAAATTGCGGGCCGCAGAGCGGTCCGTCGAGGGAGCATGAAGATGGACAGGCCACGCTATCGTTTCCGCCAAGCGACGTTGCAGGGATGGTGGAAAGTCCTACCGTTGATCCTGCTTCCATTCGGGGTATTGTTCTTCGAGGCGTGGGTCCAGACGCATATCCTGAAGGACCAATACGAGATCAACCGGTTGTCGACCGAGGTGCGCGCCTTGGAGACCTCGCTTGCGGGCCTGCGGCAGGAGCAGACCTACCTCGTGCGCATGGAGCGCATGGCGGCCAAGGCCCCAGACTTGGGCTTGGTGATGCCGAATCCCGGGCAGATAGAAGAGATTGCAGCGGCGGATGGGGTCCGCGCGCCGTTCATGCTCGCGAGGGCCGATGCGGCGATGCTCGAGCCGCTGGCGCTGGTCGAACCGATTGACGGCCCGCACGGGGTCGCCTTGGTCGTGATTGAGCCGCTGGGGCCCGTGATCGAATTCGATGCCGAGCCGGCCGCGATCGAGGAACTTTCCGACACGGATTAGGGGCGGGGGTGCGCCGGAGGATCTGGAATGGACGATATGGACATGATGGACGAAATGGACGGACTCGGGTAAACCAGGGACGGGCCAAGAAATACGCCGCCGAAGCAGGATTAGATCGCCCTTACAGGGCTCGTATTTGTCGGCAATCAGGTTCCCAGGGCGTTGCCCTGGGCTATCATAGTTTGCCCCGTTGTGGGGCACCGGGCTTTCATAGCATGCCCCGTTGGGGTGCCGGGCTTTCATAGCGTGCCCCGTTGGGGTGCCGGGCTTTCATAGCGTGCCCCTTTGGGGCATTGTTTCCAAGTAGTCCGGTTCATGAATACGCCGCCGTACTGATGAAATAGAGTACTAAGGATTGGCCATGCCCGACGTGAAACGGCGCCGAGACACCCCGCCGGACGCCGCGTCCGATCGTCCGGGGCCGGTGCAGCGCGTTCGTATTCGGGCGGTTGTGGCGGCGTTTACGGCGGTCTATGCGGTGATTGGCCTTCGCTTGTTCCATCTGCAATTCGACCCGGACTTGAAGTTCAGCGAAGAAGACGAGATACACGTCGGCACGGTGACCCTGGAGCGTCCCCGGGGAAATATCTTCGACCGGGAAGGAACGGTCCTGGCGACGGATCGAATCGCGTCCTCGCTGTTCGCGAACCCGAGCGCGGTCGATGACCCCAGCCACCTTGTGTTGTACCTGAGCCACCGGCTGCACCTCGATGAAGACAAGCTTTTGCGGCAGTTTCAAGAGCGCGATTCCAAGGGGCGGAAGAAGAAATTCATCTGGATCAAGCGGTGGCTCACGGACTCGGAACGGGATTCATTGTCGGATCTCGATGGCGTTCCGGGTTTCGAGGCGCTCGATTTCCAGAGCGAATCGCTCCGGTTTTATCCCGAGGGCGATCTGGCTGCGCATGTGTTGGGGTTCGCCAACCGGGACGGGGCGGGGAGCGAGGGGATCGAGCTTTTGTTCGACCAACACCTGCGCAGCGAGGACGGATTCAAGAAGGCGCGGGTGGACAGCAACCGGAACATGCTGGATTATCTCGCCCTCGAGTACGAGCCGCCGACGGGCGGGGAGAACGTCTACCTCACGATCGACAAGCGCATCCAGTATTCGCTCGAGCGGGAACTCGACAAGGTCATGGAGGAGAAGGGGGCGCCGCGGGCGATGGGAATGGTCATGGATCCGAAGACGGGGGCGGTGTTCGCGCTGGCGACGCGCCCGGCCTTCGACCCGAACTCTTACTGGGATTTCACGCCGGAACAGCGGAAGAACCGGGCGATTGTGGATGTGTTCGAGCCGGGATCGGCATTCAAGATTGTGACGGCGGCGGCGGGTCTCGAGCATGGTCTGATTACCTTCGACGAGGAAATCGACTGCATGGGCGGACGGTTTAATCCGTACGGGCACACGATTCGCGACACGCATCCGATGGGGATAACGCCATTCTGGGAGTGCTTTGCGCAGTCGAGCAACATCGCCATGATCAAGACGGCGGCGCGGTTGGGGCCGGAACGGATAGAGCACTGGATTCGGACGTTTGGGTTTGGGCACCGGTCGGGCATGGAACTGCCGGGCGAGAGCCCCGGGATATTCCGTCCGATGGTCCAATGGTCGCGGTTGAGCATGGGGTCCTTGCCGATCGGGCAGGAGATAGCGGTCACGATGGCGCAGCTCGGGGCGGCGTACAGCGTCCTGGCGAACGGGGGGTTCCTGGTGCGCCCGCACATTGTCGAGAAAGTCGTGAGCATCGACGGGGAAACAACGTACACCTTCGATTCGACGACGCGGCGCCGCATCCTTTCCGAGGACACGGCCGACTCGATGAAGACGCTGTGCAATCTGGTCGTGGATGGGATGGGCAAGGTGCGCGGGACGGGTTGGCGCGCGGCGATCCCGGAGTATCGGGCGGGCGGCAAGACGGGGACGGCACAAATCGCGCGGGCCGACGGGCGGGGATACGAGACGAATAAGTACACGGCGGTGTTCGCGGGGTTCGCGCCGATCTCGGATCCGCGCGTGGTCACGGTGATCGTGGTGCAAGAGCCGAAGATGGGTTCGCACCACGGAGGCCAGGCGAGCGGGCCGGTGTTCCGCGAAGTCACGCGCGAGGCGTTGATCCGGCTCGGGATACCCAAGGATCAGCCCCTGCAGCTGGATGGGGCCCTCGCGGCGCAAGTGGAGGAGAAGGACAAGGAACCTTCCGGGGAGGACGCGGATACAGTAGTGGCGCGATGGGAAGCTCCCGTGAAGGACATCGCCCTCGACTCGCTGGAACCGATTGAATGGCCCGCCGATTCCCCACTCGATGGGCTCGGACTACTCACGTTTCGCGTGGTATCGGGTCCGCCCCAGGCGGCGCTTCCGAATTTTTCCGGGTGGACGAAACGGGAAGCGAAGGAACGAATCGTGGAGTTGGGCCTACAATGGGATCCGCAGGGTGCGGGCCGCGTGGTGCAGCAGGATCCTCCAGCGGGCACTTCTCTCGGCGAGGTCGGCATTTGCCGCCTGGTATTTTCTGGAACGCCCCCCGCCGTGGAGCCCGATGCATCTAAGTGACCTTACAACTCTTCTTGGCGTTCCCAACGGTCCCGCGCCCGATCGCTCGATAACATCGGTAACGGAAGATTCGCGCCGTGCGGTGCCGGGCGCCTTGTTCGTGGCGGCGCCGGGGGTGCGCTCGGACGGCCATGACCACGCGGCAGAGGCCGCCGCGAAGGGGGCGGTGGCGATTCTGGGCGAACACGCCGGACTGGCCGAATTGAATGGGTTGCCCTACTTCCATGTATCGAACGCCCGGAAGGCATTGGGCATCGTCGCGCACGCATTGGCGGGAAACCCGACGTGCGGCATGACGGTGATCGGCGTCACCGGGACCAACGGAAAGACGAGCAGCGTATTCCTCATCAAATCCATTCTATCGGCTTGCGGATTGCCGGCCGGATCCTTCGGCACCCTTGGATACACATTCGGCGATACGACGGTGGCGGCCGACCACACTACCCCGTTCGGCGAGGACTTGGCGGCCTTGTTCCGGCGCGCGTCGGATGCCGGTGTGCGCCATGTCGCGATGGAGGCCAGTTCGCATGCGATCGCGCAGGAACGGATCGCGGGAATCGAATTCATGGCGGCCCTGTTTACGAACCTCACCCAGGACCACCTCGACTACCATGCCACGATGGATGCGTATTGCGAGGCGAAACTCGGCCTGTTCCGGAGGATCGAGGGAGCCGGCCGATTCACCGTGGTCAATGCGGATGATCCCCATGCACCGCGTTTCGTCGAGGCATCGCGCGTCCCGTGCCACACCTTCGGGCGCCAGGGCGACTGCCGGGCCACGAAAATACGGGCCGACCTGAAGCGCACGTCGTTTCATTTGACCTCGCCGTGGGGCACGGCGGAGATCGAGACGAGCCTCTTGGGCGCGCACAATGTGATGAACGTCCTCGGCGCCATCACGGTGTGCGCGGCACTCGGGCAGCCCTTGGAGGCCATCGCGAGGGGGGTGGCCGCGCTGAAGGCCGTGCCTGGACGCTTCGAGCATGTCGAATCGGCGCATCCGTTCCAAGTCGTGGTGGATTACGCGCACACCGAGGACGGATTGCGGAATGTCTTGAACGCGGCGCGGGCCATCTGCAAGGAACGAGTCATTGTCGTGTTCGGATGCGGGGGCGACCGGGACAAGACGAAACGGCCCAAGATGGCGGCGG
The DNA here is from genome assembly GCA_947486375.1 of Candidatus Hydrogenedentota bacterium. Classification (GTDB taxonomy): domain Bacteria; phylum Hydrogenedentota; class Hydrogenedentia; order Hydrogenedentales; genus CANKTP01. Next base: position 32,270 of record CANKTP010000008.1, on the reverse strand, counting down.
CGGCGGCGCAATTGGCGGACTATTCGATCATTACCTCGGACAATCCCCGCACGGAAGATCCGGAGCGAATCTTGCTCGATATCGAGTCAGGCATCCAGTATGCCGGGAAGCGAAAGACGGACGATTACCTGGTGTTCCTCGATCGGGCGGAAGCCATCCAGCGCGGGATCGACATGGCCCGGCCGGGCGACCTGGTGCTCATCGCAGGCAAGGGACACGAGGACTACCAGATCGTCGGCACGACAAGGGTGCGTTTCGACGATCGCGAAGTGGCCCGCACGATACTGGGGGCTGGCTAAACATGGGGTGGCGGTATCGACTCAGCGAATTGGCGGCCGCCATCGGGTCGCCCGCGCCCTTGACGGACGGGGTATTCGAGCGGGTATCGACGGACACGCGGACGCTCCAGGCGGGCGACGTATTTTTTGCCATGCCGGGCGATCGTTTCGATTCCCAGGCTTACGTCCCGGATGCGTTCGCGAAGGGGGCGGTGGCGGCGGTGGCGCTACGCCCGCACGCGGCCGGGACCTGCATGGTTGTTCGCGACCCGCGACAGGCATTGCAGGATTTCGCCGCGTTCCATCGCTCGCGCACCACCGCGAAGATTGTCGCGATCACCGGATCGTGCGGAAAAACGTCGAGCAAGGATTTTGCGTCCGCGGTGTTGGAAACAAAATACCGCGTCGTGAAGACGAAAGGGAACCTGAACAACGAGATAGGGTGTCCACTCTCGCTGCTGCAAATGGACGCGGAGACGGACATGGGCGTGCTCGAGATGGGCGCGAACCACAAGGGCGAGATCGCGTCGTTGTGCCGCATGGCGCGGCCGGACGAATCGGCGATCACGCTGATCGCGCCGGCGCACCTCGAGGGCTTCGGCAGCATCGAGGACGTGGCGATCGCGAAGGGCGAGATTGTGCGGGGCCTGGCGGCGGAGGGGGTATTCTATGTCAACGCGGACGACCCGAGGTGCCTGCGGATCGCGGATGAATTTGGCGGCACGAATATCTTTTACGGAAGCCGGGGAGACGTGGCCTTGGAGGAATGTTCGTTCGACGAGCGGGGCGAGATGCATTTGACGATCGATCCCATTGGCGAGCTTCGCCTGCCCCTGTACGCGCGCGCGCACGCCGCCAACGTTTTGTTGGCGGTCGCGATTGGCCTGCGGCACGGCGTGCGCGAGTTCGAGGATCCGCTGCGGGCCGTGTGCGCGGCGCCCTCCCGCTTCAAGGTTTCCCGCATCGGGGGCATCGAGATCATCGACGATACCTACAACGCGAACCCGGCCTCCGTGCGGGCGGCGTTGCAAGCGCTCGCAGACCGTCCCACGGCGGGCGCCCGAATCGCGGTGCTCGGCGACATGCTCGAACTGGGCCAAGAGGCGGGGAAATTGCACCGGGAATGCGGGGCCTTCGCGGGAACGCTTGGCATCGACCGACTCCATGCCCTCGGCGCCTTTTCCCGCGAGGTCGCGGATGCGGCGCGCGTGGCTGGGGTCGGACACGCGGAAACGGCCGACGCCCACGATGCGATCGGCGCGAGGCTATTCGAGTCGGCCCGCCCGGGCGACGTCATCTTGGTGAAGGGCTCGCGGGGGATGAAGATGGAGTCGGTAATCGAGTCGCTCCGGAAGCGTTGCGCGGAGGCGGGCATGGTCACCTGATGCTTTACTTTCTCGCCACCGAGCTGGTTCCCCAGTTCGGATTCTTGAATGTTTTCACGTACCACACGGTCCGCGCGGGCGGCGCCTTGGTGACGGGCTTCTTGCTTTGTATTCTCATGGGGCCGAAGCTGATCGAACGGCTTCGGGTGCTCAAGTACGGCCAGACGATCAAGGAAGATCACGTCAAGGACCTCCACGCGCTGCACAAGGGCAAGTCGGGCACGCCAACGATGGGCGGCATCATGATCATCGCGGCCACGCTTTTGTCGTTGTTGCTTTGGAGTTCGCTGACGAACAGGGTCCTCTTGCTGGCGGTGGCGGTATTCTGCGTGATGGGCGCGGTGGGATTCCTGGACGACTACATCAAGATAAAGCGAAAGCACAACGATGGATTGAGCGCCAGGGCCAAATTGATCGGGCAGGTGCTCTCGGGCGGATTGTTGGGCGTAATCGTGGTCATGTATCCGATTACCTACGGCGCGTCGTATTTGAGCGCGTCGCAAATCACCAATTGGGACAAACTGGTGGAGGCGTTGCGTTCAACGGCCGTTGCGAACCCGACGACCCCCTTGGGCAAATTTGCCAGCCTCATCGACCCCGAAATTCGCGAACGCATTGCAGGGACCGTGCTTGACTCGGACGATATGCAGGCCGTGCTCGTGGAGTTGAATCGGATTCTCGAGTTGCCGGGCATATACGATCCGGGTGTCTGGAATGGAGTCCATATCAATGGCGAATCCGATTCGTTCATCAAGAAAGGAATGGACCGGCTCAACGCGCGGGAGCTGGTGCGATTCAACCGGCTACTGCTCGAGGCGGCGGCCCCGGAGTTCGTCGCCAAGAGCCCCCGCAATCTTCAATACAAGGTCGGCGTGCCGGGTATCAAGGATCTCTTCATTCCCCTGGGTCTTCTTTATGTCCCGTTCGTGATCTTGATTATTACGGGTGCTACGAATGGGGTGAACCTGACCGATGGGCTCGACGGGCTCGCGGCCGGGGCATCGGTCATTTCGATCGGGGCGTTCACGGGCATCGCGTATGTGGTAAGCCGGGCTGACTGGTCTGGGTATCTGTTCGTGATGCACGTGCCCGAGGCCGCCGAGTTGACCGTATTCGGGTCGGCCCTGTTGGGAACGGGACTCGGGTTCTTATGGTTCAACGCGCACCCGGCGCAGGTGTTCATGGGGGACACGGGTTCGCTGGCGCTCGGAGGCGTGATTGGGGCGATGGCGGTGCTCACGAAGCAGGAGCTGTTGCTGCCGATCGTCGGGGGCTTGTTTGTGCTCGAGACGCTGAGCGTCATCATCCAGGTGGGCTCGTTCAAGCTTCGGAAGAAGCGGGTATTCCGGATGGCCCCGTTGCACCATCACTTCGAGTTGAAGGGGTGGAGCGAAACGAAGGTCACCATACGATTCTGGATTATCGCGTTGATGTTCGCGCTGATGAGCCTCGCTACGTTGAAGTTGAGGTAACCGGGACGATGGACCTCCAGGGCAAACGAGTGACGGTGGTGGGCATGGGCCGGACATCGGTCGCGCTCGCGCGATTGCTTGTCCGCGAGGGGGCCTGTCCCTTTGTGACGGAAGAAAACGCGTCGGCGAAGCTAGAGCCGTTCAAGGCGGAATTGGAAGCGCTGGGCGTTTCGTTCGAGACGGGCGGCCATACCGAGGCCGCGTTCGCGGACGCGGCGTTGGTCATTCCCAGTCCGGGCGTGTCCCCCAACCTGGCGCCGATTCGCGCCGCCGTGGAACGGGGGGCGGAGTTGATGGGCGAAATGGAATTGGCCTCGCGCTATTGCGCCGCCCCGATAATCGCGGTGACGGGGACCAACGGGAAGACGACGACCACGGAGCTCTTGCGCTCGTTGATTGCCGGGTGCGGGTATCGGGTAACCCTCGCCGGAAACAACGCGCTTCCGTTTTCCGCCGCTGTCCTTGAGCCGGGACAACCCGACTACGTCGTACTCGAGGTGAGCAGCTACCAACTCGAGACCATCAAGGCGTTCCGCCCCTGGATCGGGTGCGTCCTCAACGTGACGCCGGACCATTTGGCGCGGCACGGGACGGTGGAGAACTACGCGGCGGCCAAGTCGCGAATGTTCGAGAACCAGGGCGCGGGCGACGTGGCGGTGGTCAACCACGACGATGCGTTCGCGCGCGAGATGGGCTGCGGCGGCCCGCTGCGCCTTCCGTTTAGCCTGAAGGAACGCATTTCGGATGGGCTCTGGATAGACCAGGGATTGATTCGTCACGGGGACGCGATTATTGCGAAGACCTCCGACACGATCCTTCCGGGCCGCCACAACTTGGAGAATGTCCTGGCGGCGTTGGCGGCGATGCGGGCCGGGGGATTCGACGGGGAGAAGACCCTGGAACAGTTACGCGTTTTCCGGGGCGTGGAACACCGGATCGAGTGGGTGGGGGAGTGGGACGGCGTGACTTGGTACAACGACTCGAAGTCGACGAACCTCGATAGCCTTCGCGTGGCGCTCGAAAGTTTCGATCGTCCGGTGGTGTTGATTGCGGGGGGCGAAGGCAAGGGAGGCGACTACGGAATCCTGCGGGAGCTCGTCGCGGAGCATGTCGTCGAAGTGATAACGATCGGGCAAGACGCGCCGCTGATTGAGGCGGCCTTCCGCGATGCAGTACCGGTGCGGCGGGCCCCGGACATGGAAGACGCGGTGCTCCGGGCCAGGGCGGCGGCGAGGCCCGGCCAGGCCGTCTTGTTATCGCCCGGGTGCGCTAGTTTTGACATGTTCGACGACTTCGAGCATCGCGGCCGGGTATTCAAGGATTGTGTCCGGCGCGCCGTGATCGCCCTGCCGGAAGACCTGGAGACGCGCAAATGAAACGAGAGTCCATCATCGTCCTGGGCCTGGTGCTGGGCCTGGCGCTAGTCGGCGTGTTCATGGTGTATAGCACGGGGGCGGCGGACCCTCACGGGATGGCGCGGTTCCAGCGCCAATTGGTGTACTTGGCGATCGGGGTCTGCGCCTTGTTCTTTTGCGCGAATTTGGACTATCACCGGCTGCGCGAACCGTTTTGGTTTCGCAGCATCGTGTTGATCGCGTTGTTGTTGCTGGCGCTCGTGTTGGTCCCCGGGATTGGGGAGGAGCGCAAGGGGGCGCAACGCTGGATCGAGGTCCCGGGCCTAACGTCGTTCCAGCCGTCCGAGATGGGCAAATTCGCCTTGATCCTGCTGCTCTCGGTGAAGCTCGCGCAAAACCATGAGCAGATGGGGAGTTTTTTCCGGGGATTTGTCCCGCCGTTGTTAATCACCGGGGTGTTCGCGGGCTTGGTCTTGCTCGAGGACGATTTGGGCACGCCGGTGGTGATGATCTCGGTGGCCTTCTGCATGATGTTCATGGCGGGCGCGCGCTGGCGATACATGCTCCCGAGCATCGTTCCGGTCGTGGCGGGAATCGCCGCGCTCATCGTGATCACGCCCTATCGAATGAAGCGCTTGACCACTTTTCTCAACCCGTGGAAAGACCGCGAGGAGAACGGATATCAATTGATCCAGTCGATGGTGGCTTTCGCGCAGGGTGGCGTATTCGGCAAAGGGCCGGGCCGCGGCGAACAAAAGCTGGATTATCTTCCCGATGCGCACACCGATTTCGTATTCGCGGCATGGGCGGAGGAGACGGGCCTCGTGGGCACGCTGGCGCTCGCGGGATTATTTCTCTTGTTGCTGGCCTTGACCATGCGCATCGCGGCGAACGCGCGCGATATGTATGGCTCGTTGCTTGCCGGGGGCATTGCCTCGCTGGTGGCGATCCAGGCCGCGATCAACATGGCGGTGACGACCGGGATGGTACCGACGAAAGGATTGCCTCTTCCGTTCATTAGTTGGGGAGGCACCGCATTGATGGTATTCATGGCGCTCATGGGGCTGGTGATTAGCGTCGGCCTCCAGGGACTTCCGCCCTCCCCGCGGCGGGCCGGGACGTCGGCATGAAAAACCCCGCGCCCGGGAGTTCGCGATGCGCGTGATGATTACCGGCGGCGGCACGGGGGGCCACACATCCCCGGCCGTGGCGCTGATCGAGGAACTCCAGGCGCGCGATCCGCAGCTCGCGATCCAGTGGGTGGGGTGCCGGGGCGCCATCGAAGAGCGCATTTGCAGGGCCCTGGCGATCCCGTTCAGGGCGGTGCCGGCGGAAGGATGGCCCCGGCGATGGGGAATCCGGCGCGTGTACACGGGCGTCAAGCTGGCCCTTGGTATCGTGCGCGCATGGGTCCATGTACGGCGATTTCAGCCAGATGTCGTCGTGGGCGTGGGCGGCTATGTGACCGTGCCGGTGGGTCTCGTGGCGCAAGGTATGGGCGTTCCCACGGTGCTGCACGAACAGAACAAACGCCTGGGCATGGCGAACCGTTTGTTGGCGAAGCGGGCCGACCGGATCCTGTTGAGCTACGCGGACACTATTGGCGATTATCCGCGCGAACGCGCCACGGTCGTGGGAAACCCGGTCCGCGCGGGTTTCCTGGACCCGCCGGATCGGATCGAGGCGTGCCGCCGGTTCGACCTCGATCGGTCGAGGAAGGTCGTGCTTGTGTGCGGTGGAAGCCAGGGGGCGGTGACCTTGAACGATGCGATGGTCCATATTGCGGGGATCGCGCCCCCCGGGGGAGTCCAGTTCATCTGGATGACCGGAAAAACGGACGCGCCGCGGGCGATGGCCGCCGCGGCGTCGTCGGCCGGGACCGCCCGGGTGTTTTCCTTCATTGACGACATGCCCGGGGCATGCGCGGCGGCGGACCTTGTCGTCGGGCGCGCCGGGGCCTCCAGCACGGCTGAGCTGGCCGCAATGGGGAAACCGTGCATCCTAGTCCCGTTTCCCCACGCAACGGACAATCACCAGGAACAGAACGCCCGGGCATTCGAGTCCGCCGGCGCGGCGGTGGTCCTATTGGATGCCGAATGTTCGGGGGAGCGCCTCGACCTTCTTGTGCGGGAACTCCTTGCCGATGGGGAACGCCTGGGGCGAATGCAGGCCGCCGCGAAGTCCCTTGCCGCCCCTGGCGCGGCGGATGCGATGGTTGAAACCATTTTCGGGCTAGTCTTTGGCGCGCGAAAGGGTGAGGGGGACGCGCCGTGACTTGGCCGCCGATTCGAATAAGTTGTCGTAATGGCCTGATGACCCTATAATGCGCCAGCGTCCTTGGGGGATAATCCGCTAGTGGAAATCCGGGAGACACATACGGCGGAACAGCCGGCCAAGACGCCGGAGTTCCTTCCCGTTCGCCTGAGCAGTCTTCGCGTGGACTCGGTGACGGATTTCGATCTGTATCACCGTCCCGCGAAACTGGCCCCGCCCGTGTTATATCGGGGCCGTTCCCTTCCGTTTACCGACGAAGTTCGCGCGCGGCTCCTCGAGGGCCGGGTCTCCACGTTGTACATTCCCTCGGGCCAAGAGGAGATTTACAACCGGTATGTCGAGCGGAACCTGGCCGACCTGATTATGGACAAATCGATTCTTCCCGGGGAACGCACGCAGATTTTGTACGGCTCGGCGCAGAACGCGGTCCGGGAGATGATGAGTAAACCGGAAGCCGGGGACGTGTTGCCGCGGAGCAAGAACCTGGTCGAGCACGTGATCAAGTTCATGAACGATCTCGAGGGTTCGTTCACGCACTTTCTCGACACGGCGTCGTTCGACTATTACACGTACACCCACAGCGTGAATGTGTGCGTGTATTCCGTGACCCTGGCACAGAAGGCCGGGTTCGAGGACCTCAGTTTCCTGAGCGAATTCGGGACGGGGGCGTTGTTGCATGACATTGGCAAGGGCCGCGTCGGGCCCGAGATAATCCATTGCGAGACGGTATTGACGGACGAACAATGGGCCATAATGAAAATGCACCCGGTGTGGGGGCATGAAATCCTCAAGGAACAGGGGGTCGACAGCGAGGTGGCCCTCCGGGTGACGCGGCACCACCACGAGAAGATGGGCGGCGGCGGATATCCGGACGGGCTCGCGGGCGACGATATCCCCCCATACGTCCGCGTCTCGACGATTTGCGACATTTTCGACGCGCTGACGACGAGGCGCTCGTATAGGAGCGCCCTGCAATCGTTTCCCGCGCTCAAACTCATGCGCGAGCAGATGTCGGACGACCTCGACCCCGAGTTATTCAGGATATTCGTCGAGTTGATGGCAACGAAGAAGTGACCGAATTTTCAGGACGATGAGCGCATTGGTTGTCGGGGGGGCCATGATTGAGGCGGTCCGGGGAGACATCACGCGGGAACCCGTCGATGCGATCGTCAACGCGGCCAATTCCACGTTGCTTGGCGGGGGCGGCGTCGACGGCGCGATCCACCGGGCCGGGGGGCCGGGCATCCTGTCCGAGTGCCGCGCGCTTGGCGGGTGCGAGGCGGGGGAGGCAAAGGCGACCTCGGGCGGCGAACTGCGCGCGCGTTTTGTCATCCACACCGTTGGCCCCATCTACCGGGACGGCCGCCAGGGCGAGGCCGCCTTATTGGCTGGGTGCCACAAGCGGAGCCTCGAAGTCGCTCTCGAGCTTGGCGCGCGCTCGGTTGCATTCCCGGCGATAAGCTGCGGGGTGTACGGCTATCCTGTCCACGAGGCCGCGCCGATCGCGGTACGCGCCGTGGCGGAATTCCTTCGCGCACACAGCGGGATTGAACTTGTCCGCTTTGTTCTCTATTCCCCCGAGGTCTACCGCGAATTCGAGCACGCGCTGGAGATGTTGCGTCCATCGCCGGGACGGGAACGTTCATGACGATTGTGTCCTTGGCCGGTGTCTCTCTCGCCGAATCCCGCCGCAGTGGGCGGTTAATCGCCCGGGAAGTGTTGGCGCGAGTGTTGCTGTTCTTTCAGGCGCTGTCCAAAATGACACCCGCCATCGGGGCTGGGTAAGAACGAGATTTTCCATGTTCCCCACACTGCGTCGCCGACCTGTCAACGAGAATTCGTTGGACCTGTTCCGCCGGTAGCGCAATTCCCGGCGGGGCCCCGGGACAGTCGTTACCCTCGCCCGCGATCGACCTCCAGTCCACGTCACAACGGGCGGCTTTCCGGACGGCCCGGGTGCAAACTTTTCGGGTGGCATAGGCGTCCGATGGGAACGCCGCGTAACAACTGCATGGACAGAGAACCTCCTATGGCTGCGAGACGCCGAAATCCACCCTACAGGTCATTCGCAATCATGGGGCTGGTCCCGATCATGGGACTTGCCCACGCCCAGTCGACCGCGAAGTACGAGGTCACGATCACGGAGGCGCGGGATGTTGCCCACGTCGAGGCGCAATTGCCCCTCGAGCGGGGCCGGCTGAGGATGGGCGCGGGGATTTTTGCGGACGATATCCCGGAAGGGCTTGCGGCGTTTGTGGAGAATCTGGAGGTGCTGGGGCCGGATTCGACGCCCTTGGCGGTCGAGGGGCCGCGCAACGCGGCGTGGCGGGTTGAGGACATTCCGCCGGGGCTGGTCACGCTTCGGTACGATCTGAGGCTGGAGCATGATGCCCACACATGGCCCTTTGGCGCGGACGAGGTCGCCTACAAGCGGGAGGATTGCCTGTTTTTCGTGTCGCGTTCGCTGTTTGTGTGGCCGCCGGGTATTGGCGCGGCGGAGGTGCGATTTCATCTTCCCGAGGGATGGAAGGCCTCGACGCCGTGGGAGCCGATCCCCGGGGAGAGGAATGCCTTTGCGCTAAAGGGTGACGACGAGATGGCCGAGAGTTGTATCTTGATTGGGACGCACTTGGAACGCGAGTTGCGCGTTGACCAGACGGTCGTGACGATGGCGTTGGGTGGGGACGTGCAAGCGCACGAGGGGACTTTCGACGAGTGCATTTCCAAATCGCTTGGGGCATTCCGCGGGATATTTGACGATGCTCCAATGGGCCGGTTTTTGGTGGTGATGAATGAGGTGGGCAAAGGAACGTGGGGTGCGGGGGCGTTTCCGCACAGTATCAGTGTGCTGGCCCCGGCGCGCATCGAGGGGGCCAACAAGGACTTGTTGTTGGGCGCGCTGTCGCATGAAATCCTGCATTTGTGGAATGGACATCGGCTTCATCCGGCGGGTCAGATGGAATGGTTCAAGGAGGGGTTCACCGATCACCTTACGTGGCGGGTATTGCGGAGCGAGGGGGTGATTGACGAGGCGCGGTTGCTACAACAAATCGGACGGCACCTTAGTTCGTATATCAACCGCGTGGGTGAGTCGTCGATCGCGGGCGCTGGCAATGACAAGCGGAAGTTTTATGAGTTGGTCTATGACGGGGGGGCATCGGCGGCGTTGTGTTTGGATGCGGAGATTCTGAGGGCGACCGGGGAAAAGAAGGGGTTGGTGGATTTTATGCGTGCGTTGTATGCGCGGACGGCGGGCGTGGGGAAGCCGTATACGATGGAGGACTTGATTGCGGTGGCGACGGAGGTGTCGACTGTGGATATGCGGGAGTTCTTCCAGCGGTATGTGGTGGGGGTAGAGGAGTTGCCGATCGAGGAGGCATTGACAACGTTGGAGTTCGATTGGGAACGGAAGGAAGCGGGAAATCGGGTGGTATACACATTGTCCCGGCGTTAAAATCCACCGAAGACCATAATGCGGGTGGTTTCGTCTTGGTGGACCGTCCTATATCCGATTCGCTCATACAGTCGATGGGCGGGATTCGCTGTCGCGACGCTCAAGCTGACCCGATGAATTCCTTCGGATGCATAGACCGCATTGAGGTCGCGCAGAAGAGCGCCTCCAATACCCTGGCCGCGATTTCCCTCTATGACCGCGATCGATAGCTCCGGTGTAGTCTCGTCCACAAAACCGTATCCCGGATTGTCGGTCGTGAATAATCGACCCCACGCGCAGCCCAACAATTGCCCTGATGTTGAATCTTCCGCGACCCGGGCCCGGTCACCTGGGCGTCCCCAATTCTCGATGTAGCGGCGAACCTCCGGTGTTTCGAGGATGTCGCGGGAAAGTAGCGCCTTCTCCTCCGGCGGCAGATAAACGGCCTCCCACAACATCTGCCGGTGGAATCCCAACTCGTGTGGACGGAGATCGCGAATAGCAATGGCGGGCATGGACTCAGTCTGAGCTCTCGGGCAGGGGCGCGCCTTCGAAGGCGACGATGAAGTTGATTTGGGCAACGCCTTCGCGGAGTTTTTTGGCTTCCTGGTAGGCGTCGGAGTACCAGAAGTCCTTCAGGTCCTTCATCGACCGGAAACGTTCGATGGTGATGCCGTCTTGGAACGGGAACTCGCCCTCGAGGGCCAGAAGTTGTTCGTGCGTGGCGCGGGCGAGGACTTCCAATCCGGCGGCGTTGGCGAGGGGGCCGGCGGCTTCGCGGTAGGCGGCGATGGCGTCGGGCTTGATCAGCTTGGAGCTGACGACCATATATGCGGGAGGAGCGACTTCCTCGGCGGCGTTGGTGGAGCGTGCGGTGGCGAAGCCGATTGCGAAGGCGAGGAGGACGGCGGTGGCGAGGACAAGTGGAGTCTTGACGGATCTGGGGAAGCGGGGTCGGCGGGACATGGGGAGGGCTCCGGGGGTTGGTTGACTGGAGAGTCTAGCGGCAAAATGAATTGACCGCAAAGAACGCAAGGAGCGCAAAGAAGGGGAATGGATAACATGGGACTGATGGGACGAATGGGACTCATAGGACCCGAGGGATGACGAACGGTGCGTCGATTTGTCGGGGGATGATGGTTGCATCGATGAATGAATGGCCCTAAAATACGGCCTTTCGGACGCGGACCGGTTTATTGGGCGGATCGATTCCGCGGGATTCCGGGTTTGATATCGCGGCGTGTGAGCCTGCATCTGGACGCCAGTAAAGGACTTATCTTGACGCATTCGGAAACCTCGGGGCACGCGAAGCCCGAGTCGTTTATCTGGAAATACATCTTCTCGGTTGACCACAAGGTTGTCGGCATCCAGTACGGCTTGACGGCGATGTTTTTCTTGCTGGCCGGGTTTGCCATGATGCTGATGATGCGCTGGCAGTTGGCGTATCCGGGGCTGCCGATCCCGGTGGTGGGCCAATGGGCCGGGCCGGAGAGCGATTTCCTACCGGACGGCACGATGGTTCCGGAGACCTACAACTCGCTGGGGGCGATGCACGGGACGGTGATGATCTTCCTGGCCGTGGTGCCGTTTCTCGTGGGGGCCTTCGGGAACTACCTCGTGCCGCTGATGGTGGGGGCGCCGGACATGGCGTTTCCGCGGCTGAACATGCTGAGCTACTGGGTCTATTTTGTGGGCGGGCTGATCATGCTGAGCAGCTTTGTCATCCCCGAGGGGGGCGCGCCAAACTCGGGATGGACCTCGTATCCGCCGCTCGCGGTGACGGCGCTCGGAGGGCAGACGATCTGGCTCATCGCGATGATCGCGATCATTACGTCGTCGCTGCTGGGGTCGATCAATATTATCGTGACAATCATTCAACTGCGGGCGGAGGGGATGACGTTTTTCCGGCTTCCGTTCTTCGTGTGGACGCAGTTTGTCGCGGCGTTCCTGTTGGTGATGGCGTTTCCGCCGCTCGAGGCCGCGGGCGTATTGATGTTGATGGATCGCGTCGCGGGGACGAGTTTCTTCATGCCTTCCGGGCTGGTGCTGTCGGGCGAGCCGCTCGAGATCGCCGGGGGCGGGAGCGCGTTGTTGTGGCAGCACCTGTTCTGGTTCCTAGGGCACCCCGAGGTGTACGTGTTGATTTTGCCCGCGCTCGGTATCGTGGCGGAGATCATCGCGAACAACACGCGGCGTCCGCTCTGGGGCTACCGGCCGATGGTGTACTCCGTGCTGACCGTGGGGTTCCTGTCGTTCATCGTGTGGGCGCACCACATGTACCTGACCGGGATGGGCACGACGATCAGCGCGTTTTTCGAGACGACGACGATGATCATCTCGATTCCGTCGATTGTGATCCTCACGGCGCTGGTGGGGACCTTGTGGGGCGGATCGATTCGGTTCAACGTGCCGATGTGGTTCGCGATCGCGTTTATCCCGATGTTCGGGATCGGCGGACTGACGGGGCTGCCGTTGGGATTAGCGGCGAGCGACATCCATCTGCACGACACGATGTACATCATCGGGCATTTCCACTACATCGTTGCGCCGGGGACGATTTTTGCGATCTTCGCGGGGGTGTATTTCTGGTTTCCGAAAATCACCGGGCGGAAAATGAGCGAGTGGCTTGGGCATCTGCATTTTTGGCCGAGCCTGATTTTCATGAACGGCATCTTCATGCCGATGTTCATCCAGGGGATGGCGGGGGTGAACCGGCGCTTGTACGACGGCGGGGTGAACTACGCGCATGCGCAGGACGTGCTGGTGTGGAACAAGGCCATGACGCACTCGGCGTTTGGCCTGGCCATCGCGCAGTTGCCGTTCTTGATCAATTTCGCGCTGAGCATCCGCTGGGGCGCGAAGGTGGATCGGAATCCGTGGCAGGCGACGACACTCGAGTGGATGGCGCCTTCGCCGCCGATGGGTCACGGGAACTTCGAGACGGAGCCGGTGGTGTGCCGGGGGCCTTATGAATACAGCGTGCCGGGAGCGGCGGAAGATTTTAGTCCGCAGTTCCAGACGGAGCGCGCGTGATGGAGATTCCGTACACGATTGCCGCGCGGCGCGACACGGGGACTTATAACGGCAAGCTCGGCATGTGGCTGTTCCTCGCGTCGGAGACGATGCTCTTTGGCGGATTGTTCTCGGCCTACGTGTTCCTGCGGACAGGCGTGCCCAATTGGCCGCGCGGATCGGAGTTGTTGAATGTGCCGTTGGCGACGGCGAACACGGTGATTCTGATTTTGTCGGGCATCACGATGGTGCTCGCGTGGGCTTCGTTGCGGTTGGGCGAGTTTGGGAAGCACAAGCGCTGGCTTGCGTTGACGTTTGTGCTGGGGTTGTTGTTTCTTGGGATCAAAAGTTTTGAGTATTACGGCAAGATTTCCGATGGGCATTTGCCGTCGACGAGCAATTTTTACGGCATCTATTTCACGCTGACGGGGGTGCATTTCCTGCACATCGTGGGAGGGTTGCTGGCGGTGGCGTGGCACCTTGGGCCGGGGGCGCGGATGTGGCGGCGTGCCCCAGAACAGTTTGTGAACCGGATCGAGGTGACGGGGTTGTACTGGCATTTTGTGGATATCGTTTGGATCGTGTTGTTTCCGACGTTGTACTTGTTGTAGGGAACTCTGCGTCCCACTCGAGACAGTGCCAGCGGACTCGCATTCGCCGCGTTCCGCAGATTTCCGCAAGTACAAATCGCGGGCGAACTTCGGGTATTCTTCCCCGATGAATGTCGTTTCCGAAGAAATGATCATCGTGAATCCGCTCGGGATGCACTTGCGTCCCGCGCAGCGCCTCGTCCAGACGGTGCTCGGATTCCAGTGCGATGTCCACATTATACGCGAGGGGCACCGGGTCAATGCGAAGAGCATCATGGGCTTGCTGACATTGGCGGCGGCGCGCGGAACGGCGCTCGAGGTCGTCTGCGAGGGGGTCGACGCGGAAGCGGCCATGCAAGCGGTGCGCGACCTGGTCGAGTCGGGCTTCGGGGAATCGTGATGGAAATCTCGCTGCGGGGCATAGGGGTCTCCCCGGGGGTCGCGATCGGGCCGGTCGTCACGTTTCACGTGCAGGCGATCGAGCCGCCGCGGTACGGTATCACCGATCCCGTTGCCGAGCTCTCGCGCTACGACGCCGCCGTCGAAAAAGTTCGTTTCTACCTGCTCCGCACGAAGGACCGAATGGCGGACGAAGTGGATGAGCAGCACGCATCGATATTCCTCGCGCACCTGGTGATTCTCGATGACGTGGCGCTGCGCCCCGAGATCGAGCGCCGGCTCAACGCCGAAAAAATAAACGTCGATTTCCTTGTCCAGGACCTCATTGGCGAATACTCGAAGCTCCTCGCCAATATCGAGGACCCGATGGTCCGCGAGAAGATCGCCGATTTTTCCGACGTGGGCCGCCGGATCCTTCATGCCCTGCTCGATCGCGAGGTCGACAGCCTCGAGCATCTTGAGCACCCTTGCGTGATCGTGGCGGGCGAACTCTCCCCCTCGGAGACGGCCAACATGGACATGGCCAACACGATGGGCTTGGCGACGGACGAGGGCGGGCGCACTTCGCACATGGCGATACTCGCCCGCGCATTCGAGCTCCCGGCGGTCGTGGGGTTGCGCTACATTTCGAAACAGGTAATGCCGGGCGACACCATCATCGTGGACGGCACCAATGGCGTCGTCGTGATTCGTCCCGAACGGGCCACCATTACGGAGTACCTTGCGGAGAAGCGCCGCCAGGAAGACGAACGCCGGGCCTTGATCCGCGCGGGCGGCGACGGGCCCTGTCTCACGCAGGACGGCGTCCAGATCGAGACCTTCGCCAATATCGACCTCCCGATCGAGGCGAGCGAGAGCCTCAAGACCAAGTGTATGGGCGTGGGCTTGTACAGGACCGAATACCTATTCATGAACCGGGATTCGCTGCCTTCCGAGGACACCCAGTATCGCGCGTACAAGCTGGTGCTCAAGACGATGGCACCGCTTCCCGTGACCCTGCGCACGCTCGACATTGGCGGGGACAAGATGGTGTCGTACCTGAGCGAGCGGAAAGAATCGAACCCGCAGTTGGGCTGGCGCTCGATCCGTTTTTGTCTCGATCGGCCGGACATCTTCAAGGCCCAGCTCCGGGCGATGTACCGCGCGAGCGTCCACGGAAACATGCGAATCAAGTTTCCCATGATCAGCGGACTCGATGAATTGCGCGAGGCGATGGCTTCGGCGAGGCAGGTCCGGGAGGACCTCACGGCGCGTGGCGTGGCCTTTGACCCCAAGGTCAAAATCGGATGCATGATCGAGATCGCCGCGGCCGTCGTCCTCGCTGACAAATTGGCCGAGGAGTGCGACTTCTTCAGCATCGGGACGAATGACCTCATCCAGTACGCCCTGGCGGTGGATCGGACCAACGAGCGCACCGCGCACCTATACGATCCCTCGCATCCAGGGGTGCTGCGCCTGCTCAAACAAACCATCGACACCGCGCGCGCCGCGGGAATTCCGTGCGCGATCTGCGGCGAGATGGCCGGCGATCCCCTGTTCACCGAGCTCCTCGTGGGCATGGGCTTCGACTCGTTGAGCATGTCCGCCGTTTCGCTGCCCCAAGTCCGCGCCGAGATTGCGAACACGCGGGGCGTCGCGGCGAAACGGCTCGCGAAAACCGTCCTCTCTCTCGGGTCGGCGCAGGAGATTCGCGAGCTGCTCGTCCAACGGTCGCAGGCCCGCGCCACGCTCCAACTCTACCGTACCGACCCCGCCGCCGGTGGGGAGTAATTTTCGCGTGCCCACGCGCATCGTCATCCTGGGATCGACGGGATCCATCGGACGGAGCACCCTTGACGTCGTGCGCGCCCATCCCGGACGGTTCGAGGTTGTTGGACTCTCGGCCCAATCAAACACCGCGCTCCTCGCGGTCCAAGCCCACGAGTTCAATCCCAAGTTCGTCGCCGTGGGCGGATCGAATTCCGCGGTGAACACAGGGGCCTTCGGCGGCGCCACGGTACTCCAGGGACCGCAGGCCGCCGCCGAACTCGCCGCGCACCCATGCGACCTCGTCCTCTGCGCGATCGTCGGCGCGGCCGGCCTTGTGCCGGTCCTGAATGCCATCGATGCGGGCAACCGTGTGGCGCTCGCCAACAAGGAACCGATGGTCATGGCCGGGCCGCTCATCATGGAACGCGCCCGCGCCAAGGACGTCCGGGTATTGCCCGTCGACAGCGAACATAACGCCATATTCCAATGCCTTGAAGGGCATTCCCTTGACGAAGTTCATCGAATCCATCTGACGGCCTCTGGCGGTCCGTTCTACGGGAAGCCGAGGGAATCCCTGCGCGGCGTCACACCCGAACAGGCGGCGCGCCACCCGACGTGGGACATGGGCGCGAAGATCAGCGTGGACTCTGCGACCTTGATGAACAAGGGGCTCGAGGTCATCGAGGCCATGCATTTGTTTGGATTGCCCCTCGACCGCTTCAAGGTCGTCATTCATCCGCAGAGCATCGTGCATAGCCTGGTCGAATTTGTCGACGGCGGCATGTTGGCGCACCTCGGCGTTACCGACATGCGCCTCCCCATCCAATTCGCACTTACTTGGCCCGAACGTGTAAAATCCCCTGTTGCACGTCTCGATCTCGCTGCGCTCGCTGCGATCACCTTCGCCGAGCCGGACTTCTCCGAATTCCCGTGTCTCTCGCTGGCGTTCGAGGCGGCGCGGCGCGGGGGCACGGCCCCGGCAATACTCAATGCGGCCAATGAGGCCGCCGTCGAGGCGTTCCGGGAAGGGCGAATCGCGTTTCTGGATATTGCCCGCGTCGTCGAGGAAGTGCTCGAGTCTGCGCCCCAGGGCCGGGAACTCGATTTGGAAAGTGTGCTGGCGGCCGATGCCGATGCGCGGCGTCTCGCACGGGCCGCTGTCGAAACTACGGGAGTTACCTGAACGACATGTCCGGAATCCTTGTGTTCCTGCTCGTATTCGGCGTGCTCGTTTTTGTCCACGAGATGGGGCATTTCGTCGCCGCCAAGGCCTGCGGGGTCTATGTGGATCGATTCAGCCTCGGGATGCCGCCGCGGCTACTCGGGTTCAAGTACGGGGACACCGACTACTGCATCGGGGCATTGCCCATCGGCGGCTACGTCAAGATGGCCGGGCAGGAAGACTCGCCGATGGAAGAGGACGAACGCGAGAAGACCTACGGTCACGTTCCCCCCGAGCGCTGGTTCAATAATCGTCCCCGTTGGCAACGCGCGATTATCTTCGTCGCCGGGCCGGCGATGAACCTCGTCCTCGGTTTCGTCATCTTCTGCCTCCTCGGCGCGATGGGCAGCGAGGTCCCGCTGTCGCAACACGACAACCGGCTCGGCATCATCGAAAAGGATTCCCCGGCGGCCTCTGCGCCGATGTTCGTCATGGATCCGAACGGCACGCCGACTGATTTATCCAAGGACCCGGACACCACGGGCTGGAAAACGGGCGACCGGGTCGTCTCGATCAACGGTAAGCCGATGTCCCGCATCATCGACATCGCCATGGAAGGGGCGCTTAGCGCGGGGACCGTTGCACGCGCCGAGATCGAGCGCACCGCGGCGGATGGTACGGTCACCACGTACATCAGTCCCGTGGAGCCGCAGATCATGCCCGGCGACCGCGAGAAATTGCCCCGCTTCGGCGTCGGGCCCTTCGAGACCGCCTTGATCGGGCACGTATTCGCGGGCTCCCCCGCCGAGCAAGCGGGACTGTTGGCGGGGGATGTCATCCTTCGCGCGCGCGGCGAAGCCGTCGATTCGCCGACCTTCGGCGAGCTCGTCCGGGAACTGCCTGCCGGGTCGACGATCGATATCGTGGTCGAGCGCGAGGGCGCCGCCATCCCCATGACCGTCGCCACGCGGGGCGAAGGCCGCATCGAGGACGTGGCCCTCGACCCGCCCTTAAACCCTGTCCTCTATCTACCGCGCGACGGCGCCCCGACCGTGCAGATCGCGGATGCGTCATTCCTCGGCGAACGCAAAATGGCGCAGGGCGACCGCATCATCTCAGTTGACGGCCAACCCGCGGACAATAAAAGTCTTGAAGCCCTGTTTCTCGGCGACATCACGAAGCAAGTCGCCGTCGATCTCGAACATCCCGGCCGTTTATTTGGCCTGCTTGGCAAACCTTCGCGCTATAGCATCACCCTCGAAGCGGGAAACCTGATGCAGGCGGTTGCAGGCCATCTGGAAAGCGCCAATCCCGTTGTGGCGATGGTCGAGCCGGACAGTGCCGTGGCGGCGGGACTCAAGCGCAAGGACGTCATCATCGAGATGGACGGCAAGCCCGCCACCGTCGCGCTCGCGCGCGAAATCGAGGCCACGCGGGTCGGCGAGACGATTCCCATCAAGGTGCAACGCCCGAGCGTCCTCTTCGGTGCAGGACAAAAGGCCGAGGTAATCGACACGACCCTCACCGTCGCCTCGACGCAGATGATCGGCGTCGGTTGGGACACCAAGACGATCACGCGGACCATCCCCACATCCCAATTGGCGTCGTTCGCGTGGGACGAAAGCTGGCGGGTAACGGCCCAGATTTGGGGCGTCCTCGGGGCCTTGGTGACCGGTGGTTTGGGCGCGAGCGCGCTCGGCGGCCCGGTCATGATCTACACCGCCACCACCGCGGCGGCGCAGTCGAGCCTCGCCGATCTTCTCGAATTCGTCGCGATGATTAGCATCAACCTCGCCATCTTCAACCTCTTGCCCCTGCCGGTGCTCGACGGCGGTCAATTGGTGTTCCTCGGCATCGAGGCCATCCGCCGCAAACCTGTCGATGTCCGCATCATGGAGGCCGTCCAGCAGTTCGGAATCCTGTTGTTGTTGGGGCTGATGGTCTATGTGACATTCAACGACGTTTCGCGCATCGTGACAAATCTTATTCCGTAGATCTCCGCGTGCGAGACTCGCTTGGACATTGGGGAGCATCCGGCCCTGGAATCGATCAGAAACCTTGGGCGGGCCTCATTAGGGTTCGTATCTAATTACATCAAAATTGATGTTGCGCCCACATGGATTTTAGCGTAGAATTTTACAAGACGTCCGGGGGAATCGCCCCGGTGCAGGATTTTCTGGACGCACTTCGTCAAGGCGATTCGGACGACTTCGCGGCGGTCATGGCCGGTCTCGTCAAATTGCGCAACCGCCTGTATCACCGCGAGCCGCTTTGCAAGCCCCTCGGCAGGGGCTTGTTTGAATTGCGCCATGTGGGGAAGCTCAATACGCGTATCTTGTGGTTCTTCGTCAAGGGAAACCGGATCGTCGCCGTGCATGGCATACGCAACAAGGGACAATCCATTGCGGCACGCGAGATCGACACGGCCCGCGCCCGGATGAAGGACTGGAAGCAAAGGACACGAGTATGAAGAATAAGACCGACTTCGATCGCTACCTTGACGAGCAACTCAAGGATCCGGAGTTTGCCGGGCGTTTCGAGAGGGCGGGCGCGGCATGGGACATCGCGTTACAAATTGCCGCGCTGCGTAAAAAAGCCGGCCTTTCGCAGAAGCAGCTTGCGGCCAAGCTTCGGACGTCCCAGCAAAGCGTGAGTCGGCTGGAATCGCCCGCGTATGAAGGCCACACGCTCGCCACCTTGCGCCGGGTCGCCACCGTTTTGGACGCGAACGTTCATGTTACGCTGACACCGAAGTCTAGGCGTGGGCATTCTTCGAGGACCAGCGCCGGAAAATGAGCGCGCATGGCGTTCTTGGGAATCTGCCTAATTGAACGAAAGACGGGGCGAGAGGGTTGGGGCCGGGGGCGATTGATGAAGCGGAACTTGCCGGCGGCTTGCCATTTTCCGGCGCAACGATCGGGAATCTAATTTTACATGTCCAGAATAACGTGCAAATTCGGCGGCACCTCGCTTGCCGACGCCAATCGCATCCGCGCGGCGGCGGCAATCGTTCGCGCCAACGCCGCCCGCCGCTTCGTCGTGCCCTCGGCGCCGGGGAAACGCTCGGACGACGACAAGAAGATCACCGACCTCTTTTATGCCTGGTTTCACATGGTCACGGATGGCCTCGATCCCGCGCAGCCGCGGGCCATCATTACGGAACGTTTCCTCGAACTCGCCCATGATCTGGGGACCAAGGTGGACATTGCGGGCGAACTCGAGCGCATCGCCGACACCGCCAAGACCTGCGACACGCCGGACTACCTCGCCTCGCGCGGCGAATACCTCAACGGCCTCATCGTCGCGGACCTCCTGGGCGCGGCCTTTGTCGACCCAGCGGACTGCATCAAGTTCAACTTCGAGGCCCAACTCGACCCGCGCACCTATGAGATGCTTGGCGAGCGCCTCGACGGCCCCGGCCTGTTCGTGGTCCCCGGCTTCTACGGCTCGGACCCGAACGGCGAGATTCGCACGTTCAGTCGAGGCGGGAGCGACGTCACGGGTTCGATTGTCGCGCGGGCATCTAAGTCCGACCTCTACGAGAACTGGACCGACGTGTCCGGGTTTCGCATGACGGACCCGCGCATCGTGCCCAATGCCAAGCGCATCGACGAAATCACCTACGCCGAGCTGCGCGAGCTCGCTTACATGGGCGCCTCCGTGCTACACGACGAGGCGATCTTTCCCGTGCGCGGCCCCGGCATTCCCATCAACATCCGCAACACGAACGCGCCGGACGACCCCGGCACGATGATCGTCGCGACGCGCAAGGCCACCCATCCCGTCGCCGGCATCGCCGCGCGCAAGGGCTTCACGATGATCAACATCGAGAAGACCCTCATGAACAAAGAGATCGGCTTCGGCCGGAAGGTCCTCGGCGTCCTGGTCGAGCACGGCGTCAACTTCGAGCACATGCCGACTGGAATCGACACGATCTCGCTCATCGTCAAGGACGAGGAGATCAAGAACCACGGCGAGGCCATCCTCCGCAGCATCCAGCGCATATGCGAGCCCGACAACATCTCGCTGCTCCCCGGCCTGGCGTTGATCGCCACCGTGGGCCTGGGCATGAGCAGCCACGTGGGGGTCGCGGCCCGCCTCTGCACCGCCCTCGCCGAGGCACGCGTCAACATCCGCGTCATCGACCAAGGCTCGTCCGAGATGAACATCATCGTCGGCGTCATGGAAAGCGACCTCGAGGCGGCGGTGAGGGCGATCTATAACGCGTTTGAGTCCTGGGACTGACGGGCGCGGCAGTAGGGACTGGCCACCTCTACTTCGTTTGCATTTCCCTGACATGGGTCATGTCATGAGAACCGACCAGCCTAACCTGCGGCGGCGACAGAGTGACGATTGCGACCGTTTGGCCTGCCATCGTGACAAACTCCACTTCGTACGCCGCCGCGCCCGGATGAATGTGTACCACTGCCCCGACATCCCCCGCCTCGAGGCCCTCGTCCGGAAGGTCACCGGTCAAGACCACGCAATCATGTTCCTTAATCATGTGACCTCCAAGGGATAGGCCGTGATGAGACGCGGCGCGGCGCTTCCTTCATCGATCTGCCAAACCGTTCGCACGATGGGCTGGCGGCCGTCCGGCGTGTCCAACACGCCATCGACTTCGTATCGAATTCCATGGACGCTTTCCAACCTACCACGCACATCGCATTGCCGCCCGTGAATCTTCAATGCCTCGGCCAAGACTTCCCACTCGACGGATCGAAAACCAAATCGGTAGAAAAACACGGCCTTTGGGCCGCCCACGCGATGGGTCAAGTTGAGAAGGTAGTTCACGACTTTTTCTCGTTCGACCGCCAAAAGTTCCGGGTTCGGTACCTTCATTCTATCCTACCATGTCTCGCTCAACGTTTGGACTTTCCCTATTTTTCCTACCGATTTAGCTCCGCGATCTTGTTCCCAACCAGCTTCCGGATCTCCTCGAGCCGTTTCTTCGTCGCCGCCTCGCAGCGCATCACCAGCATGGGCGAGGTGTTCGACGCGCGGACGAGGCCCCAGCCGTCGGCGAACTCGATGCGCGCGCCGTCGATGGTGTTGACGTCGAGCCCGAGCTCGACCTTGAAGTATCGCGTGGCCTCGGCGACGATGGCGAATTTGCGCGACTCGGTCGTCTCGATCCGGATTTCGTCTGTCGCAAACGTTACCGGCACGTCCGCCAGGTGTTGTTCGAGGGTCTTCTTGCCGCTGGCGAGAATCTCCAGCAACCGCGCGCCCGCATAAACCGCATCGTCAAACCCGTACCAACGGTGTTTGAAGAAAATATGCCCGCTCATTTCGCCGGCAAGCTCCGCCTTGTACTTGTACATCGCCTCCTTGATCAGCGAATGCCCCGCCTTCCACATCACCGGCTTGCCGCCGTGCTTCGCGATGTCCTCGTACAAGGAGCGCGAGCACTTGACCTCGCCAATTACCGCCGTGCCGGGGACGCTCTTCAACACCGAGCGCGCGAACAGGATTAGCAGCCGGTCGCCGGCGATGAAGTTCCCCGCGTTGTCCACGGCGCCGATCCGGTCCGCGTCCCCGTCGAAGGCGATGCCGAGGTCGGCCTTGTGTTTCTTCACCGCCTTCACCAGGTCCTTCAGGCTTTCGGGCAGCGTCGGGTCGGGGTGATGGTTCGGGAAATTCCCGTCCACGTCGCAATACAACGGAATTACCTCGCACCCCAGTTGCTCGTACAACGGCACGCCGACCGGTCCGCCGACGCCGTTCCCCGCGTCGACCACCACCTTGAGGCGGCGCCTAATCTTGATGTCCCCGGTGATGCGCTTCGTATACTTCGGGACGAGGTTGAGCCGCGTGATCGTGACCGGCTTCGTCGCCTTCGGGAACACGCCCTTCTCGATGATGACGCGAAGCTTCTGGATTTCCTTCCCGTGTATCGTCGAGTTCCCGACGGCGATCTTGAGGCCGTTGTACTCCTTCGGGTTGTGGCTTCCCGTGATCTGGATCGCGCCATCCACCTTGAGCGTGAAGAGCGAGAAATACGTCACGCCCGTCGGCACCTCGCCGATGTCGATGACGTTCATCCCGCACGAGGTCAGCCCGTCGATCAGCGCGCGCGAAAACGCCTTCGACGTCAGCCGCCCATCCCGGCCCACGGCGATGCAGTTGTGCTTCTTCTTCCCCCTGAGGTAAACGCAGAGCGCCTTGCCGACCAGCTCCACGACCTCCTCGGTCAAGTCCTTACCCGCGATCCCGCGGATGTCGTACTCCCGGAAGATTTCCGCCTTGATGTCCATGTGTTACTCCCGATTCGTCATTGCGACGGTGATTTGTCCAACTCCCCAGTGAGCAGCGCGTGCGAAAGGGCCGCAACACGGAGCAACATAAGATAGCAGTTTGTTCACCACAGAGGCACGGAGTTAGGGAGAAACAAATGAACTAACGATTCCGTCCCGCCTCACCCAACGGGTTCGAGCATAAAACTATCCAAGCCCTTGCCCTTCCTCGGTGTTCTCTGTGCCTCTGCGGTTCAACGGCTCATCGAAGGGTTAGATGATCATTGGCCCGATCACGGCGCAACCAGCCGTAGTGCGGGAAAATACTCCCGGAAACGGGCCGCGTCGCGGGTGACCAGCGGTATGCCCGCGACGGCGGCATGCGCGCCAATGAAGAAGTCGGGCAACGGCGCGATCCTCGCCCCTCCGCGCCTCCGGTACCGAAGGAAACATTTCCCGGCAAGGAAGGCGGCTTCGCGGGGAATCTCGTGATACACGTACGTGTCCGCCGGGAGAATGGCCTCGATTTGCTCGATGCGGTCGAATCGGACCGATATCTCCGCGTAGATGGCGGAGTTCAACACGATGGTCCCCCTATCCGCCGCATCCGCCATCGCGTTGGCCGACCATTCTGACCAGACGGGATCGCGCGTGAACACATCGAGGTAGATGCACGAATCCACCATGGTCGCCATCAATCATCCCCGCGCGTCAACGCCATGATTTCGTCGGTGGACATGGCGACGTTTCCCCGGCCCGCCATCGCCTCGACAAGCCGCTTTCCCCGACCCGTGCCCTTAATCCTTCGCAAATACAACCGCCCCTTCTCCTCGCCGAACTCGACCTCGCAGCCCGGCTGAATCCCGGTCTTGTCCCTGAGCTCAATCGGTATGGTGACTTGTCCCTTCGTCGTGACTTTCATGGGCGCGCGATCTCCAACGGCAAGAGTATTACTTGGTAGAATCTTACCCTTGACTTGAATGGCAAATCAACTTCCGGCAGGAAACCGCTACAGCGCGTAACGCTCTTCGGCAGGTTGGATATCCCGAACAGGCCTTGGCTGCGCTCCATTTACTTTAACCGGATATGTAAAGTCGGCCAGATTGCCCCGCCAGAACGATAATCCATATGCGACCCAAAGTCGAGGCATCCACCGAGCCAGTTCATTGGCGGGCTCTAAATCCCTTGGCCATGGCATACCAACTACATTCGGCGCGAGCGTATTTGGACCCACAATAAGTGGGCTTTGGAATGAGTCCACGACCCCGCTCGCATAGGGAATTTCGGAATGTCCGCCCCCGCCGAACATTAAGCGTAACTCACGGAACTGTTCACCTCTGCCGTGTTTCGTCGCCGCGTTGAATGCGGTGGTCTCGCTTTCATTCGTAAGTTTGTACTTGATGGAATTGCGGGCGTTCTCGAGCTCCTCGTTCGCCATCCCATTCTCCTTTCTTTTCCTCCATGCGTCGAGATTCTCCCAATGTGCGCCTCCATTTTGTTCGGCGGCACGCCTCTCGATATGGCTCGAGCCCAGCGGCAGCACGCGGGCCTCCAAGTACGTCAAATGATCTCCCTCGGGACGCCTCCCGAGAATAAACACGCTCTGGTCGACCGTTCCAGCTCCCGTGTCGGTAAAAAAGTACACGCCACTTGCGGCAACTCGGGAACGGACGAATCCCTGGACACCCGCGCTCACTTCAGGATAAATGAAGCATACGCTTTCGCTCGCGTGTTCGCCATGACCGTGCGATTCGGGAACAAATTGAGCAAGATCGGCGAGCGGTATCGGCTGGTGTCCCGCAAGTTTATCGGCATGTTTGAACGCGCCTTCGATTACTCTTTGATAGAGGTCATGCACCCCCTCATCCTGATCGTCTGCGACCGGCACGGCCAGATTGACAGCCAAGGAATCCTTTTCGTGTTCCCCGAAGTCATTGAACTCGCTACGCATACGAATCGCATTTTTGATATCGCCAAGAATGCCTCCCAACAGATATACTCCGCACACAGTTACAAACGCTTTCATCCGATCCTCCAACTGGCTGTCGAGCATGGCGCGAAATGGCTTCAGCACCGGATCGTCGAATAAGCCCCTTCCAACCGCCGCAAGCGCCATCTTTATGTGCGGCAGGCCCCCAGGATGGTAGTGGGAATCCGGATTCCCAAGACATACCGCACCATCCTTCACCTGTAGGGCACTCGGAAGCAGGAACGGATCATTGACGCCCCGCTGGCTAGGCACATAAACCCACGCCTTGTCAGTGTTCACGTCGCGGCAGACACACTTGCAGTAAGATGTGCCAAAATCAAGCCCGATTTGAATAATGTGTGGATGGCGGCTTGGAGTTGAAGGCACACGAGCCGATCTGGGTACATCGGCGTGACTTTGGGCCATCTCTGCCGTATCCTCGGAGGGTGGCTCGATTGCTGGCTCGACAGGCTCCGGCGCAATGACCTCCTGCGGCCGATTTGAATTCGGTTCATCCGAGACCTTCTCGGCGATCAATCGCTTAACGAATCGGACGACTATGTCCCACATGGATGCCATAACCCGCTTACCTCCGGCTTTGGTATCGACTCTCAGAGCACTCGGAATACACCAGCGGCAACTCCCTGCCTCGTAGGGTCGACAACCGCCTGTCGTTGTACTTCTTCTAGCCGTGCATTAAGTTGCCCTTTGGTGTTCTGAATACGTTGCTCCGTGGCGGAAATCAAGCCCGCTGCACGACTATTCTGCCGGAGCGTTTCGAGGCGCTGGTTGTCTTGCGCAATGCGGCGGTCGTAATGGGCTTTGAGACGTTGTTCTCGTATGTTACGCGTCGTGGCATTCTCGTCACAGAACTCAGTCACTCTAGTCTTAAACTGAATGGCTAGTTTTTCCTCAAGAGCAAAATATGCGGGATCGAGATTTTCAGGCACCACTTCGCAGTAGTCCCAATCGCTACCCGCGCGCAATACATATTGCAGTATACCCTCCGCATCTCCGCCCGCCGGTTGTCGAGGGCTGTTCAAAGGCGCGACTGCGTATGCAAATCGTTCTTGCGGCAACAATCCTTGCAATATCCACCGCTCGATGAGATAAGTGTATATACCAGGTTCCAGTTGAGCTTCCTCGGGAAACACACCGGCTTCAACGGTCAAAGCAGACACATCGAACATTTTGTGTGTATTGTCCTTGTTCCGCTTAGTAATCCACCGGATCAAAGGCGACATATGATTGATAAAGCGCACTTGTTGTCTACCCCGCGAATCTAGATCCTCCATAACATCGCGTCGAAATGTTATGGTGAATTCGGACTGATGAAACAACCCTGTGTTGACAATGTTATTGTTTTGGATGAAAACACCCAACGAGGTCCTCGCTTCCGCTGATAACCGAATGCGAAGACAGCCGGTTACGGGCGCATCGTGATTCAGTTGACATCCCTGAAACTCCCTTTCAAAGAAATCGGTGACATAGTCTTCCATTTCGTCCGCCTGCATGAAGCGGCCCTTGCCTTGAGCATCTTTTATCTTTCGCTGCAAGTAATCGCTATGTGCCAGCAACACATCTCCACGCTCCTCGAGATTTTGCATTTCGAGATGCTGATTGGCGATTACCAGGCAGGATTGTTGAATGCGTTGCCGCTCCTGATCAGGCGTACGCTCGTTTCTGAATATATCAATCGTCAATTGCCGTATCTCCCGTCCAATAATGCCTTCGAGGTCTCCAATGGTGTTCTCAAACCGTCCAATGTGCTCGAGGAGGCATTCGTAGAGTCTTTCTTCTATCGTATTACGGACCTTGAAGTTTGCAATCACGAGGGTATCTGAGCGTTGTCCAATGCGGTCTATTCTTCCGATTCGCTGCTCGACGCGCATTGGATTCCAAGGCAAATCATAGTTAACAAGAATGCGGCAGAATTGAAGATTCAGGCCCTCGCTCCCGACTTCTGATGAGAGTAGAATACGCAGTCCAGAGGTGTCGCGAAATCGTTTGATTTCATCGAGGCGTTGGTCGATGTCAATCTGCCCATGAATCAATGCAATGCCAAATCCATCGGTCAAAAGGCGGCGGCGAAGGTACTCCAAAGTGCTACGGTAAAAGGCGAATACGATGACTTTCTCGTCCGTCGCCCTTAACATAGTACATAGTTGTTGATACTTGCTATCGTTGGCCTCGTAATCAAACGCAAGCAGCAGCTCAAGTTCTGGGCCGGTAAGGACTTCGGCGTTCTCCTCGGTTGCGAGTGCCTCCCCAAGGTCGTCCTCAAGTGCCTCCTCTATTGGATCTGTGTCGTTGATCAGGCGAGCAATGCCGGAATCGCGAAGGTCTTGGGCCAAAGCCGGGAGACAGCTGGCCGCGCGCAGTTGCAAACCGATTACCTGAAACATGTGGAATTCTGTCTGGTGTTCTTGACAGCGTATGCGCACAAGACTAAGGATTGCATTATAGAGTGCCATTTCCTCGGAGGAATAGTCGAGTTCGATCACTTTGGGCGTTCGAACTGTGGATAACTCCTGGATTTGGCGACGGCGGGTGCGGTTTATGTATTTTCCCAGAATGTTCAGTTTTTCGGCAAGACGCTGGCAATGAACGACTTGGCGAACGTCGTTAGGATCCAACGTCGAAACGTTGTTCTTGAAGGTTTGATACTGGGGTGCATCCGCAATGAATCGGCTCGTCTGCATCTCGTCGAGGGCACTTGAAAGCATGTCTGTGTCGACCGGGACTCTCCCGAGTGCATTGGCCGCCCGAACAGCCCCTTTGTTGGCCGCGAGTAATTCTTCAAACATTACTTGACTCTCAAGAGAATCAGGGTCAATGAGGCGCAGCAGCGTATGAAGATCTCGATTGCTGGTGTTGACCGGGGTTGCGGATACACATAGGACAGCACCGGCGTTTTCGGCGAGTGCCTCGCCCAGGCGAAAGTTTGCCGTTCCGGGATTACGCATGTGGGCAGCCTCGTCGAACACCACGAGGTCAAAAGGTGGTTGTGTCCATTCGCCAAATTTCAATTGGCGAAGGAAATAGGTCTTGGGGCCGCCGGCCGGCATGTCGGGATAGTCGGGCGGGAATCCGAGTAATTCGTGTTCTCCTCGGGCCGGACGCAGGCCTGTGTACGTTGCGATGAGCACAAACGAGTGGCTTGGCCCTTCACCGCGCAGGCGATTGACTTCGTCTCGGAGCATCTCGAAGTCTGCAATCTTGGCGTCTATGGAGAACTTCTGCCGGAGTTCGATTTGCCACTGCTCGGCGATCATCTTCGGACAGACTATGAGTAATCTCTTGGCTTGGTGTCGGGCCTGTAGTTCGAGCCAGATTAACGCGGACTCGATTGTCTTACCGATGCCGACTTCGTCCGCCAGAATCAATCGCTGGGTAGGCGACTCGATAAATTTCAGGACAGGTTTGTATTGGTAGGGATAGAAGTCTACCTGCGCGGCCTCCATCGAATAGACAACTTCATGGAGCGTCCCCTTGAGCTTTTCGTAGGTGATGAGGCGTTTGAGGTCACGGGCCCGTCCGAAAGGCCCCATACACAGACGGTCGTGAAGATTCGCGGGTCGCTGGCGCATCGGCTCGAGCATATGCGCGGGTCTCCAGTCTTGGTGACCATCGATATATTCAAGTCTACACATGATTATTTCGCCTGCGATCTGAGTTTCGCCGGTGAATCGACAGGGCTGACCTGGGTTTGCCCGGTCAATGACCCAGTCGCCCGCTTGAAACGGTAGTTGAGGTGCTTCGGGGACTTCGTCAGGCATAACCGCGCTCCTCTCATTACTCGCTATTGCTGTGGGGTATCCAATTCATCGAGTCGTCTCGCCAAATTCAACCACGGTCCGGTACGCCTATCGGCAAGTTTCGTGCGCAATTTGTTGATGGCATCACGAGTCAACCCTGACAGAATATCGGCCGCAATTTCGGCGCAAGCCTGCGGGTAATAGTCCACGGGGTGATCGACATCGTTTGCGATGCGCTCGAGCTGGTCGAGCGGATCGAGCAGCATGATAGTGGCCATCGATGCTTCGCGGGCCTTGATCCGTTGTATTCTCGCGGCATGCTGGGCAGCTTTGTCTTCCTCGGTCTCCACCGGTGTCGGCGGTTTGACGGGCTGGGACTCGGGAGGCATGACCGGCGGCTCTGGCGGGGAGGTCCGTGTGCGTGAACCGCCGAAGTGCCTGGGCGCCCGCATCTTGGACCGGTCGTCACATGCGGGGGTCGTGAAGAAAGCCGCATGCACGCATACATCCTCATATACTAGCGCGGACCCGCATACATCGTGGTGCTCAAACCGAAAGTCATTACCACATCCCGTCGACGGGTAGCTTGTCTCGGTACTTTGAGAGACCTTCTCGACAAAATACCGTACGCATTCCAATGAAACGGGTTTGGGCGTCCCGCGTTCCTTATGTGCCGAGTCGATCACGTAGCTCTTCACCAGTCTATTGTGAAGATCAAAGTATGCGTCCGTGCGGGACACGAAATCCATGCCGGCAACAGTTCCGTCGACAACGAAGACGAACCCCACTTGACCTTCGAGTTTCGTGAATGCCTGTAGACACTCTTGGGTTTCCTTTTCCTTTCCGACAAAGACGTCGCGCATAGCAGCTGTACGGGATGACACGCCGGCGGACTCGCTCAGGGCATCGATTTGCTCCCAAATCTCGCCCTGATCGGAGCGATACTCGTTTGACTCCCTGAGGCCGGCGGAGACGGAACGGTTCTTCCTGGCTCGGATATTGCGTGCCATCACAACATCCGAATCCGCGAACTCCCTACTCTGATAATGCCAACGGCCACGCTCCGTGCAACTAACGTTGATGATTGTTTCGGTCTTTGATTTCAGCAGAATTGTTGCGTTCAAGACACGGTTTTGCTTTGCCCCGACGAGTTCCTCCCCGTCTAACAGCAGAACCGCGATTTCTGCCAAGTTCATCACCTTAAGTTCCGGCACCGACCCCGCCTCGCTCATTTCGGAGACACGGATAAGCTGGCGTCTTAGGGCTTCGCCTAGTGTCAGGTATTCAGGGCCCGTGCCTTTTCCATCGAGGACCGGGAAGAGGGTGAAGTTCTGGAAAGTCTGCGGCTCACCGAACTTCAAGCTTGATAGGGTCTTGCTTACGGTCTCGATCATGGCGCTTCTCCTATGTTCCACCGGCTTTCGTCGAACGGCCCACCCGTGTGGACCACGCGAAGCTCCGTAGAGGTAAGATCAAACTTCACTGACCGCGAACCATGCCAGTTATCACGGCATCCAAGTTCATCTTCCGCGTTCGCCAACAATTCCAGAATGAAATGAGAGCGATCGCTATAGCGATCCGACAAAAGCATCGGGCCGATACGGCCAATGTCTGTGCCGTAGCGTGCCTTGTTTTCCTCACGGATTGAAGCATAGTCTGACGGCATTGGCGCGGTTCCTCATGATTTTCGCTCGGATTCGATACCTGACGATTCAGGGGGCTTGTTGTCCAATTCAACGAGCCGCACGGCCAGCTTCTTCCACGGCCCTATGCGCCGGTCAGCGAGTTTTGTGCGTAATTTTCCCAGAACATCACATGGCAACCTTGACAGAATATCGGTCGAGATTTCGGCGCAAGCCTGCGGGTAATAATCCACGGGGTGATCTGGATCGTTTGCGATACGTTCCAACTGGACTAGCGGATCGAGCTTCATGAAGCTGGCCATCGATTCCCCATGGGACGTGAGCCGTTCTAGTCTCGCGGCACGGCATGCCGCTATTTGTTCCTCGGTCTCCACGGGCACCGGCGGTTTGACGGGCTTGGGCTCGGGAGCGGTGATAACAGGTTGCGTGGCGGAAACCGTTTCAGCGTCGCCAGGCGTGACCGGCGGTGCTGGATCGGGACGGAATGGTTCGTGATGAATCGGAGAGCGATAGTGATGGGACGGGCCTCCCAGAATCAGTTCCCGCAGATGGTCCCCGATCTGTTCGAACAATGCGATGTCGTCCTGGGCAAAGTCTCCGCGGAGACGAAGCGTCAATTCGGGTGTCACCTCGATCTCGGAGATGGTGATTGCACGGGACGTGCGCGGGACTCGTCGATCACCCAGCAAGCCGCGAAGGGCATCGACCAATTGGCGCACTGGCCCGCGAGACATGAAGGACGGCGGTGGCGGGGAGGTTCGTGTGCGTGAATCGCCGAAGCGCCCGGGCGGCTTTTTCGGATGGTCCCGTTTCTTGGATACTTCGTCGCCCGATTCCGAATAGCCGAACGTCGGTTTTCCGTATTGGGAACTGAGTACCGGAACAACCTGAATGTCCTCGTCACCGGCCATCATGACGTACCGTCGGATCTCGGCCAGAGGGAGTGCGTAGGTATCCTTCAGTAGGCGGATAGTCTCAAGGCGCCGAAGGTGATGATCCGTGTAACGGGCATTGGGCCCGAGCGACTCCGGCCCGCGAAGAAGCCCCTCGGAGATATACCAGCGAATCGTACGCGGCTCGATGCCCGTGCGTTCGGAGAGCTCCTTCAAAGAGTATTGGCGAATGCCCATTTCGATATTTTATATTAGACATGTCGCATTGTCAAGATAAAAATATTGACCTTATTCCAATCACGGAGAATGGCCATTTCCTGGTGAATATAACCCTTTTTCAAGATTCCGTTCATGTCAAATGAAATGATACGCTTCCGGACGACCGTTGAATAAACGCCATGTCAACGGACGACATGCGCGCCTCCTCCGTCACGTCTACTGGTCCAAATCCCTGACGAGGGCCTCGGCGAATTCGCAGGCGCGCGCGAGCGTTTCGTAGTCCAGGCAGGCCGGGGTGTCGCCCGTCGAGTTCCACTCGACGGGGAGATCGCGCGGGCCTGTCGCCATGATGCCGATGCACTCCATTCCCTTGGCGAGCGGTATCAGCGCGTCGGTCGGGATGCCGCGGTAGACGAGGGGCGTCGCGTCGAATTGCGCCGCGT
>CANKTP010000007.1 GCA_947486375.1 Candidatus Hydrogenedentota bacterium | reverse complement strand
TGATCTACGTGACTGCCGGGCGTACCGAGGCCGAGGCGGCCTTCGAGGACCTCTGCACCTTCGGGGAGCCGGATCGCTGCACCATGCTCCCCGCGTGGGAAGTCCTTCCCACGGACATCATGAAACCCGCCGACGACGTGGTGGCGGAACGGATGAACGCGCTCAAGCGCCTGGGCGCGGCCCTCGAACGCAACCAACCGGTCTACGCCGCGATGCCCGTGCGCGCGTTTCTCCAGCGGGTGATCCACCGGACCAAGCTGCTGGGCGACACCATCACGCTGCGGACCGGGGCGGAGTACGATCTCGAGGACATCACCGCAAGGCTGGTCAAGATGGGCTACCAGCGCGAACTCATGGTTGAGCAGCGCGGAAGCCTCAGCGTGCGCGGCGGCATCTTCGACGTGTTCCCGATCTCGAGCGAACTGCCCTACCGCATCGAGTTCTTCGGCGACGAGATCGAGTCCATCCGCCGCTTCGAGCCCGAGACCCAGCGCAGCGTGGACGACATCCAGGAAGTCCAAATACTCCCGCGTTCTGAGCGCGAGCTCATGACCGAGCAGGCCAAGACCCCCACGGCCCTGGGGCTCGTCTCCGAATACTTCGGGCCGAACACCCTCTTTGTGGTCGACGAACCGATGGCCGTCAAGCGTGAGGTCGAGCAGCTCGAAACCCAATTCGGCACGACGCCCTTCATCGCCCCGTGGAAGGAAGTGTTGGCCAGCGCGGCGAAATTCTTCCGGCTCGACATCGCCCAGGTCGCCTATACGGCAACCGGCGACACGCCCCGGATCGCGGTGCCGATGCAGTCCATCTCGGGCTGGGCCGGGCAGATCGAGAATTTCTGGGAACAACTGCGCGAGTGGGAACAGGCCAAGTACACCGTCCAGATTTTCTGCAACAACACGGGCGAACGGCGGCGGCTACTCGAACTCCTTGAAGAACAGGGCTACCGTCCCGGCGAAGGGAAATTCGATCTGCGCATCGCGCTCGGACGGCTCCGCGCCGGCTTCGTGTCGCCAAGGGACAAACTGGCCGTCCTTAGCGAGCGCGAACTTTTTGGCCGAAAGTACGTCAAACGCAGCCGTCGGCGGTTCACGGCGGGCACTTCGATCACGACGTTCAGCGACCTCAAGGCGGGCGACTATGTCGTGCATAGCCACCACGGGATCGGGCGCTACCACGGCCTGAAGCGGTTCCCCGGGCGCGCCGCCGACTTCCTCGCGATCCAATACGGCGCGAACGACCTTATGTATGTCCCCGTGTCGCACGTGGACATGGTCCAGAAATATTCCGGCGGCGACGGCGCGGTGCCGAAGATCGACAAACTCGGCGGCGCGACCTGGACCCGCACGAAGGCCAAGGTCAAGCAGGCCGTCAAGGAAATGACCGAGGAACTGCTGAAGCTCTATGCCACGCGCGAGAGCGTCCCCGGCCATGCGTTTAGCCTCGACACCCACTGGCAGCGCGAGTTCGAGGACTCCTTCGAGTATGACGAAACGCCCGATCAGTTGAAGGCCATCGCCGAGACGAAGTCCGACATGGAATCCACCCGGCCCACGGACCGTCTCATCTGTGGCGACGTGGGATTCGGCAAGACCGAGGTCGCGCTGCGCGCCGCTTTCAAGGCGGTGATGGACGGATGCCAGGTCGCGGTGCTCGTGCCGACGACCGTGCTCGCCGAACAGCATTACAACACCTTCAAGGACCGGTTTGCCGACTACCCGGTCAAGGTCGAGATGCTCAGCCGGTTCCGCAGCGACAAGGAAATCAAGGAGACCGTACGGCGCATGAGGACCGGCGAAGTCGATGTCGTCATCGGCACGCACCGGCTCACCTCGGGCGACATCCAGTTCAAGAACCTCGGCCTCGTCATCCTCGACGAGGAGCAACGATTCGGCGTCAAGCACAAGGAACGGCTCAAGCAGCTGAGGACGAACGTCGACGTGCTGACGCTCTCCGCGACGCCCATCCCCCGCACGCTCCACATGTCCCTGCTGGGCGTGCGCGACATGAGCATCATCAACACTGCGCCGAACGATCGTCTCCCGATCCACACCTGCATCGACGTCTTCGACGAGAAACTCGTGGCCGAGGCCATCCAGCGCGAGCTCGGCCGCGAGGGCCAGGTCTTCTACCTGCACAACCGGGTCCAATCGATCGCAGGCGTCGCCACGATGGTCAAGAAACTGGTGCCCCAGGCCCGCGTGGCGATCGGCCACGGCCAGATGCCCGAGCACGAACTCGAGGAGGTCATGGCGCGATTCATCCGCAAGGAGGTCGACGTGCTCGTCTGCACGACCATCATCGGCTCCGGGCTCGACATCCCGAATGCGAACACCATCATTGTCGACCGCGCCGACATGTTCGGCCTCTCCGAGCTTTACCAGTTGCGCGGCCGCGTCGGGCGTTACAAGCACCGCGCCTTCGCGTACCTGCTCGTCCCCGGCGACCGTGCCCTGACCGAGGACGCGCAGAAACGCCTCAAGGCCCTCGAGGAATTCTCGACCCTCGGCTCCGGGTTCCGGATCGCGATGCGCGACCTGGAGATTCGCGGCTGTGGCAATCTCCTTGGCGCGCAACAAAGCGGTAACATCGCCGCCGTGGGCTACGACACCTACACCGGCCTCATCCAGGAGGCCGTCGCCGAGCTCAAGGGCGAACCGGCCGCGATGCTGAACCTGCCGCCCTTCGAGGTCCCCGTCGACGGCCACATTCCCGAAAGCTACGTGCCTTCCGAGACGCAGAAAATTACGCTCTACAAGCGTATCGCCAGCGTCCGCACGCGCGACGACGTCATCGACATGGCCGCCGAGCTCAAGGACCGTTTCGGCGCGCCGCCCGGCCCCGTCAAGCGCCTGCTCGAGGTGATGACCGTGCGCGCGATGGGGGCCGAGGCGGGCGTCAATCGCATGGTCGGGACGAAGACCGCGCTGACCCTGGAGCTCAACAACGGGCAACGCCTGCGGACGATGGCGCCCGCGCAACTCAAAGCGATGTTCGGACGCAGCGTCGAGACCGGCTGGAAGGAACGACCTTCGCTCACCTTTCCCATCAAGGAAGACGAAGACCCCGTCGCGACCGCGCGGCGATTGCTCGCGGTCCTTGTCGACAATTAGCGAAGCCAGCCGGACTTAGGGTAAATTCCCTTGGCGCGGCTTGGAGGCCGTCACATTGAAATCCGTTCCTTTGGCCGCCGGGTTTCCCGACCTTCGCGGAGATGAGGCCCCAGCATGAATTGCCCTACAGTGCGACTTGGTTTCGCCGCGTGGATCGGGGTCTTTATCATCGCATTCGCGGCGAATCCTTGGGGCGTCTTCGCGGATCCGGGAAGCCTTGCCGATCAGCGGGTGAGCGTGCGGCTGATGGAGGGACAGAAATTGATCGGGCTTCGGGCCGCGGCGCCGCTTAGCGTCAGGGGGGGGAAGACGGATCCCGAACTCCCGGCGGGGACGTACACGATTCATTTGAGCAACGCAAAACCCGCGCGCCAGCGGTTCCATTTGTTCGCGAAATCGTTCCAGCCCGGCGAAGACGCGGCGGAGCGCGCCTATATCGCGGAATGGAAGGCCAAGGGCCGGGACGCGGAGGCCGTGGTGATCGGCCGGCGGCTGCAAACGGAATCGGGAATTGTCCTGGACAGCCGGGTCCATTGGATATCGGTGGCGCGATTCGAGTCGGAAGAAGCGGCGAAGGCGGGGAAGGCGAAGCTCGAGCGGGAGGGCCAGTGGACGTGGATGAACGCGGAGACGGTGGCGCCGGGGACGGGCCGAATCGAGGTGAAGGACGCCAAGGGCAAGGTCGTGGCGGCGCTCGATGCGTCGGCCGCGATTCAATCCGCGGCGCCGGTCCGGCTGAGCAATGTCGACACCGGCTTCTGGAAAGAAGACAAGAAGCAGCTGGAGTATGCGGGACTGTTGGAGGTGGGGATCGATCCGAAGGCGCGGCTGATGCTGGTCGAGTCGTTGCCGGTGGAAACGTATTTGGAGGGGGTGCTTCCGGCGGAGATGCCGGCGTCGTGGCCGGTTGGGGCGCTCAAGGCGCAGGCGGTCGCGGCGCGCAGCGAGGTCCTCGCCAGCCTCGGGACAAAGCACGCCCTCGAGGGCTTCGAGTTTTGCGGCAGCGAACACTGCCGGGCCTATTTGGGGGCGAGCGGACTCCGGGACACGACCAGCGCGGCGGTCCGCGAGACGGCGGGCGAGATTTTGGTCCGGGACGGGAAGATCGTGCCGACGGTATTTTCGTCGAACTGCGGCGGATGGACGGAGAGCAACGAGACGGTGTGGCGCTCGCCGGCGAACCCCGCGTTGCGCGCGGTGAGCGACCTTGCCGGGGGGAACGAAAAGTCGCCCATCGGGCGGGGGATGTCCGCCTGGTTGACGCAGCCGCCAAAGGCGAACTGTTCTGGCGATCCGGAGGGTTTCCGCTGGCGGAGGAAGTACACCGCCGGCGAGCTCAGCGCGATCGTGAACAAACGCCATGCGGTGGGAACGATTTCCAAGATTGACCTCGGCGAGCGGGGCGAAGGCGGGCGCTTGAAATCCGTCACCATCCGCGGTGCCAAGCAGACGGTGACGGTCGAGAAGGAATTGCCGATTCGCTCGGCTTTTGGGGGTCTTCCCAGCGCGATGTTTGTCCTCGAGCGCAGTGGCTCGACATACACCTTCACCGGCGGCGGCAGGGGCCACGGGGTGGGACTTTGCCAGTACGGGGCGCGGGGCATGGCCGAGCGCGGGATCGTGTATACTCGGATTGTGCTTCATTACTTCACGGGCGCCCGGCTGGAGAGGTACCGCTGACGTGAGTCTTACCGCAGTACGCAGGAAAGCAACCCGATTCGCCATCGGGATTATGTCGGGCACTTCTTGCGACGGAATTGACGTCGCGCTTGTCCGAATCAAGGGCACCGGCCCGCAGATGCTGATCAAGTTGGTCGACTTCAAGACCGTCCCCTATCCGCCCGCCATTCAATTGCGCCTGTTGGCCCCGCGCATCGACGCGCACGAATTGTGCGCCCTGAACTTCGAAGTCGGCGAGCGCATGGCCGAGGCCGCGAAGTCGCTATTGGTCTCGGCCCGCGAGCAAATGTGCGAAGTCGATTTCATCGCCTCGTCCGGCCACACCATAGCGCACATGCCGCCGCGCAATGGCGAGCCCGAGGGCACGCTGCAGGTGGGCGAATCGTCCGTCATTGCGGAGCGTTGCGGCCTTCCGGTGATCTCGGACTTCCGCACGCGCGACATGGCTGCGGGGGGCCAGGGCGCGCCCCTGGTGCCCTATGCGGACTGGATTATGTTTCACCGCGACGACCGGACTTCGATCTGCCTGAATATCGGCGGCATCGCCAACGTGACGGTGGTGCCCCCGAAATTCGAGGACGTAATTGCCTTCGACACGGGGCCCGGCAACATGATTATTGACGGCGCGATGCGCCTGCTGACCTCGGGCGACCAGGACATGGACATGGACGGCGCCGTCGCCGCGCGCGGCGTCGTGATCGACGAGTTTCTCGATTATTTGCTTGACCATCCGTATTTCGCCCAAACGCCGCCAAAAAGCACGGGCCGCGAGGAGTTCGGCCCGGAAGTGTACCTTCGGGACGCGATCATTAGCCGGCGCGACCATTCGTTCGAGGACCTGATGGCGACGGTGACGGCGGCGGTAGCGTACAGTATCGTGCGCGCGATCAACCGATTCGTGCGCCCCCAGTTCGGCGTCACGCGCTTGATTGTCAGCGGGGGCGGGGCGCACAACCGGACGCTCATCGAGCGTATCCGGCAGGGCCTTCCGGAAATCGTCGTCCGAAGCAGCGACGAATACGGCATCCCGGCCGACGCGCGCGAGGCCATCGCATTCGCCGTGCTCGGCAACGAGACCATCTGCGGGACGCCCGCGAACGTCCCCGGAGCGACAGGCGCGCGGCATCGGGTCCGCCTCGGCAAGATTACCCCGGCCTGAGCACCCCGCTGGTAGAACGACACGCATGAGCCGCCCCGATCGCCCCAAGGCCCGCGACACGGCCCCACTACGAGCCGGCCCCGCCCCGTGGAAACAGTGGGGCACCGGCCTCGACGCCTCCGCGATCGACCAGATGCGCAATGCCTGCGCGCTGCCGGTCACCGTGCGCGGCGCCCTCATGCCCGATGCCCACGTCGGCTACGGCCTTCCCATCGGCGGCGTGCTTGGCGTGCGCGGCGCGGTTATCCCGTATGCGGTCGGCGTGGACATTGCCTGCCGCGTCAAGATGACGGTGCTCGATCTCCCGCTCGATCTGCTCGACGACGACCCGCACCGCTTGCGAAAGGCACTGGGCGAGGAGACCCGCTTTGGCATCGGGGCCTCGTTCACCGATCGGCGGCGGCACGGGGTGATGGAAGAAGACTGGGACGTGTCGCCGGTCACGCGGAAAAACAAGGACAAGGCATGGTCCCAGCTGGGCACGAGCGGCAGCGGAAATCACTTTGTCGAATTTGGGCAATTCGATATCGAGGGCGATGAACTGGGGCTCCCGGCGGGGCTTTACCTCGCGTTGTTGAGCCACAGCGGGAGCCGGGGCACGGGGTCGTCGGTTTGCGATTACTATAGCCGCGTGGCGAAAGAGCGGCATCGCGAGTTGCCGAAGGAGTTACAACAGCTCGCCTGGCTCGATTTGGACAGCGATGCGGGCGGCGAGTACTGGGCCGCAATGGAGCTGATGGGCCACTACGCGGCGGCGAACCACGCGTGCATCCACGAGCACATCGCGCGGGCGCTCGGTGCGGAGGTATTGCTGGATATCGAGAACCACCACAACTTCGCATGGAAGGAGCGCCACGACGGCGAGGAACTTGTCGTGCATCGCAAGGGCGCGACGCCGGCCGGGGCAGGCGTGCTCGGAATTATCCCCGGCACGATGGCGAGCCCCGCGTACGTTGTCCGTGGCAGGGGCAATCAAGCCTCCCTCAACTCCGCCGCGCACGGAGCCGGGCGGGTCATGAGCCGCACCCAGGCCCGCAACACGCTCGACTGGAAGGACGCCCGCGAGTTGTTGGAACGCCGCGGTGTCACCCTGATTTCGGCGGGCATCGACGAGGTCCCGATGGTCTACAAGGACATCGACGCCGTCATGGCGGCGCAATCCGCTTTAGTCGAGCCCCTGGCGCGTTTCTTTCCACGCCTGGTCAAGATGGCTTCCACAGGCGAACGCGCCGAGGACTGACCCTCGATCTAGCGCGGGTCCCATCGGTCCCATAAGTCCCATAAGTCCCATAGGTCCCATGCCCCCCCACCCGCATGAAACACGACGCGGCCCCGGCCCAACGCTTCACAGCGTGAGACCGGGGCCATCAATTCCCCGCAAGAGTCCCGTCGTTACCAGCGGACGTACGGTTCCTTTTTCATCAGCAATGCCGCGACGCCGTATACGAAGACGGCCGGCCAGAAGCCCGTAAAGAGTGCCCCCACCACCGTGGCGATGCGGACGCCCGTGACGGAGATGTCGAGGTGGTCGGCCAAGCCCCGGCACACGCCGAAGACGATGCCGTCGCGGGAGCGGTACAGGCCGCTGTAGGTGGTTTCGTAGGTTCGCATGGCGTGAAATTCCTTCCTGTCGATTCCGGGCGCCGCCCGTTCGGTTGCTGGGTTAAGTTACGGGTTATGCATTCACGGCCGCGGGCTGCTCGCGGCGGACCTTGCGCGCCTTGAGGGCCAGCAATTCTTCCTCGATCGATCCGGATTTCTCGAGCTCGGCGAATTCGCGCTCGAGCGAGTTGCCGCTGTTCTTCGGGCGGCCGAAGTTCACCAGATCCGCTTCCGCCTCGACCCGATCGATCCGCGCCGTGAATTCGTCGAACCGGACCATCACGTTCGACGTGTCGAAGCGGCGGATTTCCTGCTGCGCGCGTTTCTTGTGGACCGCGTGCATGTGCCGTTGTACCAACACGCGCTGGCGTTCGCGGGCCGTGCCGAGCTTTTCCTCAATCTGGATGATGTCGCTCTTGTACTGCCCGACGAGTTCCTCGAGTTGGTCGACCTCGCGCTGGATGCCCTCGGCTTCCTCCAGGTGATGACGCTTGGCGTGCAGGGCCTCGCGGGCCAGCGCATCGCGTCCGCGTTCGACCGCAAGCTCCGCGCGATCGCTCCAGTGTTCCGTCTGGGCTTGCACGCCCTTGAGGTCGCGCTGGGCCTTCTTCGAGGATGCCATCGCGCCGGCGCACGCCGCCTTCAGCTCGACCAGCGTGTCTTCCATCTCGCGGATCATGTGCTTGACCAACTTCTCCGGGTCCTCCGCCTTGTCCAGGACGGCGTTGATGTTCGACCCGACAATCTCGCGGACTCGTGTGAAGATTCCCATGTTCGTATCCTCCTTCGTTCGTCACCCGCCTGACATCAGGCCGGTTGGTTTCCGTTTTGGCCGCCGTATCAAGCGGCGATACTTACCAATAAAGCAACTGCGGTGCCAAGTCGGTAAATCGACATAAGTACATACTTTTCAACGACTTACTGGTATTGGCGCAAACAGGGCCGGTTCGACGCAACGCCCGTCGCGCCCTGAAATGGTGTTTATCGCCACCATGCGGCTAATTTGGCCGTTTGTGAACGGGCGAGGGAAGGACATCGAGACAGTTGGGCGGCTGGAGGGAGGTGGACGCAAGCGTCCACGGGCAGAGCGGTGGCGAGCCACCGCACTCCAGATAGATCATGCCCGGCTTGCGAGTGGGTGAGTGCCGGTAGTCGAATGCTATACTTTTTTCGGCGTGGGAAAAGATTTTGGAGGATTCATGGGTACATTCGTGGAAACGTTCCGGGGCGTGGTTTATCCCTGGCATTGCGACATCATGGGGCACATGAACGTCAAGAATTATGTGGGGATGTTCGACGAGGGCAGCTACCATCTATTGCATGCGGCGGGCTTCGTGTGGGAGGCGGAGGAAGACCGAACAGCCGGGTTCGCGGATGTGAAGCACGAGCTCAATTACAAGGCGGAGCAGCGGGCGGGAAGCCTGATTGTGATTCAGGGCGCAGTGCGACGGGTGGGGACCAGCTCGGCGGTCCTGTACCAAGAAATGAAGAACGCGGAGACCGGGGTGGTCGCGGCGACGTGGGAGGCGACGACGGTGTATTTCGACCTGCGGGCGCGGAAGGCGCGGGCATTGCCCGAGGTCCTGCGCGAGGGGCTTACGCGGCTGCTGATGCCCGACGGGGATTAGCGCGCGGCCGGCAAGTGCTTAATCTTTCCCCGTGACGTTCAGGTCGATCCCGGCGTAGTACCCCATGTCGACCGCCTTGCGCGATTTCACGCTGTGGGTGATCTGTCCGGTGTGATACGAGAAATGCTCGACGACATGAAGGACGATGGCCATGCCAGTCTCCTCGGCCCCTTGGACGCGATACACGCCGAGAAAATCCTCCGGCGTCATTCGCCCGATGATGTCCTCGGCCTCGCGCACGGTCCCCGCGATGCGCTGGATCAACTCGGCGGTCGGGATGGGGCCGCGTTCGTCGAATTCCTCGCCGCGGCGGCGCAGATCGGGTTGCAGTCCGATGGCGCTGATGATGTACTGGCGCACGTTGCCGCAAAGGTGCAGCACGAGGTTGCCCACGCTGACGGTCTCGGCATTGGGACGGTGCCAGATTTCCTCGTCGCTGAGGTGGCCGAGACACTTTAGGATTCGCGGCAGGCATTCGCCGCCG
Organism: Candidatus Hydrogenedentota bacterium; assembly: GCA_947486375.1. GTDB lineage: Bacteria > Hydrogenedentota > Hydrogenedentia > Hydrogenedentales > CANKTP01. The sequence continues at coordinate 29,539 of CANKTP010000007.1, read as the reverse complement.
AGCCGCCGCTTGGACTCCAGAATCATGGAATCCGCCAAGGCCTTCGCCGTGTAGCTCATCTCGCAAACCTCTCGACCACTTGTTGCGCCAGATCGCCGATGGCCGTGCTCATCGCGGCGGCAAAGTCCTCGGGCGCCGTGCCCGCCATCGGCTTCGCCGCGCGAAAGGTCTCGCTCCACACGAGCGAGTCGTCCTCGCGCTTGCGCAGATCGAGGCGGACTTCGCAGCGCGCCTGCCACGGCTCCGCCTCGCGATCCTCGTCGAATATGCGCACCTCGCCCGTGAGCAGCAAGGTGGGCCTGGGAATTTCGTGCGCCGGCCCCGCGTCGGTGAAGCGACTCGAGGCGCGCAGGGCGTCGCCAATGGTGCGCGTGACGGCGTCCCGCGGCAGCTCGGCCCACTGGGCATTGGCCCGATAGCCGAGTCCGTGGCCCTGCCCACGATACGCCATGCGTAGTTTGTACATGCGCGCATAGTCGAGCGGCTGGACCGCGATCGAATCGCCGCCCGGTGTGCCCGGCGTAATCGTCAAGGCCGGCTCGATCACAAAATACCCGATGGGTTCGTAGCTTCCCCCGAAACATCCCGCGAGCAACAGGAGGATTGGTACGATAGCGGCAAGGCGGATTGATCGATTTCTCATGGCCCCGGCTCTTTCGGGGCGCCGCGGCCCCGGATGATCGACGCGGGGTCCTCCTTGAGTTGCTCCACGAGGTCCGTCACGCCATCGACCGCCTCGGTCAACGAGAGCAGGCTGTTCCGGATCGAGTTCTCGAGGTTATCCGTCTGGTTCATGACCGTGTCGCCGACCCGCGTCACCATGACCATCGTGCCGTCGAGCCGCTCGGTGAAGTCGGCGATGTTCTTGAGCGAGCGCTCGAGGTCCGCTTGAATCTGCGCGATATCGAGCGGCTCCACCTTGGCGGTCGCGGTATCGACGAAGGTTTCGACCTTGGACACGACCCGGCCGAAATCCTCGGCCATGCGGCGCAAGTCCTTGCCCAACTTCGTATATTCGGAAATCGCCTGCTGAAGCGTGTTGTCCATCCCCTCGAGGGTGTCCTTGCCGGAAACAATCATCTCGTTCGTGTTTGTGACCAGCGCGCCCGCATCCTCCACGATCTTCGCGATGGCGCCTTCTTCCATCCCGGCCATGGCCAGCTTGAGCGACTTGGAAATCTCGCCAATGTCGGCCAAGACCGCCTCGAACTGTTTCAGGAGGTTCTCCGCGAGCGTGGTGAAGTTGGTGATGAGCGACTTGGTGACGGGGATATGGCTGTTCTCCGGGAGTTTGGGGGCTTCCCTTCCACCGCCTTGAAGTTCAATCGCCATCGTCCCCGTCGCGAAGCTATAGATGCGAAGTGAGGCCGAGACGCCCTCGCGCAACGTGGCCTTCGAGTCGATGACCTCGATCAACACCTGGGCATGTCCCTCGTCGTCGACATAGATGTCCTTGACGGCGCCGACCGGTACGCCGAGATACTCGACCAAGCCGCCCTGTCCGAGCCCGAGGATCGACTCCTCGAACTCGAGCCGATAGGCGCTCTTGGTCTCCGTGTTGTAGCCGGAGATCAAGAACACACCGCCGATAAACAGCGTGGCGCACATCAGGAGGAAGGCCCCGACCTTTGTTTTTTGCGCTGGGGTCGCCATGCCGTCAGGCGCTCCGCTGGATCATCGACGCATCGGGCCGGCGGTCGAAAAATTGCCGGACACGCTCGACATCGCAGGACAAGGCCTCGGCCCGGGTTCCGAGGAAGATAAGCTTCCCGCGATCGAGCATCAGGATGCGGTCGGCGACCGTCTTGATCGACTCGAGTTCGTGGGTGACGATGATCACAGTGATGCCCAGCAATTGTTTCAAGTCCAGGATAAGTTGATCGAGCCCCGACGCCATGATGGGATCGAGGCCGGCCGAAGGCTCGTCGAAGTAGACCACGGGCGGATCGAGCGCGATTGCCCGCGCCAGCCCCGCGCGCTTGCGCATGCCGCCCGACAATTCCCCGGGCATGAGGTTCTCGGCGCCGTCCAGCCCGACCAGGCTCAGCTTGAGGCGCACGAGCGGCCCGATGAGTTCCTCGTCCACCCCGCCGTACTCGCGCAATGGCAGCGCGACATTCTCGCCCACGCTCATCGAGTTGAACAGGCCGCTCGATTGGAACGCGATGCCGATGTTGCGCTGCATCGCGGCCAATTCGTCCTCGTCCATCCCGGTGATGTCGACGCCGCTGTACAGGACCCTGCCCGAGGTCGGTCTAAGCAGCCCGGCCATGTGCTTGAACAGCGTGCTCTTGCCGCAGCCGCTCCCGCCGATGACCACGAAAATCTCCCGCTCCCCGACACCGAACGAGATATCGTCAAGGATCAGGCGGTCGCCGTAGTGGGTCACGAGGTTTTGTACGTCGATTAGGGGGTTGGGCATGGGCGAAAACCGTTATAAGACATAGTACACCATGAGGGCGAAGATCATGTCGATGGTGATGAGCGCGAAGATGTCCATGACGACCGCCCGCGTCGTCATCAACCCGACGCCGCGCGAACCGCCCGACACGCGCAGGCCGTTGTGGCACCCGATGAGGACAATCACGAAGGCGAAGATGACGGACTTCAACATGCCTTGGACGAAGTCGTCGAGCTGGGCGGCATTGAGCGACTCGCGAAGCCACGGCTCCCAGTCGATGCCCATGACGCCGATACCCCAGACCGAGCCGCCGATCAGCCCGGCGACGATGCCTTGCGCAACGAGACACGGCATCACGATGAGTAGCGCGAGCAGTTTCGGCGCTACGAGGAACTGCGAGACATTCAGGCCCATCCCGCGAAGGGCGTCGATTTCCTCCTGCACCTGCATCGTCGCGAGCTCGGCGGCGATGGCCGCGCCTGTCCGCGCCGAGACGACCACGGCCGTCATGATCGCGGCGAGTTCGCGGAAAAATGCGATGACCATCAAGTCCGCCACGAGGATCGTCGCCCCGAAGGTCTCGAGCTGCGCGGCGGACAGCATCGCGATGATGAGGCCGAGCAGGAAATTCATCAGGAAATTGATGCGGACCGCGCGGACGCCCATCTCGTGGAGTTCGTCCACGAGGAGTCCCCATCGCAGGCCGCGGCCATCGAAAGGCGCGATGAAGGACCAATAGATGGCGTCGACGACGAGACGATAGAAGTCGCGAAACTCGACGGTGCTCTTCCATGCCGCCCCCCCGATCCTCTCGAGAACGCCCTCATGGCGCCGGTCCACGCGGGGCGCGGCCGCGAAGCTCGGCCCGATCAGCTCCATGAACTCGGCCACGGGGCCTTCCTGCCCCTCGAAGCGGAGTTCCTTTTCGCGCTCGCGCAAATGGTCGGCGATCTTGATCAACCAGGCGCCACCGGGGGAGGTCATCGATTGGGTTTCCGAGAGATCGATGATCAATGCGTCGACCCCGTCCATGCGGCACTCGACGACATTTTCGAGCAGGGCCTTGCCGCTGTCGCGGTCGAGGACCCCGGGTCCCTGGATGCGCACCTCGGTCATGCCTTGCCCCCGGCCATGCGCAGGAATTCGGCCTCGGAAAGGATATTTACCCCGAGCTTGGCCGCCTTGTCGAGTTTCGATCCGGCATCCTCCCCGGCGACAAGGAAGTCGGTCTTTGCGCTGACGCTGCCCGAGGCGTGGCCGCCGAGTCGCTTGATGTGTTCGTGAATCTCGTCGCGGGTGCAGGATTGGAGTTTGCCGGTGACGACGAAGGTCTTGCCCTCGAAGGGGCGGGGCGCATTGCCCGTGTCCGGGGGGGAATCCTCGTCCATGCGAAGGCCGGCACTGCGCAGGCGCTGGATGAGGTCCCGGTTTTCCTGCGTTTGGAAAAAGTCGTGGACGGTCGCGGCCACGACGTCGCCCACCTCGTCGACTTGTTTCAACGCGTCCACCTCGGCTTCCATCAGGTTGTCGATTGAGGCAAAGCGCTGGGCCAACACATCCGCCGTCTGGGCCCCGACGTGGCGGATGCCGAGGGCGTTTAGCAAGCGGCGCAAGGGGCGGTCCTTGCTTTGCTCGATGCCGGCGATCAGGTTCGCGGCGGATTTCTCCGCCATGCGATCGAGACCCGCGACCTGTTCGGATGTGAGCGAATAGAGGTCCGCAAAATCCCTTACAAGCCCTTTGTCCACTAATTGTTCGATAATCGCCGGGCCCAAGCCCTCGATTTCCATCGCCTTGCGGCCGGCGAAATACTCGATGCGTTCCTTGAGTTGGGCCGGGCATGCGGCGTTGACGCAACGCAGGAAAACGCCGTCGGCGTCCTTGTGGGCCTCGGTGTGGCAGATCGGGCAATGGGAGGGAACGGCGAAGGGTTTCGCGTCCTTCGGCCTCAGCTCGGGTACGAACCGCAGGACCTGCGGGATGATCTCGCCGGCCTTCTGCACCTCGACCGTGTCTCCGACGCGCAGATCCTTGCGGGCCAGATCGTCGAAGTTGTAGAGGCTGGCGCGCTTGACGGTGGTTCCCGCGAGTTCGACCGGCTCGAGCTCGGCGACGGGCGTTATCGCCCCCGACTTGCCGACTTGGACGGAGATATCGAGGAGGCGCGTCTTCGCGACCTGGGCGGGGAACTTGAAGGCGATGACCCAGCGCGGGGACTTCGAGGTGGCGCCCAGGAGACGCCGGTGCTCGGCGGAGTCGACCTTGACCACCATGCCGTCGGTTTCATAGCCGAGATCGAATCGCCTCGTGTTCCAGTGCTCGCATGTGTAGATGACCTCCTCAATGCCGTTGCAGCACGTGCTGTGGGGATTGACAGAAAACCCGTAGCCGGCAAGCCGCTTGAGGGTGTCCATATGCGACACAACCTCCACTCCCTCGACGGGAACCACGTCATAGACGTAGATATCGAGATTGCGGCGTGCGACTTGCCTCGGATCGAGCTGTTTCAGGGTCCCGGCGGTCGTATTGCGCGGGTTTGCATAGGGGGCCTCTCCTGCCTTTTCCCGCTGGCGATTGAGCCGCTCCAACTCGGCCCGGGTCATGAATACCTCGCCGCGCACCTCGAGGAACGCCGGGGGATTCCCCTTGAGGGCGAGCGGGACCGCGCGTATCGTGCGCACGTTGGCGGTGACGTCGTCTCCGGTTACCCCGTCGCCGCGGGTAATGGCCCGCGCGAATTTGCCGTTCTCGTACCGCAGGGCCATCGCGACGCCATCCAGTTTAAGCTCGACAACGTATGCGGGCGATTCACCCTCCGGCAGGCCCTTGCGGACGCGCTCGTCGAAGTCACGCAGTTCGGCTGCGTTGTACGTGTTGGCGATGGACAGCATGGGGGCGGTGTGGCGGACACTCTCGAAGCCCTCGAGCGGGGCCCCGCCGACGCGCTGGGTGGGCGAATCCGGATCCGCGAGTTCGGGGTGGGCCTTCTCGATTTCCTGGAGTTCGTGGAGGAGTGCGTCGAAATCCCCGTCGGAAATTTCCGGCTCCGCTTCCGCATAGTAGAGACGGTTGTGGCGTTCGATCGCTTGGTGCAGAACGGCGGCCCGTTTGGCGGGCGATTTCGCGGAGTGATTCGATTGCATTGCCTAGCCCAGAGACCCTTGAACCGCCGGTTCGCCGATTCCCGCCCGCGCCACATGCGCGGCCCCGTACCTTGGACAAATGCCCGAAGATCTGTGGCGCAGTATATCAATCCCCGCGGCGGCCTTTCAGTTTCCCGCCGGCCATTGGCCGCCCCGCGACCGATTCGGATACAATTCGCGGCCCAGCCGAAATTTGGAGACCCGCATGGGCGCAAACGAACTCACTATCGTCAATCCGTATACAGGGCAACCCGAACTGACCTTGCCGCTGATGAACGCGACGCAGGCGGAGGCCGCCGTGAAGAAGGCGCGCGCCGCGTTCGAGGACTGGCGGCGTACGGATATGCCGATACGCATCGCGCTTTGCGAGGGGTTCGTGAAGGCGCTTCGCGTGCAGCAGAACCAGATCGCCAACGAAATCACGCGGCAGATGGGGAAACCGAAACGGCAGGCGATGAACGAAGTCAATGGCGCCATCGACCGTTGCCTCCACATGATGTCCATCGCCGCTCAGGCCATACAGGACGAGTATCTCCCCGAAAAGGAAGGCTTCGTCAGATACATCCGCCACGAACCGCTCGGCGTGGTCCTCGACATCGCCGCGTGGAACTATCCCCTGCTCATCGCGGTAAACGTCGTCGTGCCGGCGGTACTGGCGGGTAACGCCGTCATCATCAAGCACTCGAGCCGCACGCCGTTGTGCGGGCAGGCCTTCGCCGATTGTTTCGAGCAAGCCGGGGCGCCGGACAATCTTGTCCAGAATTTCATCGCCGATCATCCCGTTACCGAGGGACTTATCCAGAACCCGGGAGTCGATTACGTTTCGTTCACGGGATCGGTGCGGGGAGGCCACGAAGTCGTCCGGGGCGCGGCGGGGCGTTTCATCGACATCGGCTTGGAACTCGGGGGGAAGGACCCTGCGTACGTTTGCGCGGACGCGGACTTCGACTATGCCGTCGAGAACTGCGTCGATGGGGCATTTTACAATGCGGGACAGTCGTGCTGCGCAGTGGAACGCATCTACGTCGAGCGGCCCATTTACGACCGCTTTGTCGAGGCCTATGCCGCGAAGACGCGGGAATATCGCCTCGGCGATCCCGCGAACGAGGCGACCTCGATAGGGCCGATGGCCACCCCCGGCGCGCGGGAATTCCTTGCTGGCCAGATCGATGAGGCGGTGCGCGCGGGCGGCACGCTCGCCGTCGCGCCGGGCGATTTCGAGACGCCGCCGGCGGGCTGGTTCTGCGCCCCCGGGGTCGTCGCCGATGCGCCCCAATCTTGCCGCCTCATGCAGGAGGAAAGCTTCGGCCCGGTCATCGGCATCTTGCCGGTCGACTCGGACGAGGAGGCAGTCCGGCTGATGAACGATAGTCCCTATGGGCTCACCGCGAGCATTTGGACCGGCGACTTGGATCGGGCGGTGGGCATTGGCGAGCGGATCGAGACGGGGACCTTCTACATGAACCGCTGCGACTTCCTCGATCCCGCCCTGCCCTGGACGGGGGTCAAGGACACAGGCCGGGGCGCGAGCCTTTCCCATTACGGCTTCCACAAGCTGACGCGGCTGAAAAGCATGCACCTTCGCACGCGCATTCCGTCGTAGGCGGCCTGCGCTACCAAATCTGGCTGCGCAGCAACTCGATCTCTGCCTTGAGACCGAGGGCTTCGCGGAAGGCACGCACCTTCTGCTCGAGGGCCTCGGGAAGTTCCTTCGTCCGCAGATGCTCGATCTCGTCGCCCAGCCGCCGCGTCTCGCCCTCCATCCGCGCCACTTCGTAGTTGGCGCGGGAGAGGGACCCGGACGTGGTCTTCAAGGTCTCCCGCGTCGCCGTCAGTTCCTCGGTCAAGGCGTCCCCTCGCGCGATCGCGTCTTTCTCTCGGGCCATCAGTTCGGCAAGGTCCTGGCGCAGCCCAGCCAAGTCGCGCTCGACGCCGGCCTTTTCCTCCTGGGTCGTGCCAAGGGCGCCCTCAAGTTGGGCGATGTCGCGCCGCAATGCCTCAATTTTGGCCTGGGCTTGTTTCTCAGCCCGCGTCATATCGACCAGATCGGCCCTCACCTGGGCGGTGACGTGCTCGAGGCCGCGGACTTCCCCGGTCAACGAGCCGATGCGTTCCTCGCGATCGGCGACGGCCTTGCGCAGGCCGGCGCATACCTCGTCGGCGTCCTTTTTCCGTTGTTCGAGCGCGCGGTAGGCATCGGCCAATTGGGAGCGGCTCGTCTCGACCGCCCCCTTCTCCTTGGCGAGCTCGGAGTAGCGGTTACGCCCTTGGGCAATCTCCTCCTGCAATGCGAGGATGCGGTTCTCGAGGTCGCGCTTGCGTCCGGAAAGTTCCGAGATATTGCCGCGAAGCATCTCCGCAGCCTCTTCCAAGAGCGCGATGCGGCTCGACGCTTCCTCCAATGCACGCGAGGTCTTTCCCAAGGCCCGCTCGATATCGTCTCCCCTCCTCGACGCCGCCTCCTCGCGCGCGGAGGTGTCGGCAAGTAGGCCTTGCAGGCCGGTGGCCCGAATGTCCAGGGCCTCGAGCGCGCGTCCGAGATCGTCTCCCCTCTTTACCGCGAGATTCTCGCGCTCCGTCGTCGCTTCGAGGCGACCTTGCAAATCGGCGGCCCGGATACCCGATGCTTCCAGCGCACGCTCAAGGCCGTCTCCCCTTTTCAGCGCCCTCTCCTCGCGTTCGGAGGTATCGGCCAAGAGGGCCTGCAATTCGACGGCCCGCGCGTCCAGCGCGTTGAGGCTTGCCTCGAGTTCGCCGCCCCTCTTCAGCGCCCGCTGTTCACGCCCGGCGGTCTCGGCAAGGTTCCGTTCCAAATCGCCGGCCCGGGCGCTCATCGCATCGAGGGATTGTTCGAGCGCCTCATGCCTCTCGCGGGCGAGCGCAAGGGCAGACTCCTGATCGGCAATACGGGTGCGGGCCTCGGCTTCGCGCAGACCCGCCTGTTCGAGGGCGGTAACCAAGGCGTCCCTCTTTGACTCCAGGCCGGCCCGTTGCCGGGTCAGGGCGTCGATCTCCGCCGTGGTGGCCTCGATTTCCCTGACGCGGCTCTCGCTGGCGCGCCGCGCGTCGTCCCGGAGGGACTCGATCTCGGAGTTCGCGGCGGCCAGGCCGTTGTTGGTTTCTTCGAGGGACTTGTCGAGGGACTCGACCAATCTCTGCAGGCGCCGAATTTCCCGTTGGCGTAGTTCGCTCGAGGCGTTCTCCGCAGCCAGCCGCCGATCCGTCTCCGCTTCGCGGGCGGCTGCGGCGACGAGCTGGGCGTCGAGCTCGAAAATGGCCAAGTTCGCCTCGCCCAAGGATGATTCCAGCCGGGCGCTTCGTTCGGCCAACCCGGCCCGGGCCTTGGATACGGCGTCGAGCTGGGCGGCCAATTCGGCGGCATTCGACTCGAGGGTCTCGCGCTCCTGCCGCAACCCGGCGATGGACGCGGTGACATCGCGAAGCTCGCTCTCGATCCCGAAAATCTGGCGTTGCGCATCGACGATGCGGCCGTTCAGCTCTTCCTCGCGCGCCTTGGTCTCCGTTCGCAGCGATTCGTGTGCCGCGAGGGCGCCTCGTAGGCTAAGGTCTCGTTCGACCAATTCCCCCGCAAGCCGGGAATGTACAGCCGCGGCGCGCACCAGTTCCGCCGTCAACGACGCCGCTTCCGATTCCCGTCGCCCCAGCTCGAGGAGCGTGGCCGAATGTTCCTCGCCAAGTTCCGCGAGGTTTCGGTCGCGCGTCGCCAACGCGACGGACAATTCGTCAATCTCCGTTCGGAGCCCATCGGCCTGGCGATTGAGGCGGGCCACGTCTTCGCCGGACAATGCGAGCGTTGCGTTGTTCTCGGCGAGATCCATCGAGAGTTCCTCGATCCGCGATCGCGCGGCGGCATGATCTTCCGACAGGCGCGCGAGTTCGTCCCCCACTCCCCTTAGTCGCTCCCCGAGGAGCGCCTCGTTGCGGGCGCGGTTCTCCGCCTCGGAGCGGTACGCAATCCCTTCTAGCCGCAACTCGCCCAGTCGAGACTCGTTGGCCGTCACGCTCTCGCACATTCGCACGATTTCCGATTGCAAGGCGCTTTCGCGCGCGGCCGCCTGGGCCCTCGATGCATCCAGCGCGGCGGCGAGTTCCCCATAGGTTTCGCGCCACGAGGCCTCGGCCTCGCGATGCCGGTCGATGGTCGAATCGAGCTCGTCGCGGGTGGAGGCGGCCTTCGAGGCAAACTCGGAGGCCTCCCGGCGGAGCGCCTCGATCGAGACCTCCAACGAGGCGCGCTCGACCTCGAGCCCCGAAATGGATTGCTCGATCGAGCGGAGACGGCCGGTAACAATCTTCGCCGACGATTCGGCCTCGTCGCGGGCCAATGCCGTCGCGGCCAGGCGCGCGGAGAGGTCCGCGATGGACTCCTCGCGTTGGACCAATTCCTGGAGAAGCGCGGAGCCCCGGGCGACCGCGGTGGCCTCGCGCGATTCCGCGGCCGCAAGTTCGGCGCGCAACGCCTGCATTCCGTGCGCCAAGGTGTCTTGGCCCGCTTCCAAGTCGGCGAGAAAAGCGTCGCGCCGGGCGAGCAGGATTCGAAGCGAATTCGCCTCGGCCAGGGCGGCGTCCCCCGCCGCGCGTCCGTCTCGAGGCGCGTGCCGTTCCCCGGCAAGGCCCGATTCCAGCTCGGCCGCGCGCGTGACGGCGGCGGTCAATTCGGAATTACCCTGGGCCAGCGCGCTTTCCAGGGAGTCGATCCGGCGCCGGGCGTCGCTATCGAGCCGGATTGCCGCCTCGCGTTCGCCCTCGATTGCAAGTTCTAGTTGCCCAAGTTCGCCAAGGTGCGCCTCGTCGCGCAAGCGCAAAGCTTCGGTATGTTCCGCCCGCAGGTCGGCGACCAGGGTTTCGCGTTCGGACTCAAGGCGCCCATGAAGTTCCGAGATTCCCCTGCCATGCATCTCATCGCGCAAACGCAAGGCTTCGGCATGTTCCGCACTCAGGCCGGCGGCAAGGGCGTCGCGCTCGGACTCGAGGCGCTCCCGCAGTTCCCCTAGTTCTTGGCCGTGCGACTCGTCGCGATTGCGCAGAATTTCGGCATGTTCGGCCCGAAGGGAGTCGACCAGGACATCGCGCGCCGATTCGAGGCGCCCGTGCAGTTCCGCGAGTTCCTGATCGTGCGACTCGTTGCCTATTCGTGAGGTTTCGGCATGTTCGGCCCGAAGGACGTCGACCGCGGCATCGCGCGCGGACTCGAGGCGCTCGCGCAGTTCCGTCAGTTCATGGCCGTGCGACTTGTCGCGAATTCGCAAGGCTTCGGCGTGTTCGGCCCGCAGGCCGGTGGCAAGGGCGTCGCGCTCGGCCTCGATGTACCCGCGCAGTTCCGCGAGTTCCCGGCCGTGCGCCTCGTCGCCATTGCGCAAGGCTTCGGCGCGCCCGGCCTTCAGCTGTCCTTCCAGGGCCTCACGGTCGGAATCGAAACGCTGCTGCGTCTCTTGAAGCTCGCGGAGATGCGTCTCGTCGCGCTCGTGCAGCAACTGCTCGTGTTCTGCCCGTAGGCTCTCGGCCAAGGCGTCGCGTTTGGATATGAGGGCTTCGATTCGCGCCCCCTGCGCGGCGTTTTCGCGATCGAGGCCGGCGGCCCATGCGTCCAAGTCCCGGATGCGCCCCTCGAGCGCGCCTATCGTCGCGAGGTTCTGGAGATGGGCCTTCTCGAGGGCCTCGTAGGCGCGGTCCTTCGCGGCAAGCGGGGATTCGGCTTCCTCGAGAACGGTCCTCGCGGCGGGGCCCGGGACGGTGGCCACACGCAATCGCAGGCCGGTGAAATCCTCGCGAAGCGACACGATCTGCCGCTCAAACTCCTCGTTCCTCCGGAGCGATTCGTGGAGCGCCGTCTCGCGCGAATGGAGGTTTTTCCAGAGGAGGTGTATGGCCGTCTTGGCCCGGTCTTCGCGGGCGCGGAACTCGCCGAACTCGGATTCCATCGTGGCGCACAGGGTTTCGAGTCGGAGTGCCAGGCTGGAATCGGCGCCGCCCGGGCCGGGATCCGGCTGGGGACCCGCCGGAGTATCGTTCGCATGTCCGGTTTCGATGGCCGGACGCCCCCGCGCGAACTCCGAATCGAGGGGACGGATACGCCCCTCCGTGGCAATCGACCCGTCGAGCTGGGTGGAAACAGGTTCCACGCCAAGGGTCTGTTGGGTTCCGCTCATGGGCCGGTCTCCATCCTGAAAATCGCGAATATCGTCCCACAATGGACGGCGTGTCGCGTGCCAAAATCGTGTATGCACTCGACGAAATTGTAGCAAGATTCCGGGAAAATTGACAGGGGGGGGCCGTCGGCGGCGCACGATGGCCGCTTGGCGCGGCGCTTCATTACGTGCCACAATAGCGCCGCACCTTTTCCCAGGAACGAGAATCCAGCCCGATGGCGGTATCCGCAGTCTCCGACACCTACAAGCAGACGATCCGCGATCTCTCGGATCGCATCGTCGAGGCGCAGCGTCCGATCCGCATCCTCGATGCGATCAAGTGGGACTCGTCGGTCGAGCAGGCTTTTTTCGATTCGGGCTGCTCCGAGCTGCCGTTGGTGGACGCCGCGTACTACGGGAACAAGCCGCCGGGATTCGATCCCGCCGCCAAGCGCAAGGAACTTCACGACATCGAGCGGGACATCACGCGGAGCCTCGGGCAGTACAACCCGGTGGGCCTCATCATGACGCGGATGTGCCGCGAGTACCGGATGGTGGTGCGGATGATCGAGGCGCGGGGCACGGCGGATTTCTCGAGCCTTTCGCAGGAACTCTACGGGTCGGCGACGGATGTGTTTCACGCGGGCGAACCCACGCTGGCGGACCTCGGCGTGATGATGTCCTCCTCGCTCACGAACATCGACAAGTCGCTCTACATCGAGGAGGAGCCCAAGACGATCGAGGGCGCGCAGGCGGTCGAGTACCTCGAGGGCCGGCTGGCCGAGACCTTCGCCTCGACGGGCGCGGCCGTTCGCGTCATGTTGAGCGACGGGATCGTGGCGGACGCGGCGGCGGGATCGGACTACATCAAGATTCGCAAGGAGGCGCGGTTCAACGCGCGCGACCTCAAGCTGCTCGAAATCCACGAGGGCTGGGTCCATCTCGGCACCACCATCAACGGGAGAAACCAGCCCGTCTGTACCTTCCTAAGCAAGGGCCCTCCCTCGAGCACGATCACGCAGGAAGGGCTGGCGCTGTTCATGGAGATCATCACGTTTACCTCGCACCCGGCGCGGTTGCGGCGCATCACCAACCGCATCCAGGCGGTACACCAGGCCGAGCAGGGCGCAACCTTTATCGATGTGTTCCGTTTCTTCCGCGACCAGGGGTTCGGCGAACGGGAGAGTTTCACGAATACCTCGAGGGTATATCGCGGGAGCACGCCCACGGGAGGCCCATTCACGAAGGACTTGTCCTATAGCAAGGGCTTCATCCTCGTGTACAATTACATTTGTCTCGCGGTGCGGCAAGGGAAACTGGGCCGCATCCCGATGCTGTTTTGCGGCAAGACCACGCTCGAGGACGTCAAGGTGCTATCGCAACTGGTCGAGGAAGGGATCGTGGAACCCCCAAAGTTCCTCCCGCCCCAATTCTCGGACATTAATGCGCTGACGGCTTGGATGTGTTACTCGAACTTTCTCAACGTGCTCAACTTGAAGCAGATCGAGACGGACTATGCGGGAATTCTTTGACATGAGTTCCGCATGCCCGCGAATATAGGGACGGCACGAAACTTGTGCACAGAGTTTGGGATTGACACAGGACAACAGGCCGCTGGGCGGCCATGGAGGTCAAGATGAACGCACGACATGGAATTATGGGCTTGGTAACGCTTGGACTTGCAATGGTTCCTTTCGCCATAGCTGCCCAAGGATCGGACATTTCTGCCCAGGCTGATGCCGGGAAAGCGGATTGCTGCGTGGCGAAGGATGCCGCAAAACAGGCGGCCAAGGCCGCGGATGAGTCATGTTGCGCGACGAAGACCGCCAAGGCCGAGGGTGGCACCGCAGCCAAGGTGGCGGATCCGCATGCGGATCACGCCGCCGCCAAGGTGGACGGCGCGGCGGACGACAAGGCCTGTTGTGCGACCCATGCCGCCAAGGCCGAGGGCGATCACGCGGACCACACGGCGGCAAAGGTGGACGCGGCGATCGCGAAGGCCGTTGAAGCCGGGGCGGACAAGGCCTGCTGCGCGGAGCACTCGGCGAAGGCCGACGGTGACCACACGGCCGCCAAGGCCGACGGCGACCCTGCCAATCACAGCGCCGCGAAGGTCGCGGACCCCCACGCCGATCATGCCGCTGCGAAGACGGCAGGCGCGGCTGCGGAGAAGGATTGTTGCGCCGCGCACGGCGCGAAGGTCGCCACGGCGGCCAAGCCGGATTGCTGCGCCGCCAAGAAAGACGCGAAGACGGACTAAACTCGTCGACACCGAATTTCCGGCACCCCCGGGGGTTGTCCCCGGGGGTGCTTTGCATTTCGGGCATCGAGGTCCCGTTTCCGCCTGCACATGAATTTCTTGCTTGACACCCGAAGTCACTCGGTCTATCCCGGTACTCCATCGCCGTTCGAACGTACGCCTGGGCTCCCTGTTTGCCGGGAGCATGGACCGCCGCTACAATGCCCGCCTATGCGATTTCTCGTCTCATGGCTGATGTGCTTCGCCTTCATTGGCCGTTATCTTCTCTACCGGATCGGCCTTGGCCTGCGGCCCCACGTCGACCCATACGTCCCCTGGGCGACGGATGCGATTGGCCCGTTGCTGAATGTTCCTAGGCGATATTTCCTCCAAGGACAGGAAAACGTCCCCTACGGCCGGCCCATGATCGTGTGCGGCAATCACTCGAAGCTGGACGACCCCCTGATGATTTATCACGCGGGACGTCTCGCCACCGGGGGTAAACTGCTCCTCCGGGTGATGACGCGGATCGATTATTTCACCGGGTTTATTTTTGAGAACCGTCTTGTCGCCATCGTGGACTTTTTCGCGTGTTGCGGGGCCTACAGCATCGACCGCGACAACGTCTCGCTGTCGCAATTGAAGCCTTTCTTGAAGCTGCTGGAAAATGGCGAGGGCTTCATCATATTCCCGGGCCGGACGCGCACCCGCTCGGGCGTGTTCATCGAGTATCGCGATCAGTTCACCGAACCCGGCGGCATTTCCTTCTTCGTCCACCAAACCCAGCGCAAGAGGCCCGAGGTCCCCGTCGCGGCGCTGCCCGTTGTGCGGACGCACAACCCCGTCACCAAGCGCACCTCGATGATCATCGGCCCGCCGCTTTATCTCGATGCCGCGGCGTCGAGGGAAGCCCTCCGGACCTTCGACTACGACCTGGTCATTGGCATGTCGGGGTTGGTCGAGCTGAATCTCGCGCAGGCGGCCTCGGCGGCCTTATATTTGTGGTGTCTTCACCGCGGGAACGCGCCGTTACGCATCGCGGACCTGTCCCACGCCGTGCGCACCGCACTCGCCGAGACAGCCCATCCGTACGTCAATCCGGAGGACTTGGCCGATCCCGACCGGGCCCTCGATCAAGTCCTTCGATGGCTGGCGCGATGCCGGTGCATCTCGATCGACGGTGGAACGATTCGTCCCAACCCCAGGATCATCTTGGGGACACCGCCGCTCGACACCACCTACAAGAAACTGAACCCGGTCAAGTATCTCGCCAACCAAATTCTCCACCTTGGCGAGGTCACGGCAATCGTCGAGCGGGAAGTATTGGCCATCGGATGACCCCCGCCGCGCGGGCCTGACCCCTGCCCTCATCTTCCCAGGTGCTTGTCGAGAAACTCGAAGGTCCCCACGCCGTGGATCGTGTGGGGTCCGTTGAAGAATTCGATTTCCGTCTTGTCGCCCAGCCCGAGCGAATCGTACAAGCGCCGCGTGCGGGCATACTCATAGGCTACCCACTCGTCGGGCGCCACGCCGTCATTATGCCCGCGTTCGACCATGAAGGGCCGCGGCAAGATCAATCCGCTCATCTCAGCGTAGTTGAAGGTGTTGCCGAGGTTGAACTCGAACATCTCGTATTCGCCGGTGAAGATGTAACTGTACCGGCTGTCGTACGAGGTGTTCTTCCATATCCACTCGTTGTAGTCGCCCGAACAAATCGAGAGCGCGTAGTCCTCGAGGATCGCCGGCACGCGCATGGCCGTCTTGCCGCCGTAGCTGAGACCGTAGAACCCGATGCGTGCCGGATCGACGTTTTCCAATGTCTTGAGCCAGTCGAGAATCCGCTCGTGTTGCCGAACGATAAACGAGAACAACGACAGCTTCAGCGGGTTTGCCTTTCGTTGCAACACACGGAAGGCATCCTCGCCGATGTAGGGATTCTGCGGCGCGAACACGATGTACCCACGTTCGGCCAACCGGCAACCGAATTGGCGGTAGTACTCGCTCTCGACCGAGGGATCGGCCACGTCGCGCGGGCGACCCTCGAGGCCGTGCTGGCACACCACCACGGGACGGCGCTCACCCGCTGGGATGTCTTTCGGCACGAGGAGAATGCCGTAGGCGAAGACGCCGGGATAGAGATCGAGCGTAACCTCGTATCCGCGAAACGCCCCGGTCTCCGAGACGAGCCTCGCCCGCGGATTCATCGGGAGATCGGGTGCGGGCAGTTTGCCGATGACTTCCTCCCAGAAATAGGCGCGATACGAACGCGCCGACGCTTCGTACGCAGCGAGCGACGAGGTGTCCGCACGACTCCAGAATTCCGCGCGGGACTTTTCCGATTCGCGCCATAGGCGTTGGTTGGGTTCCAGCAGTTCCTCGACTTGCGCGCGCATGCGAGCATCGGTCGATCCGGGGTCGATCTTCGCAAGAAAAGCGGCATTGATCGGTCCCGTGGCCGAAATACCCAGCGAAGCCGCGAACTCAGCCACGGCCCTCACGCCAAGGTAGCCCCTCGGCGGCGGATCGACCGATACAATAGAGGAGCCTTCGGGACACAACGCGCGCGCTCGTTCGAGTTCCTTCTCCACCGATTCCGCGCTCGGCGGGCGAATGGTCCCGGGCGCCGCACCCGATCGTCCGTCGCGCACCGGCGGCGGCCCGTCCACGTGCGGCGGCACGGTATGCTCAACAATGAGAATCCTCGGCGCGACCAGCGCGGCGACTTCCGCATCCCCGAATTCCGTCAAATAGCTCCATACATTCCGGTAGATGGGTTCCGCCCAAAGCGCCCCGCGAGGCCCGAAATATCCCGAAACGAGGGTTGCATCGATGCGTTCGTCGAGTGCGGCGGCATGCAGCGCGAGGAGGCCGCCTTCGCCATACCCCATGACACCCACCGGTAACGGTTCATGGTCTCGCTTGAGACAATCGATCGCGCCGAGGATTTTCTGCACCTCATAGCCGATGATGTGCCGCCCCATCTCGTACGCCGCGCGATAGATGTACTCACGGTGCGGCTGGTTCGTCATGCGAACGTCCGGGCGGCCAGAGAAGGCATCGTCCCGGCTGATCAGGCGCATCACGAGAACACGCGCGCCGTTTCCAACCAGCCCAAGCATCGAGGCGCCGTGCGGCGAATCGCCCCCCAATCCAAGGAACGCCTCGGGGCTTGTATCGGCATCGGGCAAGACGATGACCGCGGCTTGCGTATCGGTATCAGCCCGCTCGATGAGAATTCCGTCGCCGTATACCCCCGGAAACACGGGCCAGCGCACGCGGCGCACGACGATGCCGGCAGACTCCGCAAGAATGGCCGGTTCGGACGCCGTGCCGACAAATTCGAACTCTCCCGCCGCGCGCGGATCAACCGCACCGATGATGCGCCGAAGATTCTCGCGGTGCTGTGTGGAAGTTTCAGTTGACGACACCCCCCACCGTTTCGCGCGTTCGGCGGAGACGGAGTCCGTCGCGCGCATGAGATACGCGTCAATTCCCGAGACCATCGCGGCGGCGAGGTCTTCGGTTCGGGTGAGGAGGCGTGTCTCCGGCAGCGGCCCTTCCTGCGCGGTCGCTACCGAAATCGCAAGAAACATGAAAAGGACAGTCCCCCTTGGACGTGTCCTCCAAAGCCTTGGCGTAGGAGGAAGGGGGATCAAGGGGGATGTTCGCCCTCGCCCGCGATTCTGTATCACTCCCTATCCATTGCGCTAAAACCCCATCGAGCGCCCAATGATTTCCTTCATGATCTCCGTCGACCCGGCGTAGATCGTCTGCGCACGCGAATCGACGAAGGCCTTCGCCACCGGGTATTCCATCATATAACCATAGCCGCCGTGAAGCTGCACGCAGGTGTCGACGACCCGCTTCTGCATCTCGGTACACCACCACTTCGCCATCGACGCGACCTCGGTGGTGAGTTCGCCGCGGTTGAGCAGCAGGGTGCAGTGGTCGACGAAATGCCGGCCGATGACGATCTCGGTCTTCATCTCGGCGAGCTTGAACCGCGAATTCTGGAAAGCCCCGATGGGCTTGCCGAAGGCATGGCGTTCCTTGCAATACGTAATCGTGTGTTCGAGCGCGGTCTCCGCCCCGGCAATGCCCAATGCGGCGACCGACAAGCGTTCCTGCGGAAGTTGCTGCATGAGGTACGAGAAGCCCTTGCCCTCTTCGCCGAGAATGTTCTCCTTGGGGACTTTCACGTCCTTGAAGAACAGTTCCGCCGTGTCCTGCGCGTGCATCCCCAGCTTGTGAAGCTTCTTCGAGGGCTCGAATCCCGGCATCCCGCGATCGACCAGCAACAGGCTCATGCCCTTGTGGCGTTCGCCGGGATTCGTGCGCGCCACGACGATGACCAGATCGCACATCATGCCGTTGGTGATGAAGGTCTTCTGCCCATTGAGCAAATAGTGGTCGCCCTTGTCCGCCGCCGAAGTCTTAACCCCGGCCAAATCGCTCCCGGTGTTCGGCTCGGTCATGGCGATGGCGGTGATGCATTCGCCCGATACGCAGCCCGGAAGGTATTTCTTCTTTTGCGACTCGGTGCCGTACGCGATGATGTACGGCACGATGATGTCGGTATGCACGCCGAAACCCGGCCCCGTCGCGCCCGCGCGGGTGAGTTCCTCCGCGACGATGTTGTTGAAACGGAAGTCCCTGATGCCCGGGCCGCCGTATTCCTCGGGCACGTCCATGCTGAGGTAGCCCTGCGCCCCGGCCTTGAGCCATAACTCGCGCGAGACCTGCCCGTCCTTCTCCCACTGCTCGTGGTATGGCGTAATCTCGGCCGCGACGAACTTGCGAAAACCGGCCCGAAACATCCGGTGGTCCTCGGTGTAGTGCTCCAATGATTCATCCACGGCGATGGCCATGACGCTGTCCTCCAACGAGTTGCTGAACTATTCCCAGATGCCTTCGGGGAGCGGCTTCGCCTCGACGATTTCGATGGTGACTTTGTCCGGCCCCATGACGAAGAAGCTGTTGAATTGGTACTCTTCCTTGAACGTGATCGGCTCGACAATCTCGACGCCCGCCGCTTTCATCCGCTCGAATACGGGCTTGATGTCCTTGTACGAAAAAGCCAAGTGATCGACGACACGGCCCTTGGTCGGCTCGAGCGTCTCGATTGGCTCGTAGTTCCACCAGATGCCGTATTCCTTGTCGGGCTTCCCGAAAATGTTCAACTCGACATCGTCGACCTTGACGGCATTCATCCAAAGATACTGGAAAATCGAAGCGTCGGAGGGCTTGACCACATAGTCGGCCGGCGCGGCCTTGGGCTTTGGTACGTCCTTGTCCACGCCATCCAGGCCGAGGTGTTGGCGATACCACCGCGCGGTGACATTGACGTCATCGGCGAAGAGATGGACGTGGCCAAAACGATTGTGGTGAAACGCCGTCCAAATCTCGATGACCTCGCGGTCGGGACCGAAAATGTACATGTAATACTGGCCAATCAGCGGCGTGCCGGGGGTCTCGAACTGCATGCCCTCCTTTTTCCGCCATTCGTATTCGCTGGGCCCGTCCACGCCGCCCCAACCGATGTGGTAGATCGCGCTGCGCAGTTCGCTCGCCGCCGGCGTGGCCACCTTGTTGAAAAAGATGAAGGAACGGTCGGTGAGCACCACATCGGTCTTTCCCGCGTATTTCACCGCCACGCCGCCCCAAAATTTGCGGTAGAACTCGACCGACTTGGCCGGATCCATCGCATTGATGTGTACGTGGTGGAAATTGGCTTGTTCCTCTTCCGCCATCGCCCCTGTCGCCGCGAAGACCGCCGAAAGCATTGCTATGATCGCCCGAACCTTCATGTCTCTCTCCTCTTTTCTGCCTGATCCGCCAACTCGCTACACGCCGAGGCTACGCCCGACGATTTCCTTCATGATTTCCGTGGACCCGCCGAGGATCGTCTGCACCCGCGCGTCCAAATAGATACGCGCGATCGGATATTCCTTCATGTACCCATACCCGCCATGCAGCTGGAGGCAGGTGTCCGCCGTCCGCTTCAGCAACTCGGTGGACCACCACTTCGCCATCGCCGCCATCTCGGTGGTCAACTGTTTTCGATTCAGTTGCAGCGCGCACTGGTTGACAAAATGCCGTCCCAGCGTCACCTCCGTCTTCATCTCGGCCAGCTTGAATCGCGAATGCTGAAACGTCCCGATGGGCTTGCCGAACGCGGTGCGTTCCTTGCAGTACTTCACCGTGTGGTCGAGGGCCGTCTCGGCCGATGCGATGGCCTTTCCCGCGACGGAGAGGCGTTCCTGCGGTAACTGCTGCATCAACTGGACGAAGCCCTTGCCCTCCGCCCCGAGCAGGTTCTCCTTGGGCACCTTCACGTTGTGAAAGAAAAGCTCCGACGTGTCCTGCGAGAGCATCCCGATCTTCTCAAGTTTGCGGCCGCGCACATACCCCTCCATCCCCTCCTCGACGACGATGAGGCTCATCCCGCTGTGCTTCGCCGTGGGGTCCGTCTTTGCGGCGACGATCACGATGTCGTTCAAGAGGCCGTTCGAGATGAAGGTCTTCTGGCCGTTGACGAGGTAGTGCGTCCCGTTCGCGATGGCCGTCGTCGCGATGCCCGCGAGATCGCTACCGGCCCCCGGTTCGCTCATGGCGATCGCCGTGATGCACTCGCCCGTCACGCACTTGGGCAGGTACTTCTTCTTCTGCGCCTCCGTGCCGTACGCCGAGATGTAGGGGACGATTATGTCCGTGTGCAGCGTGAACGCCACGCCCGACGCGCCCACACGCATCAGCTCCTCCCCCACCGCCATGTTGAACCGGAAATCGCGGATGCCCGGGCCGCCGTACTCCTCCGGCACGTCCATGCACAGGAAACCCTGCTCGCCCGCCTTGCGCCAGAGATCGCGCGGGACGATTCCCGCCTTGTCCCACGCTTCCAAGTTAGGTGCGATCTCTACATCGACAAAGCCCCGGAAACTTTTGCGGAAAAGGCGGTGCTCTTCCTCGTAAATATCGAACCCTGGCGTCTGCCCGTCCATGAACCGTTCCCCGTAAGCCCGTCTACTCTACCGCATGGCCGGGGCGTCCGTCGAATGGCCAGACGCGCTCGAATTCCCCCTACTTCCGCAGGATGCCGCCCTTGGCCGAGCTCAGGTAAATCCCCTTTAGGTTCATGTCAAGTTCATCGGGATTGTCCGAGGCGAGCCGCGCATCCTCGACGGTGATCAGTTTTTCCTTCACCAACTTGACGAGGCTCATGTTGAAGGATTGCATTCCTTCTTCCTTGCCCGCCTGGATGGCCGTCGGGATTTGCTTGAGCAGGTTCTCGCGGATGAGCTGCGCAATGGCCGGGCTGTTAAACATAATCTCGACCGCCGGCACGCGCCCCTTGCCGTCCGCCGAGGGGACCAGGCGCTGCGCGATACAGGACTTTAGTTGCAGCGAGACTTGCGAGCGAATCTGGTCGTGCTGGTTCGAGGGAAACAAATCGAGGATGCGGTCGATCGTCAGCATCGCGTTCGTGGTGTGCAGCGTGCTGAACACCAGGTGCCCCGTCTCCGCGCCCGAGATCGCCGCGGCGAAAGTCTCCGCGTCGCGCATTTCCCCGATCAGGATTACGTCCGGATCCTCGCGCATCGCCGCGCGCAGCGCCTTGAAAAAGTCGGAGGTGTCGATCGTGATCTCGCGCTGGGTCACGATGCTCTTCTTGTTCGTGTGCAGGAACTCGATCGGATCCTCCAGCGTCACAATGTGGTCGCGCCGGGTCGAGTTGATCTTGTCGATGATCGAAGCCAGCGTGGTCGACTTTCCGCTACCGGTCGTACCCGTGACCAAAACCAGTCCGCGCCGCGCCTCCGCCACCTTCGCCACCCCCTCCGGCAGGTGAAGATCGTCGAAGTTTAGAATCTTCCCCCGCACATGCCGCATCACGATACCCACGCTGCCCCGCTGCCTCAGGACGTTCACGCGAAACCGCCCCAGCCCCGGCACGCTGTAGGCCAAGTCGTAATCCCCCGTGCTGTTGAACACCTCCAATTGGCGCGGATTCATCATCTCCTGGCCGAAGCCTTCGGTCGCCTCGGGCGTGAGGGCATCCTGCTCGAAAAACCGGATTGACCCATCGACGCGGCAAGCCGGGGGACTCCCCACGGTGAGATGGATGTCCGACGCGCCGTGTTTTACGGCGCGGGCAAGGATACTTTGCAACTGCGAAGACATGAGCGCGGCCCCGATGGAATTGAAGGGTCGAGTATAACAGAGGCCCCGAAACCCGGCAATTGCACCGGATTCGCGATTGTCGAGACATGTTTGGCGCGCTTCGTTCCAAAACGGAAGAGGCGAATTAGGTCCACCCGTGATCGAGCGGGCCGTGTCCGTGTCCAAGGACCAAGCCGCGCGAAATGGCACCTGAGACGTACTGCTTGGCGAGGGCAATGGCCTCGGCGAGAGGTAAGCCGAGAGCGAGGCGTGCGGCGATCGCGGCGGAGTACGTACACCCGGTGCCGTGCGTGTTTCTAGTGTCGATTCGGGGCGCGGAAAACTCCCGCCAATGGTCACCGTCGAAAAACCAGTCGGTGGCGGTGGGCGCGTCGAAGTGGCCGCCCTTGATCAAAATGGCGGGTCCACCGGGAATGTACAACGCCTCGGCGGCGCGACGCACGCCGGATGGCGTATCGATATGCAATCCCGTGAGCGCCTCGGCCTCGGGAATATTGGGCGTGATAATCGTGGCCAGTGGAAAGAGACGCTCGCGCAATGCCTCGATGGCATCCCCATTGAGCAACGCGCTACCGCTGGTCGACCCCATGACAGGATCGACGACCAGGGGGATGCCGCAGTAACGGGACAGGACATTGGCGACCGAATCGACTGTCGCGGCGCTCGAGAGCATGCCGGTCTTGATGGCACCCGCGCCAATGTCGTCCAGGACAAGCTCGATCTGGCGGGTAACGACCTCCGGCGGGACGTCATGAATCGCGTACACGCCGAGCGTGTTCTGGGCCGTGACGGCGGTAATGGCGGACATCCCATACACGCGATGGGCGGCGAAGGTCTTGAGGTCGGCCTGAACGCCCGCACCCCCGCCGCTGTCGCTCCCGGCGATCGTTAGGGCGGTTGGGACTCGGTTGGGGGAGACGTCGCTCATGCGGCTATAATATCAGCGCGATTGTGGCCGCAGGTAGAATAGGCGGCCGGCATTGTGGGCCGCATCGCCGCCGATGCGTCCGGGACACATTCGCATTCCCGGGTGGGGGCACATCCTCCGCGCCGTGCGGTACAATTGGAGTGGTCGCGCACCGAGGCGCGCCTTGCGCGAGGTAGGTCGATGCGTCCAAGAAGCACGGACTCAAGGTGTTGCCAATGAAGTGTGTCGTTTTTTCCATGACGCTTACCGTCTTGGTTTCCGCAATCGCGTCGGCCCAGTCCGCCGCCCCGCCGATGCGGCGACCCGTCGGCTCGACCAAGCAATCCTCCCTCCCCCCCCAGTTCGAGCATCAGGTATGGGGACGAACCACCTTGGGCGACGGCTTCGTCTACGGAACCACCTTCGGCACAACCGGCATGGCCGTGGTCGACCTCGATAACGACGGCGACAACGACTTCGTATTTCGCCCCGACTTCGAGCGTCCCCACCAGCTTGTCCGCAACCTGGGTTCGAGCGCGAACTTTGTCGCCGGTGGACAGCGCGACCTCGTCATTCCCGAACCCGGGGCCACGACCGTGCTCACGGCCACCATCGATTTTGGCGACATCACCGGCGACAACAAGGCCGACGTGATCGGCCTCGCCTACAACTTCGCACAAAACCGCTCGGTCCTCGCGTTCGCGCGGAACACGGGCACATCGGACAACCCTTCATTCGGTACACCAATCGTCGCGTACGAGAGCGCCCAGGCCGATTTCCCCCTCATTGTCCCCCACTTCACCGACTACGACGGCGACGGCCTCGTGGACATCCTCTTTGTCGAGTCCCTGCTCGATTCCGGGGCCCGGCATGCGGTCTACCTCATCCGCAATACCGGCACGGAGGAACTCCCCGCGCACGATTCCGCCCCGATCGAAATCCCCGAACTCTCGGCGATCCTGCCCCCGCCGATCTCGACGGCGGGCAAGGCTGCCCAAGACGCCCTGGCGAAACTCCCCAAGAACGACCCAATCGTCAAGAGCGCAAAGGCCGGCCTCGCCGCCCGCGTCACGGATATCGAGACCTACGACCTCGACCAGGACGGGGACCTCGATTTCATGTTTTACGACGCCCAGGAGGGAATCCATTTCGTCCTCAATTTCGGGACCCGAACGGCGCCCATCTGGGACACCGTCCTGACCAGCGCCGGCGCCCCGATATACGACCAGTCCCTCGACGACATCACGTACACCACCGGCACCTTCGCCGCGCGCGGCAACGACGAAGAGGTCAACCCGAGCTGGCTGACCGATCTCTTTCTCTCGATCAGCGCGGACGCCTATGGGATATACACCACTTTCCGCCTCGACGCGGGCGAGGTCTTATACAACCAAATCAACCGGGGCGTCACCGCCGCGTTTGCAGGGCGAGGCAATCCCACGTTTTGGGATTGGGACAACGATGGGGACCTCGACATGTTCCGGGGCGGGTTCTTGCCGGGCGGAGATGGCGCGCTCCTCGTGTTTCACAACGCCGGCACTCCCTATTCCCCGGTCTGGGGCGGATACTCGGCCTTTGACGGGTTTACCTACGGCGAGGTGCCCCTTGCCTCCGGCACGGTCGCAAACCACTTTCGCGGCGACCAATACGCCTTCGGCGATTTCGACGGCGATCTCGTCAACGATTTCGTCGTGCAGGGCCAGCAGGGCTACGTCATGTGGTACACGGCGGCGAATGACGGCGGAGTACCCGTCTTTACCGGCTACGGCGAATTCGATATCGGCGGCGTGGGTATTTCTGGTTTCACCGGGGTGTATCCCGCAGGGATCGCCGTCGGGAATTTCTATGGTGATCCTTTCGGATACCAGCAAATCATCACGGCCTACAGCGGCGACCAAGGGGGGGCGCTCATGTATTACGCATACGATCCCTCCGTTGGCGTCTACGACTCCTTGTACGACATCTCGGAGGTGTTGCTGGATGCGGGAGGAGAGGTATTGGATCCAGGGCTCATCGAGAGCTTGGCGGCTTCCGATGTGAACGGCGACGGGCGGCCCGATCTCGTGGTCACGACAAGCTCCCAGGCAAACTTCGCGACCTGCGAGCATCATCTCTACCTGAATACGGACGACGGCGAGGGTGGCTTTTATTTCGCCTACGCCACGCGGCTCGAGGCGCCCCAGGAAACCGACAGCGACTATGCCCGCCTGGCAGGCTTCGCCGACATCGACTCCGACGGCGACCAGGACCTGTTCATCGGCCATCAGCGGACGCGCCTGAACGCCGCGACGGAGAGCGACCTCGGCTACTATCTACGCTACTACCACAATGCGGGCGAGACCGGGCTCGACTATTGGCGCGGACGCGTCGTCGCCGATCAACTGTGGTACCTGCGCTGGCTGGGGCAGGAAACCGAGTACGGCTTCCTGTTCAACGGCAGCGGGGGATCCATCCCCGGTATCAGCCAATACCAGGCGGGGTCCTCGGCCGGTGTCGTCGACGTAATCCAAAGCACGAACCTCGACCGGAATGTCCGGGCCTTTATCGATGTGTTGCCCCCCGTTACCGCCGCCGAGTCGAAGGCCATCCTCATCCTCGGCAGCGACCGCGAAGACCCCCTCTTCGATACCTTCGACTTCCTCATGCAATACGCGTATTCAACGCTCCGTCTCCAGGGGATGCCGACGGACGCGATCCGTCTCTTCTCGCCCGGCTCACACGACTCCGACTTCGATGGCGTCGAGGACGTGTTCGCCGCGCCCTCGCTCGACGCCGTCGAGACGGCGGTGACGGAATGGGCGGCGGGCACGGACCGTGTCTTGGTATATATGCTCGACCACGGGCGCCGCGACCAATTCCGGATCAATGCGACCGAGTATCTCGATGCCCCGATCTATGGGGCATGGGCCGACGCCTTGCAGGCCGGGGTCGATCCGCCCGTCCTGACCACCGTAATCGACACCTGCGAGTCCGGCACTTTCGTCGACGACCTGTCGCTGTCCGACAAGGCCATCAAACAAGGCGTCGAGCGAATCACCATCACCGGGGCCAATGCCGGGCCGCTCGAGGGCCTCGCGCTTTTCGACAAGACGACGTATACCAGCTTCTCGCTCGGGTTTTGGCAGGACATCTACGGGGGCCGCTCATACGGCGAGGCCTTCGACTCGTCTCGCGCCGTTATCGAGGCCATCAACCCGCTGCAACGCTGCCAGATAAACGACGACGGCAACGGCGTCGCGAACGAGAGCGGGGACGGCGTCGTGGCCGCGGCGACACGCCCAGGGGCGGATTTCGCCTCGGCGGGCGCGACCGTGTTCATCGACGAGATCGCCCCAAACCAGGCCGTCGCCACGAATAGCGCCACGCTCTTCATTGCGAACGTCGTCTCGTCGTTCCCAATCGAGGAGGCGGGCGCCATCGTCGCCCCGCCGAACTTCGGGCGCGAACGCCGCGGCGACGACGACGAGCAACCGATCAGCGGGCTTTCGTGGGTGCCCTTCACGTTGAACGAGGCGAACGGGCACTGGGAAGGCACGCACAACGGGTTCACCCAGGGCGGCTTGTTCCGCGTGCTCTACTTCGTGCGAATCCTCGGCCAATACTACTCGGGGTCGCGCGTCGGCTATGTCGACCGCGTGGGCATCCCCGACGCATGGGAAGAAGACGACGGGCCGACGGACGCGCAGTGGATTTCCATCAACACCGTCCAAGGCCACAATTTTCACGAGGCGGGCGACAAGGACTGGGTGCGATTCACCGGCAATGCGGGCGAGTCCGCCACGCTGGCCGTAATTGCGCCCAGCGAGAACTGCCGGCCCGTCATCAGCCTGTTTCGCCGAGCCGACACGGACGAAGGCGGCCCGTCCATCGAGCCCCTGCGGACCGCCGTCGCCCCTCGCGCCGGCTCGAGCATCGTCCTCGAACACACCTTCGCGACTTCCGAGGAATACCTTCTGCGGATCGAGAACCTCAATCCCAATCGGTTCGGCGCGGGCACCTCCTATGTCGCGATTGTCGCCGTCGGCACGGGCGGCATCGTCCCCACGACCCTCCTCGTCGAGGTCAGCGCCCAAGGGAATGCCTCCCCGTTGGGCGGCGTCGAGGTCACCTTCGACGATTCCCTCACGGCCCGCACGACCACCGATGGCATCGTCCAGTTCATCGTCCCCGATTACGGGACGTATTCTGTTGTCGCCTCCAAGAACGGATACGCCGCCGAGGAAGTCTTGGTCACGGTAAACAACGTCTCCGAATTGACTTCGATAGAGCTGTCGCCCGCAGGCGAAGGCGAGGGCGAAGGCGAGGGCGAAGGCGAAGGTGAGGGCGAAGGCGAGGGCGAAGGTGAGGGCGAAGGCTGCAAATCAAGTGCCGGTGCCGCGTTCGCCGATCAACCGCTCGCCGGCGACGCATTTCTGTTCGGGGTCGTTGGCCTATTCTTGGCCCTGCCCCGGCGGAGGCGGCTCGTCCATCAAGTCCATTGAGTCCATCGCATTCCCGTTCCCGGAACCGCCCCAAAAATGTGCTACGATCCGCAGACCCAATTCACTGCATCGGAGACCGAGCTAAATGTCCGCCGTACGCTTAATTTACTGTGCGACGACCGTCGTGGCCATGGCCGCCTGCCTGACCGCATGCACTCCCCCATCCGATTCCGCATCGGGGCCTTCGCCTGCAAACGATGCCCCGTCTTCGATCACCGAGACCGACGACGCGGGCTTGATGCCGGAGCCCGGCGACACCATCGTCTGGAATCTCGGCGCGGAGACGGCCCACATGAATCCCGTGCTCGATAGCGGGGACGCCGCGGGGAGATTTATCGGCTCGTTCATCTTCGAGCAGCTGCTCAAGGTCGACAACGACACGCTCGAGTTGCGTCCCAATTTGGCCGAATCGTGGAGCGTCTCGGACGACAAGCTGGCGTATACCGTCACGCTGCGGCCCGACGTGCGGTTCTCGGACGGCACACCCCTGACCTCGGCCGACGTGAAGTGGACCCTCGAGGCCATCAACGATCCCAAGAACGACACCGCCGCGATTCGTAATTACATGCAGGACATCGAGGCGGTCGAGATTGCCGACGAGCGCACCTTTACCTTCCGGATGAAGCAGCGTTATTTTCTCCACCCCTACGTCGTCGGGCAGTTCCAAGTGATGCCCAAGCATATTTACGAGACGGCGGACCTCACCACGCACCCCGCCAACCGCAAACCGATCGGCGATGGGCCGTATCAGTTCGAGTCGTGGGACACGGGCCAGCAAATCGTGCTCGTGAGGAACCCAAATTATTGGGGCAAGGCGCCCATGCTGGACAAGTGGGTGTTCAAGTTTATCGACGACCCGAATGCGGCATTCCAAGTCCTCGAGCGCCACGAGATCGACCAGATGCGCTTCCAGCCGGAACTCTGGACGCAGCGCACGACGACGCCCACCTTCGAGCGCGAATTCAACCGGCTCACGCCCGACTCGCCCATCCCCGGTTTCCTCAGCGGGTACACCTACATCGGCTGGAACATGCGCAAGCCGCAGTTCGAGGACAAGCGCGTGCGCCAGGCCTTGACGATGCTCCTCGACCGCGAAAGCGTGGTCAAGCACATCTATCACGGTATCGGGACGATCATCTCGGGGCCCTCGTACCAAAAGTCGCCCGAGTACAACCAGGATGTGAAACCGTGGCCCTTCGACCCCGCGCGGGCCGCGGCGCTGCTCGACGAGGCCGGCTGGGTGGATTCGGATCGCGACGGCATCCGCGACAAGGGCGGCCTCAAACTCGAGTTCGAGCTGGGCTACGGATCGAGCGTCACGGAATACGACCAGTTGGGGACCGTCTACCAGGAGGAGCTCAAGCGCGCGGGGATCAAGCTAAATCTCAACCCGCTCGAATGGGTCACCTTCCAGGAGCGCGTCCAGAAACGCGCCTTCGACGCCTGCATGCTCGTGTGGTTGACGGACGCCGCCTCGGACCAGTATCAATTGTGGCATTCGTCCCAAGCCGAGGCCGGCTCGAACTATCCCGGCTTCAAGAACGCCGAGGTGGACAAGCTACTCGAGGACGCGCGGCTCGAATTCGACGAGGCAAGGCGGAACGCCTTCTATCACCGGATGCACGAAGTGCTCCACGACGAACAGCCCTACACCTTCCTGTTCAGCCGGCCGGGACTCATTGCCCTCGACAAACGGTTTCACGGCGTCAAAATCCACACCTCGGGGATCGACCCGCTCGAATGGTGGGTGCCCAAGGCCCAGCAGCGGTATCCGTAGTGGTTCGAATCATGCCGCTGGCCGCTTCAAAGCCCTGCGCCGTGCCTGCTCGCCTTACCGTCACTCGACATGCGCGCATAGGCAGTCCCCCTTTGAAGGGGGATCAAGGGGGATGTTCGGTGGGCACCACACGCATCACCTTCACCTTTGCCCCCAAGCCCGCCGCCCGTCCGTGAAGGCCTATCTCATCCGGCGATTGCTCCTGATCATCCCCACCTTCATCGGGATCAGCATCATCACGTTCAGCATCCTCCAATTGTC